>NZ_QTNH01000003.1:1428-330585 GCF_003603515.1 Bacteroides sp. AM32-11AC | reverse complement strand
TGGCAAGGTCATACATTTCACTAGACATATTGGTCTGCGCAAAAGCGCTGCCTACTCCCATCAAAAGGGAGAATAAACCTACAAAAAACTTTTTCATCATGGTATTCTTCATTTTTCAAATTATGTTTTTCATCAATCTATCGGTTGTCACTTTCTTGTGGCATCCGACTTCCTTATCTTCTCCTCCAGTATCCGCGCCAGCCTGCGTGCCACTTTGGGATGCTGTTCATACACATTTGTGGTCTGGTATGGGTCTTCCTCCAAATTATAAAGCTGCACAGAGGGTGCATCCGGCTTTATCCGGGCATTTTCTATATCGCTGTTCACCCGATGGGTGAGCTGGAAAGCGGATGCCCCGCCCAAGTCATGGTCACCGACATTCTTTCCGGTAAATCCGCCGCTGTTTTGCGCCGGAATATAGACCCACTTCCCTTTGCGAATGGAAAGATGGCTCTTTTGGGAAGGACAGATAATAATATGGTCCCGAATCATTTTCCCGGGATTTCCGATAAGGGCAGGAAGCATATTGAAACTGTCCGGCCCGTCCTGCTCCTGCAATTCATATCCTGTGAGGGCAGCCAAAGTGGCAAGCATGTCAACATTGGACATCAACTGGTTGGATACGCTGCCCGCAGGAATCCTACCCGGCCAGCGGGCAATCATAGGAATGCGATGCCCGCCTTCCCAAGCTCCGAACTTGAAACCAAGAAGCTTGCCGTTGATATGGTGTCCTGCCTTCCAAGCTCTCTGCCCTCCATGATTCAGCATTCCTCCGTTGTCACTGGTGAAGATGAGCAGAGTATTTCCCGCCAGCCCTTCCTCATCGAGGGTACGCATAATCTCGCCTACCACCCAGTCCAATTCATGGATTGAATCACCGTAAGGTCCTGCCTCACTGGTACCTACAAAGCGTTCGGCCGGTGTAAAAGGATGATGGATGTTGGTGGTAGCATAATACAAGAAGAAAGGTGAATCCTTATGTTCCTTTATCCACTGCACGGCCCGGTCTTTCAAAGTAGTGGCTACAGCCCTGTCTTTGTACAAACGGTGCGCAGCCGTGGCTCCACCAATAGAGTTGATACCGAATTTTTCATCGAACTCCTCCGTTTCTGCCCTCTTGCCTCTTACAAACGGGTCGTTGGGATCATAACCCACCACATGATGGTTCTCCACATAAACAAAAGGTGGATGACTGTTGAGAATAGGCACACCGAAGTAATAATCGAATCCCAATTCAAGTGGTCCGGGAGCCAGTTCCTTGTTCCAGTCCATCTTTTCGTCCGTACGAAATCCAAGATGCCACTTCCCCACGATGGCAGTGGAATAGCCGGAACGTTTCATCACATCCGCAATTGTGGTGCGTGCCGTATCAATTTGCAGAGTCTGATTCAGGAAGATTGCCCCCCAAATATCCTCACGGCAAGGATATTGACCAGTCATCAGTCCATAACGTGAAGGCGTGGAAACAGCCGAGGATGAATGAGCATCCGTAAAGCTACGGCCTTGCGATGCCAGACGGTCTATATTGGGAGTCTTGACCTTGGTGGCACCGTAACAACCAATGTCGCCATAGCCCAAATCATCAACGTTGATAATGATTACATTAGGCTTGACCTCAGTGGAAGCCGGAGATTGCTGCGCGACGGCAGGCAAAGCGCTGAATCCCATCCCTACTGTGAAGGAGAGAGACCCGGTAAGTAATTTGTGTTTCATATTTCACTCAATTTATCGGTTAATACAACATTATTAAGAATAGAACATCAATGAATCCTGAATATCTTTATCCCATTCAAGAACGTCATCCCTTTCACCGCCTCAAAGTTCACCGTAAGGTTTCCACCGGTTACGGCAACATGCAGTTTCTTGGATATGCAACGGTTCCCGCCTACTTCTATCGCCGGAGAGAAATGATTCAGCCAAGGTCGGTTGTTGACAGAAACATTGAAGACACTGCCGCGGAAATCGGCATTGTCTAGGGTAGCGACAGCTCCCAAATCGTAAGTCACCCGCTCGGAACGTGCGTTCAGGTCAGCAAAAAGAAGTTCCACTTCATAGTCGCCGTCGGGCAAGTCGAAGCGATAGGCCTTGATGTCCTTGCGTTTGGTCTGGAGCAAAGGAACATTACGGGTGTCTTTCACCTCGGCAGTGGTTCCGATACGTCCCGGAGAACGGCGGAAAATCTCTCCACCTATGTAGCCCCAACTTCCAGGAGTATAAGCTTGGTCGGGAAGCCAGCAAAGATCACTCTTGTCATCCGTAAAGAAACAGTTGCTGCCCACGTTCACTGCAAGTTCCAGCTGTCCGGAGCCGACTGCCGCGATATGGCGAGGCTGCATCTTCACAAAAATGTCCGAAACCTGCTCCACCTTCTTCCCATGGCAGATACCTGAAGCCACAAGCGTGTTTCGCCCCGCAACGAGAGGCACTTGCCACACTGCATGGCAATTCTCGATGCCTTGCACGGAGAGCTTCGTGCCGTTGACAGACAACTCCACCTTATCCAGATTGGAATACACTTTCACCGGATGTTCCACCGCTTCACCGTCCGAAACCACAGTCCGATGCTTCCAGTCATCCACAGCAATGTGCAGCACCGGAATATCCTTGCGCAGGAATGCCTGGAAATAATAGAACACATCTTTAGGACGGCGGTCATTGTACATCAGTCCTTTATTATTGATATGCGGCGTAGCCTCCTGGCGACTGGCAGAACTGAAATCAATGAAGTTCCACTCCGTGGCGCCCACTATGAACGGTCGCTTCATGATAGCGGGCAGATAGTATTCGAGGTACAACTGCTGCCATTGCATGGAGAAATCGAATATCTGCGGATCGAGCGACTGCAAGCGCGGGTCGGAACCGGCACCGAACTCACTGATTATTAACGGACGGTGCGGGTATTTACGATGCTCTTCGTCCACAAAGCGGTCGAAAGACTTGAAGTCGTTCTCATACCAGCCCTGATAAAGGTTCCAACCGGAAATGTCGGTGATATTGCTGAGACCGATTTTATTGTAAATCTGATTGCCGTGGTAGGCCATCGTACTCAGACGGTAGGGGTCTTCCCTCTTCAGAGTTTCCTCCAGATGCCGGGCAAGCGCCAAGGTATTCTCGTAGAAACCGTTGAGCCGTTGTTTCTTCACCCGATACTGCAGCTGGATAACAGCCTCGTTCATATACCCCCACATAATGACGGACGGATGGTTGTAATGCTGGCGAATCATTTCGCGCAAGGCGCTTGTGGCATTCGCGCGGAACTCATCACCCAAAGCTATCAAATCTACTACCGGAATCTCCTCCCATACCAGCATGCCGAGTTCGTCGCAAGCACGCAACACGGCATCGTCCTGTGGGTAATGTGCCAGACGGACAAAGTTCACACCCATGTCTTTCAGCAACTGCATATCCCTGCGGTGCATCTCATCCGAAAGCGCTATGCCTATCGGCATCTGGTCCTGATGACGGCAAGCTCCCATAAGTTTCAGGGGTTCCCCATTCAACTTGAAGCCTTCCTGCGCATCCACGCTGAACCAGCGGACCCCCAAAGGGACACGTGTCTCATCTTTCAACACCTTGCCACGCACATCTTTCAAAGAAACTTTCACGCTGTACAGATAAGGGGAATCGGGCGACCACAACTGTGGCTTTTCCAACTGTAACCGTTCCTCGAAGGCGAACGCCCCGTCGGCATCTATCCGGACGCTGCGCAAAGATTGGGCTACGGTCTTCCCATCTGTATCCAGCACCTCGACGTCCAACTTCAACACCGCACGCCGCACATCACGGTTCACCAAAGTCCCACGCACACTGATTTCTGCCCTATCCTCACTCACGGAAGGCAAATCGACATAAATGCCCGTAGAGGCATAGTCGGTAAGGCTGATGTGCTGCTTTGCAGCACTGATGAGCCACACATTGCGGTAGATGCCGCCAAAGATGGTGAAGTCGCCGGACAAAGGAGGTATCCGGTCGTTCTGATTATTGACGTGCACCATCAGCAGATTCGGGGCATCGGTCCTTACTTTATCCGTAATGTCTACGGTAAAGGCAGAGTAACCTCCTTTGTGGGTAGTGAGCAGCTCGCCGTTGAGGTACACATCTGCCAGAGAATTGACACCATCAAATTTCAGGTAAAGCTGTTTATCCCGCATCTGCGCGGCATCCGTACGGAACTCTTTCTTATACCAGGAAGAAGCCCTGCGGTAGTTACGGGTAGAATAGGCATCCGCATTCCAGGTATGCGGCAGATGTACCTGCTGCCAACCTTCTTCATGGCGTTGCACTTCCTGCAACCGATTGTCATCACATGCGGCATAATACCAGCCGTCATTAAAACTCTGAACCACCCGCCCAGCATTGACAACCGGGTACATGGTGGACAGACACAATATTAATAAAAATATTTTCTTCATGTTTTTCAATAGATCATATTATCTTACACAAGTCAAGCAAATACTGCAAGAATACTGCATATAGTTTGCAGTGAAAATGCAGACAATATGCAGCAACAATGCCATTTCAACGCAGTGGCTCGAATGCTGCATATTGCCGCCTTGGGAATCAGTTAGAGTAACTTGAACGCTGCTTTCTTTACATCCCGGCTACTTCTGCCAATCATCACCTCAAAGTCACCCGGCTCGCATACAAAATCAAGATTGTAGTTGTAGAACTTCAGCAATTCGGGAGTAATCTTGAAAGATACTTTTTTAGATTCGCCGGCTTTCAGGAAAATCTTTTCAAAGCCTTTCAACTCTTTCACCGGACGGGTTACACTTCCCACAAGGTCACGAATATAAAGCTGGACCACTTCGGCACCGTCTCTCTTGCCGGTATTGGTCACAGTCACGGTAGCAGTCAGTTCGCCCTTATCCGTCATGCTAGTCTTGTCCAAAGCCACGTCGCTATAAAAGAATGTGGTATAGCTCAAACCGAAACCGAAGGGATAAAGCGGTTCATTGTCCATGTCTATATAGTTGCTGCGGAATTTCTGGAACCATGCACCGTCGGCAAGAGGGCGGCCCGTGTTCTTGTGGTTGTAGAACAAAGGAATCTGTCCCACGCTCTTCGGGAAAGTCGTAGTCAGCTTCCCACTCGGATTCACATCACCAAACAGTACATCACCGATGGCAAAACCTGCCTCACTGCCCGCAAACCATACATTCAGAATGGCCGGCACGTTTGCCTGCTCCCAGTTTAGTACCAGCGGACGACCGGTAAACAGCACCAGTACCACAGGTTTTCCCGTTTTCAATAATTCCTGTAACAGTATGCGTTGGGTGTCCGTCATTTCAAGATTCGTGCGACAACTGCTCTCTCCACTCATTTCCGAAGACTCACCGAGCGCAGCCACAATAACATCCGATTTGGCAGCCACGGCAAGAGCCTCGTCCAGTAACTCCTTGTCCGAACGATTGTCACGGTGTAAAGAACGTCCGAACATAGTGGCACGTTTCTCATATTCGGCATCACTCATCAAATTACAGCCTTTCGCAGTCAGTATTTCGGCTTTACCGCCTGCTACCGCCTTCAAACCTTCAGCCAAAGAAGTTGCATTCTTCAATACAGCAGCCACACTCCAAGTACCCGGCATATTACTGCGGCTGTCTGCCAACGGACCTACCACAGCAATAGTGCCCTTCTTGGCCAGCGGAAGCACATTACCCTCGTTCTTCAGCAACACCAAGCTCTCCGAAGCAATCTTACGCGCAACGGCACGATGCTCTTTGGTAAAGATTTGCTTCTTGGCACGCTTCACATCACAGTATTTATAAGGATTATCGAACAAGCCCAACTTGTACTTAGCTTCCAAAATACGGCGACAAGCCGCATTAATAGCTTCTTCTGTCACTTTTCCTTCTGTCAATGACTTCTTGAGCGTACCTACAAATGCATCGCTCACCATATCCATATCGACACCAGCATTCAACGCCAACGCGGCAACAGTCTGCGTATCGCCCATGCCATGGTCGGTCATTTCTGTAATTCCGGTATAATCTGTCACTACAAAACCGTCAAACCCCCACTGCTTACGCAATACATCCGTCATCAACCACTTGTTTCCAGTAGCGGGAATGCCATCGACCTCATTGAAAGAGGCCATCGCACTTCCCACACCGGCATCAACCGCCGCTTGATAGGGCAACATGTATTCATTGAACATGCGCTGATGACTCATATCTACTGTATTATAGTCACGTCCTGCCTCACCGGCACCATACAAGGCAAAATGCTTTACACAAGCCATAATCTCATCATTACGGCTCATATCTTTTCCCTGATAACCACGTACCATGGCCTGCGCAACGGCTGCTCCCAGAAACGGGTCTTCACCGTTGCCCTCGGACACACGTCCCCAACGGGCATCACGGCAAATATCCACCATCGGACTGAATGTCCAGCAAATACCGTCGGCGCTGGACTCAATGGCTGCAATACGCGCCGATTCTTCAACCGCCTTCATATCCCATGTACACGATAATCCCAAAGGAATGGGAAACACCGTTTCATATCCATGAATAACATCCATACCGAATAAGAGAGGAATACCCAAACGACTTTCTTCAACCGCCTGCTTCTGTACATCGCGGATACGTTCCACGCCTTTCAGATTGAAAAGCCCGCCCACTTCACCGGCACGAATACGTTTGGCCACATTACTACTTTTAGCCTGACCGGTCGTAATCTCACCGGTAACCGGCAGATTCAACTGACCTATTTTCTCTTCCAGGGTCATCTTCTTCATTAAATCGTCGATGAAACGATCCATATCAACCGGAGATTTCTGTGCATACGCACTAACGGCAGTAAACACCAACAAGACTAAAAATAATTGTAACTTGAAAAGTAAATGCTTCATGTCTTTCATGCTTTTAATTGATAGAAATATTATTTTACTGCAAATAAAAGAAAAGCATGCGACAATCTCCACATCCCGTACTACAACAAAAGTACAACCATCACTAAAAAACAAAAGAGGAAGTACAATATTAGTACTTCCCCCATTAATATTTCACTGTAAAACAGCTATTTAAAGTTTATAAGAAAATCAGTCAGACTTTCTTCCGGAAGCAGATTGAATTTCTTGCGCAACCGGTATCTTGCAGCATCAACCCCACGCGTGGAAATGTTGAGCAACTTCGCTATCTCCTTTGTCAGCATATTCAAGCGAAGCAATGCGCAAAAGCGCAAATCTCCTGAAGTTAAATCTGTATATTGAAGTTTCAGATTACGGAAGAAATTCTCGTGTATACGGTCAAAATTAGCCTGAAACATAGTCCAATTCTCTTCATCGGACACTATATTGCTATTAACTAAAGTGAGCAGCTTATCCAAGTTCTTACGGCTATACTGTCCTAACAACTTTTGCCGCTGTATCTCTTCTTTCAAGGAACTCAGAAATTCCTGATGGGCGATATTTGTCATTACCACACTGGACAACTCCTTGCTTTTAAAACGCAAATCGGCCTCAAGCTGTTCCTTTTCCAACTCAACAATCTTCTTCTCTTGCCGCTCGAGTTCTGCCTGATGGGCTACGCGCTGCCGTTCAATCACACGGTCTTTCTTTTTCTTCACGAAACGGTAGACCAGATATTGCAATAAAGCCAACAGACACAATCCTGCCAAGATATAACTTCCCACAGCCCAATAAGACAAATACCACGGACGCAAAATCTCAAAAGGAAGCTCTACCGATGCCAAAACTCTATCGGTATCATATATCTCTGCCTGAAAAACATAACTTCCATAGGAGAGCCGAGAATACTTCTTCTGCAAATAGCGTCCACCCGGCATCCATTGGTCAGAATATCCTTCCAACCGATACCTTACCTTATAAGTATAATTACTATAAACCGGATAACACAATGTAAAATTCACCGTATTAAACTCAGGCTCCACCTTGGCTCCCGGCTGCACGACCAATGTTTTCCGCTTACCACTGAATTCATCAATGACCCGCATTCCCGAAATCCATAAAGAGCGTCTGACCCGAGATTTATATAACGAGGAACTGTCCGTCTCAATACGGGCAATGGCATTGTTCAGGCAAAGATAGGAACAGCCATTCCTCACGTCATAAGCCACGCTTCCCCGTTCTTCCACCGTCAGACCGTCAAACAAAGAATATGGAATCCGGAGTTCGATATTGAAAGTATTTATCGCACACTTCACTAAATACACTATCCTATCACCCACAAACCAATAGTAATCTCCGTTCGCACGACTCACTGTCTTGATTCCCTTCAATTCCATCAATTGTTCATTCATTGTTTCATAGGGAACAATCGAATCAGTCATATCTTCGTAAGTATAGAAATATTCCCCATTAGAAAAAACTACCCGACCATTGATTTTGAACAAAGTAAAACTCCCACCTTTCACTTCTCCCAGGCCCTCATACTTCCGTACATCCTTTACCTGCTTCATATCCGGATCAATCCGAAAACGATACAAACCATTCCTTAAGTGTTTCGCCCAGATATTCCCTTGATGGTCCACCTCTATGTGACGGACCATATGACTGAATCCACGCAGAGACCGGATAAAACCATATGCTCCCGAAGTATCTTCCGTATATAGATTTAAAAGCGCATAAGTTCCTTCCAATAAAAAAGATTCTTCCTTCGATTCAATCTTTTCCATACACATCCCTCCCTTTACATCAGATACCAACTTTGACTTCAACCCCGATATAAGGAAAGTTCCTTTGTTATGCCCGCAAAAAATCTGTTTTCCCCATTCATCGACGAACCACGCTTGTTCTTCCAAACCCGGAACTAATTCAGTCTTTCCATCCTTAAGCCAATAAAGTCCCTGATTAGAAGCAATATAAGCTTCATTTTCCCTTACCAGAACATCATATACCATGCCTATTTTACGAAATGGAGGTTCATAATAATAGATTAAAGAATTGTTGTGTATATAGGCAATACCTTCATCCAAAGCTGTCCATATATTGTTGTCATCATCACAATATAATCTCAAAACAGTATTGTTCTGTAGTTTATTATCCGTATTGACCTTCCAAATCAGCTTTCCCTTTTTATCCAACGCATATATGCCATCGGATATTGTGCCAACAACGTAACAACTGTCCTTGGTTATCACCGCACGATTAATGGTATGCTTCCTGAATATATCATCACATTCGGTTTTCCATTTTTCTACCCTCCCATCTCGATAGAGGAGAAAACCTCCCTGATTACGAGTAAGCATTAAAACGGCATCATCATAAGGAAGCCCAGCCAAGACATCGCTATTCCCAAATACCTTTCTGGGAATAAGTTCTTCCATTTTCCTGCCGGAAAAGACACAAAGTCCACCATTTATTCTTTGAGAATAAAAAGTATTTCCAACCTGAAATAAGTTCAGCGGAAGGCTCTTCACCCGAATACCTTCCACAGAATTTCCATTATAAAAAAAGAGAGAACCAAACGATTGAAATACAATTTCCCCTTGAACGCAAACAATGTTCCAGATTTCGTCGTTATGAAAAGTAAAGTCCTTCACCTCATCTTTTAGCGAGTGATATTCAAGGGTATTATAAGGAGTACGGACAAAATAACCGAATTCTTCGTAAGAGCCTATATAAATTCTTCCATCTTCACTGATATATATAGCACGCACAATTCCTTTTGTCGGTAATTCATACAGCCGCCAAGCACTTCCATCAAATTCCAGCAGCCCACTGTTATTACCGAAATACATCACCCCTCTTTCGTCCTGAGCAATGGCCCAATTCTGAATACCGGCATTATAATCCGACACCGAATAGCTCCTCACTATAGGAGAAAAAGGTATGGGTGAAGCTTGCAGCAAACTACTGAAAACCAAAGACAAGAGAAACGTTATTGCAATTCTCATGAGTACTGTTTATAGGTATTTACCAGCAAAGATAAAGCTTTTTGCGTTTTCGTAAAAACAAAATCGCAGATTATCCTCTTTTATAGAAAGATAACCCGCGACAACTGATAACTCACTTTATTAATTTTCAGCCGTTTTCTGTTTTCCCAAAGGAATAGAAACCCCCAAGTAAGCATTGACATTCTTCGTATTCTTGCCAAAGAACATATAGTCTGTTCCCGCAAAGAAAGGACCCAGTTTCAGTGCCAGACCGAAGGTTTTACCGGCTCCTTGAAGTACGGAATAGCTGGCAGCTACATTGAAAGCATTCGTCGGACGGATGCAGGCAGAGAAAGTCAACTCATTCAAAGTTTTCGGTTTGGCAAAACGACCGGTATACAAGGCACCCACTACCAGCCAATCATTCAATAAGGCATATTCAGCGCCAAGAACCATTGTAGAAGTCAATCCACGGGTACGGCTCTTCTCAGAAGCCTCCTCCGTCTTGAGCTTCAACATGTCATAGTTAAGAATCTCGCCGCTGTTCACAATATTCATGAACTCCTGCTGCGAGGCCGGGTCAAGAAGATCATAAGTCTGCTCTGCATTGGCTCGCGCTATACTGGTATTCGATTTAGACCATTTGATAAAGCCCAAATCAAGAACTGAAGCAGAAAGTGTCAATTTATCCAGTAACTTGTAAGATACTCCCAAATCAATAGCCCCACCATATCCGGCAAAACCAAAACTGCCAAAATCGATTTCATCGATATAATCACCATTCTCATTCTCGGGAAGTTCTAACAGCTTTGACGAGTTCTCCAAAGTTGCATCCACTTGAATGGAAGCTTTACTCGTCACTCCTGAAGAGCCGACAGAAGGAGTTTCCACATGAATCTGGTTGATGTTCAGCTTTAAGTTACCGATACCCAGCAGCATCTTCACCTTACCGCCTACAGCCAGCCGGTCTGTTATATTCCTTGCAAAACCAAGGCCGACTTCCGCATAGGAATTTATCTCAAGCTTCTGTCCATTAATGGTTTCGTTAATACCCAAATAGTCAGAAATATTGTCACCAAACTCCCGGCTGCTCATGTTATTCATAAACTGGAACATGGTTTTCGGTATGGCAGCACCGATATCATTACGTAACCCCACATTGACTGACCAGAAGTTCTTTCCTTTATACCACCCGGCAGACAGAATGTCGGTACTCAAATTCACATTCAAGTTATTGGTAGCATCCAGTCGGTTCATAAAGTCATTGCTCATGAAATAGTCGCTGTCATCACTGTTTTCAATAATGTCCATAATATCCCTATACCCCAGGGAACTGGAGTTGACGGTAGCATTCAGCGAACCTATCACGGGAATATTCAGATAACCGCGTCCCGGCATCAAGGCCGGATTGAGCTGCATACGCTGGTTACTTCCTTCCATAAAGTAGGAAGTGCGTAGGAACTGGGCTTGTCCAGAAAGAGAGAAACAAAGCAACAATACCACAGACAGCCATACTTTCAGAGAATTCAATTGTTTCATAACCTTGTCAATGTTTTCATTTTCACCTGCAAAAATATAAAACAAGTTAATACCTTACAAACAACTTAACCGGATAGTCGTGTATAAAAGGCTTATACAGAGACTATCCGGTATAAATTAAGGAGCAAATAAAAGAATCCTCTTAAGAGTGTCCTTATACTATTTCATCATAAACATGTTCATTTGCTCTCGTAGCGGTACTCAGAAAAACCGGGGCTGTCTCCTTTCTTTGTTGCAGAGACATTGACGTCACTGCCGGAGCACTCAACATTTCCTTGTATTTTTCCGGAGCAGTCAGTATCTTTACAGCCTCTTTCAAATCATCATCATCTTTCAGCTGCTGGATAATGCTTCCACGCTGGAAATAATAACGTTTGATGATTTCTACCGCAATCATGCTCTTGATGTCCTTGGAGAAATGGTCAAGGTCACGGTCCAGATTATGCGACAATTTTTTCTCCAGCGCTTCAAACTCTTTCGAAGCATCAGTCAGATAGCCCTCAAATTCGGCCATCTCCTTCAAGTTCTTCAGCATCTTCTCTGTCTGCTGGTCGTATTTGAAGTCCGCCTTTTTCACCATCGTCTTGAAGTCCGCATAATCGGCATCTGTAATTTCAAACTTCTCTGCTGAAGGGATGGTAGGATGTTTCAGGCAATAGTCCGTGGCATAATTGAAAATAAGATTGTCATTGACAAGATAGAACAGAATGTTGGGCAGCTTCTCCTGCTTCACCGCAATGTCCGGAGTCACGCCTCCACCATCCCGCACTTCACGTCCGGCAGCCGTATGGAACACGGTAGTAAGGCTGTCCGGAATACGTCCCACACTGCCGTCCTCATTCCGGTGCTTGTAGTCGATAGCCTGCACACAACGGCCGCTGGGAATATAATATTTGGAAGTCGTCAGCTTCATGGTACCACCGTATGGTAACGGACGGGTGGTCTGCACCAATCCCTTACCGAAAGTACGGTTACCGATAATGACCGCACGGTCAAGGTCCTGCAAAGAGCCCGCAAGGATTTCTGACGAAGAAGCCGTTCCGCCATTGACCAGAACAGCCAAAGGAATTTCCAAATCCAACGGCTCACGCAATGTCTTGTAGGTATTGCTGGCTTGCTTAATCTTACCCATTGTCGTCACAAGTGTTTTTCCGCGAGGCAGAAAGAAGTTGGCTATCTCTATAGATTCATCCAGCAAGCCGCCTCCATTGTTCCGCAAGTCAATCACCAACGAAGTCATCCCCCGTTTCTTCAAGTCCAGAAAAGCCTGCTTGAACTCCTTGGAAGGATTCCCCGAGAAGGTGCTGAGATTGATATAACCTATATTATTATCCAGCACTGTATAATAAGGTATGAACGGCAATTGGATGGAACGGCGCACAATGTCGAAATCCAACGGTTTCTCTGTACCGGGACGTTGCACTTTCAGCTTGAAGCTGGTACCCACTTGTCCGCGAAGCATCTCGCTGACTTCTTGGTTGTTCTTTCCGGCAAGGTCCTTTCCGTCAATCTCCATCAAAATATCTCCGGCTTTCAAGCCTACATCGGCAGCAGGCATATTCTCATATGGCTCAGATATCATGGAACGTTTTAGTTTCGGATTCCAAGTAATCACAGAACCTATACCACCATAGGAATTCTTCAGCATCTGCTCCAATTCGCTTTGGTCATCTTCCGGATAATACTCCGTGTAGGGATCCAGCGAGTAGAGCATGGCATCAATGCCTTCACGGATAGTCTTGTTCGGATCAATCGTATCCACGTAGAACATATCCAACTCTTTCACAATGGAATTGAATATATCCAGATTCTTTGCTATTTGGAAACTACGGCTATCACCACTCTTAAACCCCCAAAAACAAAAGGCTCCTGCTACAATCAGCAAGGTAATCATCCAGCGTATCTTTAAAATTCTTTTCATAATATGTCTATGTGATAATATGCTAATTAATTAATAAAATTTCTTCCTTGATTTTTTCCCATTGTGCTACCTGAAGCTCCGTACCCACCACTTGTATCACATCTTTGGAGAGAAGGGAGCCTATCTTGCCACATTTCTCCAGCGAGTAACCACACGTCAGTCCATACAAGAAACCCGCCGCAAAATAGTCACCCGCTCCTGTAGTGTCCACCACTTTCTCTACCGGAGCCGCTTGTACCTGCACCATCTCTGTACCTTTACGAATCAGAGAACCATGGGCACCCACCTTTACAATGGCTATGCTACACATTTTGGCAATGATATCCAATGCTTCCTCCGGTTCCTTACCCGTAAAAGCCTTTGCCTCTTCCTCATTGGCAAAAACAATATCCACATATTTGTTGACCAACAGAGAGAAAAATTCAAGGTCTCCTTCTACTATATTGTAGCTCGCCATGTCCAAACATACTTGTAAGCCGGCCTCTTTAGCCAGCTCAATGGCACGGAGAATCATATCATGGTCTTGCACCAGATACCCCTCTATAAATAGGTAAGCATATCCTTTGAACATATCCAGCGAAAGATCTTCCGCCTTCAATGTAGAAGCCGCCCCCAAATAAGTGCCGAAAGTGCGCTCTCCATCAGGAGAAATGAAAGTAGAGGCTACACCGGACGGAAGGGTAGTGGAAAGCAATAAATCCGCCTCTGTCCCATGCTCCAGCAGACTATCCCGGAAAAAGTTACCATAAAAGTCATTGCTTACTTTTCCGATGAATCCCGTACCCGCACCAAGGCATGCCATTGCCCGAATTGCGTTTCCGGCAGAACCTCCGTTAGCCAGATGCGTCTCCATCCGGCTGAAATACTCACTAATTTTCAAGAACTTATCTTCATCAATCAGAGTCATACTTCCTTTCGGGAGCTGCATCTCCGTCAAAATATTATCATCCTCAATGATTGCCAGTGCATCAACCAAAGCATTGCCCAACCCAATTATTTTATCCATCTTCGATATTTTTTTTGCAAAGATATTGCATATTTCAAAATATCCTATTACTTTTGCAGCGCATTTGAGAAAAAACAACATTCTTCCTTAGCTCAGTCGGTTAGAGCATCTGACTGTTAATCAGAGGGTCCTTGGTTCAAGTCCAAGAGGAAGAGCAAAAAGGTTCGTCAATTAGGCGAACCTTTTTTGTTTTCTCCATCAGCCGCACTTAACAAACAAACGGAAATCTTTCATCTTTCATGAAATTAACATATATTTGTGGAATATTTATAGGGAATTTATCCCGACCTTCTGTCTTTATTTGCAGAACCATGAAATTTAATTCAAAAATACAACTATGATGAGAACAGCCCAACTTTTTTTAATCATCGGATTGACTGTATGTACATTTTGCAAAGCACAAGACATACCCGTTCTGCCCCAAGAAAAGTTCCGGCACCATGAATTTTCCGTCAGCTATGGTTTCCTGCCCATTACCGATGCCAACAGCATGGCCGAGGAGTGCTTCGCTCCGGTACTGAGTTTCGGAGTTTATACACGCGAAAAGACAAACTACTACGGTGCCCTGAATATCAGCTACATTTATAGATTCAACCGCAAAATCAGCCTGGGAGTAACCGGAGGAATAACCGGCAACAAAGGGACAGCCAGCAGCCTTTACGAAGCTTTGGATGAAAACACCAAAGACAACCGAAGGTATCTGTATGTTCTTCCCACCTTCCGGTGGCACTGGTTTACCCGCCCCAAATTCTCTCTGTATACCTCAGCAGGGCTCGGTGCCTATTTCCTCCGGAACAGTTTTGGAGGAGAAGTCTTTCACAAGACAAAGTTCGCTTATCAGTTCAGCTTTTTAGGCATCGAATACGGAAGCCGGTTTGCCTTCTTCACAGAATTCGGAGTAGGATATACCGGAACAATCGTAGCAGGCGGCCGTTATCGTTTCTGACTTATGAGGCCGCCACCGCCAGTGTCAATACACTGATGCGCACACCCTCCACTTCCTTGAGCGCATCGGCACAAGCCGTAGTGGTGGCACCGGTAGTCAATACGTCATCTATAATCAGTACATGCTTCCCTGCAAAAGCATCAGCACGACGCAGGCAGAAGATACCGTCCACATTCTCCCACCGTTCATAAGAGGATTTACGGGTCTGCGTTTCCGTATGCCTCATACGGGCAACGGAAGCAGTATCCATGGGAATACCGGTGACAGCAGAAACGCCGCGGGCTATACATTCGCTCTGATTGTATCCGCGCATTTTCCGCTTACGCGGATGCAGAGGAACGGGGACTATGACATCCACATCACTGAAGAAGCCGGCTGCCGACAACTCTGCCGCCATAAACCGCCCCATCACTTCGCCAAGGTCTTTCCTCCCTCCATATTTCAACTGATGGAGAATGCGGCGGAAATCACTCCCTTTATGGTAAAAGAAACAAGATGTGGCATGTTCCAGAGGTATCTTCCCCCAGAACATACGTTCCACCGGATTGTCCTTACGAAGATGATAGTTTGTCCGGGGCATATCCATATTGCACTTCATGCAGATACCCTCTTCACCCTCTTGCAAGATAGCACCACACACGGCACACTGACGCGGGAAAAAGAGATGGACAAAAGAAAAGAACCAGGTTTTAACTATGTTTTTCATCGTATAGTATTAAAAAAAATGGCAACAGAGCAATACACTCCATCGCCTTGTTTGCTATAATGGCGAGACCTCGCTTGCCAGCTTCAAGAACAACGGATGCAGCGGTCCGTTAGTAGCAATGATATGATGTCCGTCCAAAAAGTCGTCACTACCGCAAAAGTCAGTGATTCTTCCACCAGCCTCCAGCACCATCAGCGCCGCCGCAGAAAAGTCCCATTTGCCGATAAACGCCTCAAGCCAGGCATCAAAACGTCCGGCAGCCACATAGCAGATGGCAAGCGCAGCGGAACCGGTCATGCGGATGCCTGCCACACGTCCGTAAAGTTCATGAATCAAATGCTCACCGGTACGTGCATACCGGTCGGAATTATAAGGAAGTTCCGTCACTACAAAGGCGTCCTCCACCTGCTGGACAGACGAGACCTCCATCCGTTCTCCATTCACATAAGCGCCCCCTCCCTGCCAGGCATAAAAACATTCATCCCGGCAAGGGTCATAAACAACTCCCAGCAACAGAGAATCCTTGTCGCGCAAAGCGATGCTGACACAATAGGGAGCATTATCATGAATATAATTCGTTGTCCCATCCAACGGGTCCACTACCCAACAGTAGGGTTCATCGTGATAGACAGCAGAACCTTCCTCGGCTATAAATCCAGCCTCGGGAAGAAGTTCCCGAAGCGCAGCCACCACCCGCTTCTCCGACTCCTTGTCTACATAAGAGACATAATCATGGGGTTGTTTCTTCCGTACCGCTTCCCGGCTGAAGTTTTTCCGCTCTTCTTTCAAGAAATATCCGGCTTCACGGGCTATGCAGCAGACAGACTCTGTCAATATCTTCAAATCTTCCATCTCTCTACATATTAGTTCCCCGCAGCCTCTTCCACCTGCCGGTAAATAAGCCGACCGCGCTGGCTGACCGTCCATCTTCCATCTTCCAAACGCACATTCTTTGTATCATCATCTTCCACATTCCAAACATATCCCCCCGCAGGAAGGCCACGGCGCTCCAGAATCTCATTCGGCATTTCCTCTTCCGAAAAGAACAGTTCCACTTGGGTAGAATCGGGACTGAACACCAGAAACAACATCTTCTCCGCATCATCCACAGCGTTCATACGGACTCCTTTTTCCCACAGACGGATACAGTCTTTCTGAGCCTCACTCCAAGTATATCCGGCAGATGCAATGCAGCCATGCTTATCCTTATCATCACCAACGACATGTACCGTATCGGCTTGTCCAGCAACTTCCACAGTCTTTCCCCTCTTGCTACCACAAGCCACAAACAGCGCTCCGGCACATAGCAAGCACATAGATATTCCTCTTACATTCATCTTTCAGTCTGTTTATTGATATTCCGACTGACAAAGTTAAGAACAAATCGGCAATTTAAAAAGTTTCTTTTTCATTATCATCAGTGCTCCGGCAGTATATTCCAAGACTTTGCAAAAGATAAATCCACAAACAAGAATCTATTCTATAACTCAAGATACTATAACTTTATCGCACATTCTACTTGCATGCTTGCATAGACACATATAACAACCTACTGCACAGAGCATTAAGTTATGTAAGCAACCACCATGCAAGTATGTAAGCAGATTTTGCTTACATAACCGTGTCCTCTTACAAAAAAGCAGGCTTCTCTTATACAAGAAGCAGGTCCTCCTTGCACAGAGAAGAGTACTTTCCTACGCCAACACCACATCAAAAACAGTTGCGCACAGTTGTGATACGCCTTCTTCACATTAATGAGAAAGTTATTCCACAACTGTGAAGAAAGCGTTCCACAACTGTGCGCAACTATAAACTACAAATATCCGGATGACAAACAGCAGGTATTTCAGCCAAGAAGTGCCCGTCCCTTTTACTCCAGCTTACAGTCCTCTTGTGTTCAACTGTAGGAAATATCCGTCCCAGAAGAGTAGAGCAGAAAAGTTTGTCACACTTAACATCATATTACAGCCACATAACCATAAAATATGCATAATAGTACAGTTTCCACATTTCTTGCTTTTGAATTCATTAACAAGTTCTATAACTTTGAACGGCTAAGACTCTGCCCAATCATATGTTTTCACAGTGAAACAAGAGGCAAGTATCAGCAACAATTAGACAGACATATAGATTCATGCAAAGCAGCATTCACACTTTATCTTGTGGAACTATACTCCATGGCCATTCCTACAACTACCAAATTAAAGGTGTATTAGGTCATGGAGCATTCGGTATAACCTATTTGGCTTCAATTTGCCTGAAAGGCGAATTAGGCATCTTGAATAGCAATGTATCCGTAGCCATCAAAGAATTTTTTCTACAAGATGTAAGTGCCAGAAGTTCATCAGGAGATATTTATGAGCCATCTCCCAATAGCATTGCATACAAATATGGAAAGAAATTTAAAAAAGAGGCCTTAAACCTAGCTCGCCTCAACCATCAAAACATCGTTAAGGTTTTAGAGTCTTTTGAAGAGAACAACACCTACTACTATGTAATGGAGTATATCGAAGGGAGCAGTCTAGATGCATATATATTGGAGAAAGGAGGATTGCCGGAAAAAGAAGCGCTACAATATGTAGAGGAGATAGGAAAAGCATTGCAATATATGCATTCCCAAAAGATGCTGCACCTTGACTTAAAGCCTAAAAATATCATGCGACGTACAGATAACACTTTGTTTCTGATAGATTTTGGGCTATCCAAACAAATCGACAAAAACGGAGAACCGGAATCAAGCACTACTATTGGCCTTGGTACTCCCGGTTATGCCCCCTTAGAGCAAGGTTCGCAAGAATATGGGAAAATACTCGCGCCCACATTGGATATCTACGCTTTAGGGGCCACTCTCTTTAAAATGCTGACAGGAAAGACCCCGCCCAAGGCCTCTGAAATACTAAATGAAGGATTTGCAGAAGAAGAGCTGCGGCAAAAGCACATAAGCGCGCAAACAATATCTGCCATAAAAAAAGCAATGGCCCCCATGAGGATAAAGCGCCCTCAAACAGTAAATGAGTTCGTGGCTTTAACCCATAGCACTACGAACTCCCATACTGATGAAAGCGCCAAACACACTTCCTACAATAAGCAGCATGCCACATATCAAGGCATTGCCTTTTATTACGTCCAAAATGACAAACTGGTTTATTTTCTGAATGACAATATTTATGAACTGCCCCTGGAAGGAAAAACACTGGTAGAAGAGATAATAGAAAAGCCCATAAATCCGGTAATTGTACATTTCAACACCTCACTGGATGCATTCATCAAGAAAAATCGCCAGTCTATACAAGACAGCCGTTTCAAGGTCATAACATATAGGAAAAGTCTATGCCATTATTTTGATGTCTTAAGATTTATCAACAAGTACTTTGACAACGATAAAACATCAAAGATACGGGTTACTGAAGAAATCCATATCGCCTCAGCGATACCTTGCATCATCCATTCAAATGACATGCCTATCTGCATCTGCTCCAAAGAGGAATACTGCATTGCCGAATACGGAGAAGGCCTTTATGAGGCCGAATACTCCGGAGTGGGAACTACTGAAGAGCACATCTTACAAGAATATGATGTAACATCTCCCGCCATACCTATGACCGATTTAGAACTATACTGGGAATTCTTGCCTAAAGCCCTATCTATATGGTATTCATCTGTTATTGGCCAGATAAGTTCATTTGCCTTCCTTGATTGTCTGCCTTTTAAAGTATTGGCGGGGTATACACTAGAGAATCATGTCAGAGAATGCTCTTTTTTATGCAATTTCTACAGCTTCCCTTTAAAGCGCAGTGTCACATTTCCCGGAGACGGCGACTCCTACTTTATGGAAATAGACAGTAGACGTTTTATCATTCCGCTAAAGGATTATTTGGGATATTCTCCTGAAACAATAGAAATCACCATCGATATAAGTTACTTTTTATGTGACATCATTATTGAAGATGTAAAGTACAAAAAGCGAGTAAAAATTCCTCTAATCGGGTTAATATCAAACAGCTATACAGAAGAGGATACATTAAAAAAAAATAATAAATAAGTTACAATGGATACGACAACCAACTTCTTGTTTTTCAATTCACGCGATGAGCTTCTTAGATTGGACATTTCCAAGATTGTATATTTTGAATCCGATGGAAATTACACCAATATAATACTTACGAACAAGCTACGCGGTATTATTTGCCTGAATTTAGCCCAGACCGAAAAAGTCCTTGAAGAGCGACTGAAAGAAAAGGCACGCTGCTTTGCCCGTATCGGCAAACGGTTCATCATTAATCTGAACTATGTTTACCAGATAAATGTCATCAAACAGCGACTCGTTTTAAGTGACTATTCATCATTTGCATTTCAACTGGAGATTTCCAAAGAAGCACTGAAAAAACTGAAAGAAATATTCCTCAATATAAAATCTGCATAATAAAAACAATAATGCCATGGAACTTATCATAGGAAGAGAAGCCGGTGCATCCCGCCTGCGTATCAGCATAAACAACCAAGACCGTTTTTGGGGGAACGCCAACAGCGTACCCAAATCCGTCAGCCGCCAGCACTGTAAAGTGGTGACCGATGACAAAGGAGGCTATATCATTACCAATCTGAAACCCGAAAACGTCACTTACGTCAATGGTGTGCAAATCGAGTCCAAGCACATTTCCGGAAAAGACCGCATAGAGCTGGGGGCAGACCGTTACTTCATGGATATAGCGGCCATTATAAAAGGGCTGGGAGCATCAATACCCAAATCGTTCTCTATCCGTCACCTACAAGAAGTATGGGACGAATTTCACGACACCAAACTCCAGATACAGATAAAAGAAAAGAAGTCTGCAGCAATCCGTTCTGTAACAGGCGTATTTTCCATGTCTGCCATTTTCTGCGGATTTATTCCGGGCATTGCCGACCTGCCGGCTTTGCGTGTCATTCTATATTCTGCAGGACTTTTATTGGCCATCTATTTCTTTGTGATAACCTACCGGTCATCTTCTACACTTCCCAGATTTCTGGACGACCTTGATAAGAAATTTCATAAGGACTATGTATGCCCCAACCCGGAATGCCATCATTTCATGGGATATCAACAGTATGACGACCTGAAAAAGATGACGAGCTGTCCCTATTGCAAATCCAAATTTACCGAGAAGTAAGAATCCCTTGAAAAATGAGGGATTGATACCTTAAACCGCAGGGTTTATGTAGTATACTTTTTGAAATTTGCCATTGTATGCCTCTCTTTATATTTTTGTTGCAGAATAAGTTATAAACCATTAAAAATGAGCAACTATGAAGACTAAAAAAACAAACCAGGAAAGCACTAATTCCACACAGAAAAATGTGGAACAGAAAAGTTACAATTGGCAAAATGGCGCCAGCTCATCCATCGGAGCTGCAATAGGCGTAGCGGCCGGTTCAATGGCCCAGACAGCTTTTGCAACAGAGCCAGTCACCGAAGGACTGGTACAGCCTCCCCACACTGATACCCCTACAGTAACTTCGGAAGTACCTTTAACCAATGAGCCAATTGCCCCTCAGAAGCCTGATACCCCTGCCACACCTATCATGCCCGGAAACAGCAACGATGAACCGCATAACGAAGATACCATCAGTGTGGTCTCCTATGAAACGGTTACGTGTGAAGACGGCTCGCAAATGGATATAGCCGGTGTTATTGTCAACGGACAAGAAACTCTTGTCGTTGACATCGACCGGGATGGAATAGCAGATGCCATGGTGGCAGATATGGACAATAATGGAATAATTACAGACAATGAGGTCATCAATATAGAAGAGGCAGGCATTCGCATGGAAGGATTGTCTATGGCAACCACACAAGCAACCGGCGTAAACGAGGATGCTACATTGCTGGCAGACAATGACCCAATACCCGACTATATAAACGATGCCGACGTAACCGGCTACATGGCCTAATTTTATTCATCACACTATATTTGCTAAAGCTATGAAACGAATAAATATAATCACATTCATCCTATTATTGGGAAGCACCTCCCTGCTCTACGCACACGATTTCACCGTCACCGGAAAAAATGGAGAGAAATTCTTCTTCAACATTGTAGATGCAAAGAAACAACATGTGGAAGTTACCTACCAAGGGAACATCTCTGCCCCCCAACCCTCTCTGTATACCGGTGAGATATCCGTTCCGGCAAGGGTAAAGCACAACAACACGATATACCGTGTTGTCGGCATTGGCAAGAAGGCATTCAGCAATGCAGCTTCCCTAAAAGGCATTGTACTGCCTTCCGGGCTTTCGTCCATAGGCGATTTTGCCTTTGAAGGTTGCAGCGGATTAGAGAAAATCGTATTTCCCGGCAACAGCGTCCGCTTTGGTGAAGGAGTATTCTTCCGGTGTACAGCAATCGGGCAGGTAACGTTGGGCAGCGACTGGACACAAGTGAACCTCAAAATGTTCCGCTGGAGTGACCGTTTGACCTCCATCGTCATCCCGGCAAAGCTCACCAGCCTGCAGAATTTGAAATCATTGAAACAGCTGCAAAGCATAGAAGTGGATGCCAATAATCCAAACTTTACTTCCATAGACGGAATACTCTATAACAAAGACAAAACAACTCTGTTAGGTTGCCCCCGCGGACGCTCAGGAAAGATACGTATTCCCGAAGGTACCACTGCTATACGCTGGAAGGCTTTAATCGATTGTCCCAATATAACCCAAATCGATTTGCCTACTTCATTACAGATACTCTCGTACCGGGAGTTCTCCCAAATGGAACATCTGGAGCAAATCATCATGCGCAGAACAGAACCGATATCCACCGCAGAGCTCAACGGACAAAAAGTATTCCTGATAAAAATTGCCGGCAAGCTGAAAATCAAACTGCTCATCCCCAAAACAGCACTAAGTTCCTATAAAGAGGCACTTTGCTCCACAGAAGGAGAATATGCTGAAGTTTCGGCCAACACTCCCGAAGGATTCCCACCCGAATATGCCCTGATACCTTCAATAGTGGAACCCACTAATATGCTGGGGAAAAGCATGTTATCCGGAGTAAAAGATTTTTCAAAATATGATAAACCCTAAATATACAGAAACAATGAAGCCGCAAAATATTATAATCGCCTCGTGCCTATTACTGATGTGTTGTATCATGAGTAATCTGCACGCATCCACATTCCACCCCCAAAATGTACGCAGTAATAACGACACAATTCAGGCCGTCAGGCTAAAAGCTTTGAGTGCTCAAGAAAAGTCTCTTCAGAAGAAGATACAGGAACAAGACAAAAAGCGGAATGCCACCTACAATGATGTCTCCACTGAGACAATGGAGAGATTAAATGACCGGCAAGACTCTATCTGCCTGGATTTACGTTCCCAACTCGTAACGATACAATTAGAAATGGCAGAAATAAAGAAAGAGAACTTGAAACAAGTACTGAATAACTGGGAAAAGAAAGGGAATTGATTGATATGCAGTTGATAGAGGGCACCCTTCTACAAGAGGGTAAATACAGAATAGAGGGAATACTTGGGCAAGGCGGCTTTGGCATCACCTATTTAGGATGGCAAACAAGACTAAACCGTAGGGTAGCCATCAAAGAGTTTTTTATGAAAGAGTATTGCAACCGCAACGCCGATACGTCACACATTACCATCGGGACGGAAGGAAGCCGTGAACTCGTAGCTCGTTTTCAGCAAAAATTCATAAAAGAAGCACAATCCATTGCCGGACTTAACCATCCTAATATTATCCGTATACATGATGTGTTCGAAGAAAACGACACAGCTTACTATGTGATGGAATATATAGAAGGAGGTTCTCTGCAAGAATATGTGACGCGATACGGTGCACTACAAGAAACGGAAGCGCTGCATTACATCCATCAAATAGCAGGAGCATTGAACTATATCCACCAACGGCAGATGAGCCATCTGGATGTGAAACCTGGAAACATTTTGCGGAGAGAAGAGGGAGAAGTAGTGTTGATAGACTTCGGACTATCCAAGCGATACGATGAAAGCGGGCAACAGACCAGTACTACTCCGGTAGGCATCAGTACCGGATATGCACCAATGGAACAATATGTAGCTGGAGGAGTGCAAATATTCACACCAACTACAGATATTTATTCATTAGGTGCTACACTCTATAAATTGCTGACAGGAACGACACCGCCGGCTGCCAACATTGTGTTCGATGACGGACTACCAGCCTTACCCGCAAACATATCGGCAACTACCGAACGAGCGATTCGTGCTGCCATGCAACCCAAAAGACAACGTCCACAAAGCATAAAAGATTTTTTAGAATTGTTGAATAAACCGGAAAGAGAGGATATTACCATCATTGCCAAGAAAGAAAAGTTGCCTCCCCAAAAACAGCCCTCCAGCAGTAACAAGTTACCCATATTTATAGGGGTTGTCGTCGCACTTTTGTTAGCAACAGTTGTCTGGTTTACTCAAAAACCAAGTGATACCACTCCTCTTAAAGAAGAAGCCTTTGCTACGGAAGTAATTCCAACTGAAAACAATCCGGTAGATCTTGGCTTGAGTGTGAAATGGGCAGCCTATAATGTCGGAGCATCTTCTCCCGAAGAATACGGAGGACTATATGGATGGGCGGACCCGACCGGAGAAAAAAAAGCAACAAATAGTAGCGATTCTCTCAGTGGCACTCCCCCTTTCAACATCAGCGGCACTCAATATGACATTGCTCGTGCTAAATGGGGAGAGAAATGGAGGCTACCTACACAGCAAGAATTAAAAGAATTATCTGATAAATGTATATGGAAATGGACTGAATACAAAAAAGTTGCAGGCTATATGGTAACAGGACCGAATGGAAATCGAATCTTCCTCCCTGCATCAGGATACTGCTACGCTTACGGTGGAACGGTATATGGTCGAGGAAGAAATGGCCGCTATTGGTCAGGAACACGAAAGACAGCTAATAGCACTTCTAGTAGCGCCTCCAGCCTCGTCTTCAGTATTAACGGCTGGAGTCCGTTGTACAGCGACTATTGTAAGGAGGGAAATTCCGTTCGCCCCGTATCAGAATAAACTGTTATAGTTTGCATTATTTTAATTTTAAATTCCGCCAAAATAAAAAACTATGCAATTACAATCAGGTTCTTTCCTTCAAGGAGGAAAATACAAGATAGAGTCCATATTGGGACAAGGTGGCTTTGGAATTACTTACCAAGCCCTTCAGACCGGATTGAACCGTCAAGTAGCCATCAAAGAATTCTTCATGAAAGACTACTGCGAACGCAATGAGAAGACTTCACATATCATTATGGGTACCCAAAGTAGCCGGGAGTTAGTAGAACGATTCCGCCAAAAGTTTATCAAAGAAGCCCAAATCATTGCAGGATTGGCGCATACACACATTATATCCATCTATGATGTATTTGAAGAAAATGACACAGCTTATTACGTAATGGAGTATATAGATGGCGGTTCTTTAAAAGAACGGATTGAAACCAATGGAGCAATGTCCGATTCTGAAGCATTAAGTTATGTCCTCCAGATAGCTGATGCGTTGGAATATCTTCATCACCGTAAAACCATGCACCTGGACGTAAAGCCATCCAACATTCTGCTTCGGAACAATGGAGAAGCTGTACTAATAGACTTCGGTATATCCAAACGTTATGATGACACCGGTAACCAAACAAGTAGTACGCCAATCGGTATCAGCAAAGGATATGCACCTTTGGAACAATATAAGCAAGGTGGAGTAAAAACATTCTCACCAGGTACAGACATTTACTCTCTCGGAGCAACATTGTTTTATTTGTTGACAAGCCAACAACCGCCAGAGGCCAGTGATGTGAATGACGAGGGACTGCCAGCATTGCCAACAAAGATAAGTCCATTGATAAGAAAGGCCATACAAGGTGCAATGCAACCTCGATGCAAAGATAGACCGCAAAACATTAATGAATTTCTCACATTATTGAATGAAGGGATAAAACCTGGTTTGGAAAATGAAACTACAATATTAGATACCCCTAAAAATGAATTTGTAGCAAAAGAGCATCCTTCTTCCATTCCAAAGCCTCAACGAATTTTCTTATTCAAAAAAGAATGGCTTTGGGGAGTTATAGCTCTAATCCTTATATTATGTACTATTTGGCTCAGCAGAACCAACAAGACGAGTAATATCGCACAAGACAACTCTTTAGCTATTGGGCTTGACAGTACTGTATCCGACAGTGCTATACTTACATCGCCTATATCTATGAATAATTCGGCTCTGCATGATTCATCTATTCGGTATGAGAACTCTAATACAGAAATTGGGCAAACAAGAACCAATGTTCAACACAATGAAATCTCAACAGATCAAATTGTAGATTTAGGTTTAAGTGTAAGATGGGCCGGGTGGAATCTCGGTGCCTCAACTCCTGAAGAATATGGGAATTTATACTACTGGGGAGATTCCACGGGAACAGCCAGCAGTGGACCTACCTCTATTAACATTTATGATTTTGATGATATTTGTGGCTCGGAATATGATATTGCCCGAACTCAATTAGGGAAATATTGGCGTATGCCAACAGCAAAAGAATTCATGGAACTTAGAGATAAGTGCAAGATAACATGGACCACTTACCAAAAAATAGGGGGATACAAAATTACCGGACCCAACGGCAACAATATATTTCTGCCTGCTGTCGGTATCAAAAACGGACAAAATATAGAAAATCGCGGTTCCATAGCATATTATTGGACTGGTTCCGTAGCTTTAATAGGAGGGGGATTTGTCAAATTCAAAAGAGGACGCGCTTTCCTATTGAAAGATTCAGTTAGGGTTATGCCCAATAATGTTGCACTCCCCATTCGCCCTGTTATCCCCAAAGAAGAAAAACAAAAGCAAGAAGAGCAACAAAGAAAGAAAAAAAGAAAGAGCCTTGAAGAACGAGTTCCCAAATTTGCATCTTCTCCAGCAGATAGATTTAATTCAGAGATTTGTTACAATTGTAACATAAATAATAACAAACAATCAACTACTTAATAATATGAGTAATATAAATAATTATGCACTTAAACAAAATACCATTTTATATGGTAAATCACATACCTATACCATAGAAAAGATATTGGGTCAAGGCTCTTTCGGCATCACCTACTTGGCTATGACCCAAGTCAAAGTTTCCGGAGCATTGGGTGAACTCGAAACAACCATACAAGTTGCCATCAAGGAGTTCTTCATGAAAGACATCAATGGACGAGAAGAAAATACTGTTACTTGTGGAAGCAGAGGAGGGGTCTATTATGACTACAAAAAGAAGTTTTCGCGCGAAGCCGAAAACCTGAGTAAGCTGAACCATCCCCATATCGTTAAAGTGCTGGAATACTTCGAGGCCAACAACACAGTCTACTACGCCATGGAATATGTAGATGGAGGAAATCTGGATACATACATCACACAACAAAAAGGCTTGACGGAAGCAGAAAGCATTATGTATGCCAAACAGATAGGAGACGCTCTATCTTACATGCACGCTCATAAGATGCTTCATCTGGACTTGAAACCTGGAAATATTATGCTCCGTAAGAATCAGGAAGCCGTACTTATCGATTTTGGCTTGTCCAAGCAATATGATGAAAACGGGAAACCGGAAACAAGCACTACAGTGGGAAGCGGCACACCCGGATATGCACCGATAGAACAGAGTAATTATCATGAAGGTAAAGACTTCCCGGCAACGATGGACGTGTATGCGCTTGGTGCAACTATGTATAAGATGTTGACGGGAATCCGTCCACCAGAGGCTTCAGAAATATTGAATGACGGTTTTCCTGCATATGAGCTACAAAAACGTCAAGTAAGCGATTCGTTAATAGCCAGTATCGCAAAAGTCATGTCGGCTATGAAAAAAGACAGACCGCAAAGTGTAGCCGCATTTTTAAGTATATTGGAAAATAAGAATACGGAAACAACTCCCAAAGAAGATATAGGAATAACGCTGGAGGAAGCTACGGTTATCCAAACATCCGCCAATGAAGAACAGACTATGCCTTCAGGTGACGACATATCTTCCCAGCCCCACCCCAAAAATCAAAAATATATTATTCTTGTCCTAATAGCTGTTCTGTCTATTGGAGGAATTATAGCCTATATTACTTCCAGAACAGGTTCCAACTCCGATACAGATACAGAAACAGAATGGCTGTCCGCAACAGACACTGTAACAAATTCTGAACCGGATAACGCATCATCAGTAACAGTACATGCAGGCACATCTGCTGAAAATATAAACCCGAATTCTCATGTAAAAGAAAATGCAGCGACCGGGAATGTAGAACGCCCTGCGCAACAAAACACCGAAACAGCAAACCTGAGTGCCATGAGTGCCAATATGCCTCCAAAGAAAAAGAACGGTTTTAAGGAAACAGCCAAAGCAGCAGAGCAAGGGAATACAGAGGCCCAATATGAGTTAGGAAGAATGTACTTTCTTGGTCGGGATGTCGCAAAGAATGCTACTGAAGCTGAAAAATGGTATCAAAAAGCAGCAAATCAAGGAAATGCAAAAGCCCAAAATGAACTGGGGAACTTGTATTATACGGGACTTAATGTTACGCGAAATTATTCGGAAGCAATAAAATGGTATCAAAAAGCAGCAGAACAAGGCATTGCAAGTGCCCAATATAAATTGGGATATATGTACGATTATGGGCAAGGTATTTCTCAAAATAGGGTAGAAGCTGCAAAATGGTATAAGAAAGCGGCAGAACAAGAAAATGTGGATGCACAGTATAGACTAGGCAATATGTTTTTCTACAAGGTAGGCATTCCAGAAGATATAGACGAAGCTATAAAGTGGTATAAGAAAGCTGCAGAACAAGGAGATATCAAAGCCCAAAAAAAATTAGGAGAGATATATTCCAATGGAGCCAGAAAAAAAGACCCAGAAGCTATAAAATGGTATAAAATGGCTGCAGAGAGAGGGGATGCTGAAGCCTTAAAACAACTAGGAGATATATACGAGAAAGAAAATGCCTTGGAAGCAGTAAAGTGGTATAAAATGGCAATAGAACAAGGCAATGCTAGTGCATCTTTTAATTTAGGGCTAATATACGAATATGGAAAACCCGGTATTCCTAAGAACAAGGCAGAAGCAATAAAATGGTATCGAAAAGCTGCAGAACAAGGAAGTGAAACTGCCAAAAAAAATCTACGCAAACTTGAGAATGAGTAATAGAGTTCGCGTAGAGATAGCAGGTACTTCCTTCTATACGATTATTTCATACAAGAATCGCTATCTGTATATAGATTACCATTTCAATTTCCACCAAAATAAAAAGCTATGCAATTACAATCCGGCACTCTCCTCCAAGGAGGAAAATATAAAATAGAAACAGTCTTGGGACAAGGCGGCTTTGGCATCACCTATCTTGCCACACAAGTGGCCTTAGAACGCAAGGTAGCTATTAAAGAATTCTTCATGAAGGAACATTGCAACCGTGACGTTGCAACTTCCCATGTATCAGTCGGTTCACAAGGCAGTCAAGAATTAGTAGCACGTTTCCGCCAGAAGTTCGTAAAGGAAGCCCGGATGATAGCCGGGCTGAATCATCCTCACATCATTCGTATCATTGATGTGTTCGAAGAAAATGGGACAGCCTACTATGTAATGGAATACATGGGAAATGGCTCTCTTGCAGAATATCTAAAAAGGAATGGAGCAGTCAGAGAGTCTGAGGCCCTCCATTATATCTACCAGCTGGCTGATGCCTTAAAGTTTATTCATCAGCACCAAATGAACCACCTTGACATAAAGCCAGGGAATGTATTGTTAGACAATAATAACAACGCCACCCTTATAGACTTTGGACTATCCAAACGCTATGACGGTGAAGGGCATCAAACCAGTACAACCCCTATAGGCATCAGTGCCGGGTATGCTCCAATGGAGCAATATAAGCAAGGAGGCGTCAGCACCTTTTCTCCTGCAACAGATATCTATTCTTTGGGAGCAACTTTATACAAGCTCTTGACAAATGAGACTCCACCTGATGCCAGTGATGTGAATGACGACGGGCTTCCTCCACTTCCACCGAGTATATCCCAATCAACGGCCGATACAATTGAGAAAGCCATGCAACCGCGCCGTAGAGACCGTCCACAAAGCATTGATGAATTTTTATCGTTATTGACTAATAACAATAAGCCATCAATGCAGTATAATGAAGAAGAATCTGAAACAACTATAATTCCCTCTATCTCCCCAAAGGCAGAAGAAGAACCGGGTTCACCCAACATTCCTCCCAAACGAGCCAATCATCTTTCAAACCGGGAAATATGGTTTATTGCAATATTAATATTGTTGGTAACCTCTATTTTTGTAATAAACAAAACAAGCTACAATGTGCCTGCTCAGAACTCTGATACAGCAGTTGCAATAGAAAATCCAATCCCTAATCTTCCGGCCCAACCAATTGATTTAGGATTAAGTGTAAAATGGGCAAGTTGGAATGTAGGTGCAAGTTCTCCGGAAGATTATGGAGGCTTATATGGCTGGGCAGACCCAACAGGAAACAATACATCTACAAATAATACTGATTATCCCAACAACAATCCACCCTCCAATATATGCGGCACCAATTATGATATAGCTCACATTAAATGGGGAGAAAACTGGCGTTTACCCACAAAAAATGAAGTGTTGGAATTATGCGAGAAATGTTCATGGAAATGGACTTCATATAAAGGGAGCAATGGGTATATGATAACAGGCCCCAGTGGAAATTACATTTTCTTACCAGCAGTAGGTCAACGCTATGGCACTAACATTGGCAGTCAAAAAAACTTTGGCTATTATTGGTCAGGGACTTTATACTCCACGGGATATTCAAACTACCTTTCTTTCAGCAACACCCAATATCAGCTAAGCTTCACCCTTCGCTATCTTGGATGTTCTGTCCGTCCCGTTTCAAAGTGACCAACATTTAAAACAAAATTCAAAGTTAATATGCAAGGAACTCAACAATCATTAAGAAAAGGTACTATTCTATCTGGTAATTCCTACAATTACAAGATTGAAGGTATTTTAGGCCAGGGGTCTTCCGGTATAGCCTATCTTGCTTCAATACAACTTCAAGGAGAGTTAGGTTGCCTAAATACCCATACACAAGTAGCCATAAAAGAATTTTTTCAGAAGAATTTCAATGGTAGGGAGGGCACTACTGTAACTTGTTCCAATGAAAAGGCTTTTAAAGAATATAAAACAAAATTCCTTCGGGAAGCCAAGAATCTTTCAAAACTCAAACATCCACATATTGTAGACATCCTGGAAGCTTTTGAAGCAAACAATACTTGCTATTACGTAATGGAATATTTAGAAGGCGGGAGTTTTGATTCTTATATAAAAGCAGAAAACGGTCTCTCCGAATCAGAAGCTTTGACATGCATCCGTCAAATAGGGGAAGCACTGCAATTCATGCATAACAATAGGATGTTGCATCTTGATCTAAAACCGAAGAATATAATGCGGCGTAAAGATGGTTCTATAGTATTAATCGATTTCGGTCTTTCCAAACAATACAATTCACAAGGAGAACCTGAAACAAGTACTGCCATCGGATATGGCACCCCAGGCTATGCCCCAATTGAACAAAGCTGTTATCGCGATGGAGAAGGTTTTCCTATAACAATCGATATTTATGCCTTAGGAGCTACATTATTTAAAACATTGACCGGAAAAACGCCTCCCAATGCTTCTAATATTATGAACTATGGCTTTCCGGAAGCCGAATTGCAAGAAAGAAACATCAGTAACAAGACCATTACTGCCATACGGCATGCAATGAAACCAGAAAAGAATGCAAGAACACAAACTGTAGAAACTTTTATCCAGGAAATTGAAGGAAGTCATGCAGAAGACACCACTCTTATTGAAGATAGTTCATTGATAGTTTTGCCGGAAACAAACAAAATAACCCTATCATTAGAAAAGTTATTCATGGGAAGTGATAGAAATTTTTCTACAGATATTATAATCACCGCAAACTCTATTGCACTTACCGTAAAAGCATTCACTATACCAAAAACCAAGATACAGACTTATACTTATCCATATACCTCTCAAAAATTCAAAAAACTATTATCAAACCTACGAGAGTTAAGTTTACAAACAGCTTATGACTCATTCAATTATGAAGTGGATAATGCACCAGATATTTTTTACCGCATGCGATTCTCCCTCTTCTCTACAAAAAAATCCTATGCAGATATAAAGGTGGAGTATGAGGCTTTAGATGAATTACGCACCGATGAATTGCCCAAAAACTGGCATGGCATGTTCTCAAGGCTTCAAAGGGCCATCACTTCCCAAATTCCTTCTTTCAACGAAACTGTTCTCACAGTAGTTTCTAATAAAACGCCCCCTGAAGAGGGAGCAAAGGTCATAAGCATAGCAAAAGAAAGCTTTATGGCCATCTTTGCTGGAGTCATGACTCTAATGCTAATAATTGGACCCAACATAGGAGTAGGAGGAATTATCACCATAACAAGCCTTGTCATCTTACCAGACTTGCTCATATTTTGGTTATCACCTCGAAAGAAGCTTCATGCGATTTTATTTTCTGCAACAATCATACTACTACTCGCAATCAACCATATAACACATCAATAAATCTTATAGATTATGCAATTACAAAACGGAACTCTTCTGCAAGGAGGAAAATATAAAATAGAAACAGTCTTAGGACAAGGAGGGTTCGGCATCACCTATTTGGCCACCCAAACGCTAACCGACAAAAAAGTCGCTATAAAGGAGTTTTTCTTTAAAGAATATTGTGAGCGTGACAATGTGTCGGGCACAGTAACAGTGCCAACAACCAGTAAGAAAAAATTTGTAGAGAAGTTTCAAAAGAAATTTCTAAAAGAGGCTAAGATTATCTCAGACCTCAATCACAAGAATATTATACGAGTGCTTGACGTATTTCAGGAGAATGACACTTCCTACTATAGCATGGAATATATCATTGGAAAATCGTTGGCACAAGAAATTAATGCCAAAGGGAAAATTGATGAGACGGAAGCCATTTCCATCATTGATAGTATCGGACAAGCCTTAAGCTATCTCCATGAGCGCCATATAAACCATTTAGACGTCAAGCCTGGCAATATAATGATAGATGAAAAGGAGCATAGAACTGTTTTAATTGACTTTGGCGTATCGAAGCAGTATGATCCTGAAACTGGTGACGGTACAACAACCACTCCAGTTGGTATCAGCCATGGATACTCCCCCTTGGAGCAGTACAATACAGGCGGCGTAAACAATTTCTCACCACAATCGGATATTTATGCTCTTGGAGCTACTCTGCTGAAAATGATTTCAGGGCAAACGCCACCCAGTGCTATAGACATATCACAACATGGACTCCCACAATTACCCTCTACCATATCTCCCTGGATTGACAAGGCAATCAGAACTGCCATGCAACCAATAAAAGAAAGCCGCCCGGCTTCGGTACAACAATTCATTACGATAATACATGAAAGAAAAGCCGCTCCAGAAGAAACAATTTTCTCCGGTACTGTTGAAAAGGAGAAAGATAAGAAACGATCTTCCATAGTTGGCAAAACACTTCTTATAGCCTTATTAGTAGCTGCAGTGATTGGTGTTATTTATGTCATGAATCAAAGCAGTGCAGTAAATATGCCTGATGTCGTTACAGAGGATAATATGCCCATACCCTATGAAGAACCATTAAACGAAGCACCGTCAAATAATGACTTGAAGACAAAAAGGTACTCCAAAGAGGTAGATTCCTCTACCGGTACCAACAAGCTGAATATAGACTATCCCACTTCAGGTAATGCCATATTGTTACAAAACATCAGAGAGTGGATTAATGAAGAACTTGGAGGAACTTACGACGGCGACTTGAACGACGGTGCGACATTCTTTGCATATTATACGAAAGGGTTAGACAACAATGAAGAAGACGGTTATTCAACCACAGATATAAAAAAAGCCAATGAGACAAGCAAAATCATCACATATATCAAAGACTGCTACGCATATGCCGGTGGCGCTCATGGATATGGTTTTGCCGTAGGTGTCACCTTTCGGAAAATTGATGGGAAAAAATTCTCAAAAGACATGATTATGCGCCCTTATGCGATACAAAACGACATAAAAGCTGGTTTGAAAAAATATTTCGGGGTAGTGACCGATGACGAGCTGATGGACAACCTTCAACTGAACAACGAATTATACAATATCAACAACCTCCCTCTGCCCGAAACAGACCCATGGATTACAAAAGATGGTGTTTTCTTCTCGTATGCTCCCTATGAAATTGCCAGTTACGCAGCAGGCGCTCCCTCCTTTGTGATACCCATCAGCAAAGTCAAGAACCACGTCACTTCTACAGCAAAAACATTCTTTGATGAATAAAACGACCTCATCAGCTTGAGAATGACCACCTATACGGTTATTTCATACAAGAATCACCGCATTTCATGTAATATACACAAATCCTTATATAGGTTATCATTTCAAATCAATATCTTTGAAACATAAAAGAAAACATTGGTTATGGAAAAGAAGCAGTTAAAAGTCTCAGAATCAGAATACGCTAAGAATCTTGGAGTAGCCGCAAGCACGGGAGCAGCAATAGGAGGAGCGGCTTTTGCAGCAGCAGCTTATTCAACAAGAGCATGGGAAACTGACTCTAATGAAGACAACGAGACACTGGAAATTGTAGAGGAAAGCAGCACTGATGAGATGATACAACCAGAAACTGTATCTATAGAAATATCAGATCCCGTCACTGCAGACATAGCCTACACCATAGACCCTCTTTCTCCGGCTGAAAGTGAAGCGATAGACATGGCCAGTACGGAGAATGATGAAATTGTCATCGAAGACATTGAATATCCAGACGAAGGAGATATCTTTCAATCAGATATGCAAGACGTCATGGACTGGGTAGCAGGAGAAACGATGGATATTCCTTTGCTGGACAATGCTATATACAGTGATGATACCATTGTAGAAGACAGTCAGCTGTTTTCTATATGAAAAGACATTATTAATACTAAAAAATATCAGCCTTATGAACTCAGAAGACACCATTCTTAACCAGCAACAGAACGACAACGAAGAAACATTGCCGAACAACAACCAGAGCACCTCAAAGGAACAGCCTGCGAAAAAAGACAGTTCATGGAAACATGTAACAATAGGTGGCATATCTGGAATTTTATTAGGTGCCGCCAGTACCTTTTTCACCAGCTCTTCCAGTGCCGCCAATGACAGTGACGCTCCCAGCCACGGCAGCCAGTCAGCAACAAGCCATGGCTCTACTCCCGTTTCTCCAGACTCACACATCTCTGTAGAAGGGTTACCGGTTGCAACAGTCAGTGACGATATGTCTTTCAGCGAAGCCTTTGCAGCAGCGCGCCAGGAGGTAGGACCGGGAGGAGTCTTTGAATGGCACGGTGGCGTATACGGTACATATTACGCCAATGAATGGAGTGACATGACACCAGAACAGCGGGCAGAATTCGGAAGCCGCGTTTCCTATGGAGCAAGTGGTTCGGGAAATCACGAGACAGCAGAACACGCTACAGAAGAGAGCCATAATGTAGCGGAACATCATGCAACGGAAGAACCGGAAATAGTCAATGTGGAACATGAAAATGCACACGTTGAAGATGAAGTTCAGATTGTAGGAATCAGTGATGAAACCATGGATGACGGCTCGATGGTTACCATCGGACAACTGGAAATAAACGGACAAGAAGTTTATGTGGTAGATGTGGATCATAACGGCACTTTCGACCTGATGGGAGCCGATGTAAATGGAGATGGAGTAATCAGCGAAAATGAAGTCTACAACATACAAGACCAAGGACTGGAAGTTGCCGATTTGCAGCAGCAGATGGATGCAATACCCTCGGATGATTATCTGGCAGATATGCCTGATTATATTAATGATGCTGACTCCAGCGGATTTGCCTAATCAACGGACAAGATGAGAATGAAGCGGATATTATTTTCACTGATATGCATATGCTTGTTTAGCCTGCAAAGCCTGGCACAGAATATATATTTAGTTTCCGTAGGCATTGCAGACTATCCCGGCACAGAGAATGATTTAACATTGCCTGCCAAAGATGCAGAGACCATACAATGGATATATCAGAAAAATCAGAAAGCAGAAACAATATTATTAACCAATGCACAAGCCACCCGAAGTAATGTATTAAGCAGTATGACGCGAATTTTCAATAAAGCCTCAGCCAAAGACATCATTGTCCTTTTTTTTAGTGGTCATGGATATAAAGGTGGATTTGTGGGCTATGATGCAATGATTACTTATCAAGACATCAAGAAAACAATGGCAAAAAGTGCAGCCAAGAACAAAATGATATTTGCAGATGCATGTTTCTCTGGAAAGATGAGAGAACCACGTAGAAACTCATCGAATATATCCCCCTCTTCGTTAAAAGTAATGCTGTTCCTTTCTTCCCGTGAAAATGAAGTCTCTATAGAGTCTCCTTCCATGAAAAACGGGTTCTTCACAACATGCCTGCAACGGGGACTACGAGGCGGAGCCGACATAAACCGTGATCGGATCATCACAGCTAAAGAGCTTTTCGAATTTGTCAGCCAAGGGGTAAAAAAGCTGTCAAGGGACAAGCAGCACCCTGTCATGTGGGGTAAGTTCAGCGATTCTATGCCGGTAATGATATGGTAACAATAATAGAATAGAACAAATGGAATCAGAATTATTAAGAATCAAGTGTCCGAACTGCGGTGCCGTTCTGACTATAAAAAAGATAGCAGGCCTGGAAACCAAGAGTATTCCATGCCCAGTATGCAAAAAGGCATCAAAGTACATTGACTACAAAGTTCCCAAACAACAATATACTCCACCAAATGAAAATGATGACACCACCATGGGAGATGAAACCCACATTGACCATTCAAAAAATCAGAGTATCGGCAAACTTCAGAAAATTGGCACAAGTCATATATATACTTTATCCCTAGGAATAAATACAATCGGACGAAAGGCACAAACATCAAACGCCACTGTACAGATTGATACAGATGACCTTACAATGAGCCGTTCACATTCCATTATTGAGGTACGCAAACTGAAAACCGGTGGTTATATACACTATTTTTCGAATGCTCAAAACAAAAATGCCACTTATATCAATTCTGGATTAATTGAAAATGGCGACCGTATCATACTGCATGGAGGTGAAATCATAAAAATGTCGAATACGACATTGAAATTCATACTTCTTTCTGAAGATGATACAATCATTTAAACCTAAAACAAAATTGGATATGAAATATGTTTTAAACCCCTTAGCTATCTACGAACTGGGACAACGGAGCAATCAGGAAGATTCCATCTTCCCCGTATCAGGTGAAGTAACGGCAGAAGACCGCCTGTTTATCGTATGCGATGGAATGGGTGGTCATGAGTCGGGTGAGGTTGCCAGCCAGACAGTATGCCAAACGATGAGTGAATACATCTTGTCACAAACTTCACCGGAAGGGGCTTTCACAGACGAGCAATTTAACGAGGCGCTCAATGCAGCCTATGATTCATTAGACCAAAAGGATAATGGTGCCGCCAAAAAGATGGGGACCACCATGACTCTTCTGAAATTTCATAGTGGCGGATGCCTGCTTGCCCATATCGGTGACAGCCGCATCTATCATATCCGACCTTCTGAAAGATACATTTTCCACACAAGAGATCACTCGTTGATAAACGACCTATATGACATCGGTGAAATCACCCTTGAAGAGATGAAAACCTCAAAGCAGAAGAATGTCATTACCCGTGCCATGCAACCCAACCTGGAAAGACGTCCTAAAGCAGACATAAAACATATTACAGACATCCGCCCCGGTGACTATTTCTTCATGTGCTCGGATGGCATGTTAGAGGAAACTGACGATAGTGACTTGCTGAATATCCTCTCTGACCCTGACACAACAGATGATGAAAAAATACAAATCCTGACCAAGGTCAGTGAAAACAACCGGGATAATCATTCTGCATTTCTTATTCATATTTTAGACTTAATTCCGGATAATTATACAAAAGAAGCAAAAGGCAAAGAAGAAAGTCCTATAGAATCCGTTCCGGACAACCGTGTCATGACTGCTGGAACAAGGACAATCGAAAGAGAGGGGAAAAAGAGCGCTGAAACTAAAGAGGATAAGAGACAAAAGCGCAGGCTGCCGATTGTCAAGATTCTTGCATTCGCCATATTACTTTTTATCGTTATCTACGCCGCTTCTTTCGTTCTGTTGAAAGCTATAAAGGGGGAGAAAGAGCATTCCAAGACAAATCACCAAATAGAAAACACTATATTACAAGAATAATCCAAGAATATGCAGCTACTACCGGAAACATCTCTGCAAGGAGGCAAATATAAAATAGAAAAAGTACTTGGCCAAGGTGGTTTTGGCATTACTTACTTAGGGCTTCAGACGGGACTGAACCGATCTGTCGCCATTAAAGAGTTCTTTATGAAAGAATACTGTGAACGCGAAGAGACTACTTCCAAAGTTCTTCTGGGCTCACAAGGTAGTCGAGATATAGTGGACCGTTTCCGAATAAAATTCATAAAAGAAGCTCAAACCATTGCCCAGATGGACAATCCGCATATCATCCGCATTCATGACATTTTTGAGGAAAATGCAACTGCATATTATGTAATGGAATATATTGACGGAGACTCTTTGGACAGGTTAATACAGAAGCAAGGGAAGTTAGACACCGCGGTAGCATTAAACTACATCTGCCAAACAGCTAAAGCATTACAGTATATCCATCAAAAGAAGATTTTACACTTAGACATCAAACCTTCCAACATTCTGCTCAGAGGTGAGGAAGATGCCGTATTAATAGATTTCGGAATTTCCAAACGATATGATATAGACGGAAGTCAAACGAGCACCACTCCTACAGGAATCAGTAAAGGTTATGCCCCCATAGAACAATATAGACAAGGTGGTACAAGCATGTTCATGCCCAGTACAGACATTTATTCATTAGGCGCTACCATGTATAAGTTACTGACAGGAGAAACACCGCCCGAAGCTTCTGACATTGTAGACGAAGGATTAACAATTCCAGATTATATAGCCCCCAGAATAGCAACTGCAATAGAAAAGTGTATGGCTCCAGCACGCAAACAAAGGCCACAATCTATTACGGAATTTCTGTCCCTGATAGCAATGGAGCCTCATGAACATCCTCAAGACGGTACATCTTCTTCTAAGGAAAACACGGTTATACAAAAAAGGACAGACCACCAATATCTATCAATTGACGTAAAAGGAATTTTATTCAAAATGTGTTTCGTTGAAGCAGGAACTTTCATGATGGGAGCTACTTCAGAACAAGAGCACGAAGCCTATAGTGACGAAAAAAGCAACAAAAGAGTGGATATACAGAACTTCTACTTGGGAGAAACCACTGTTACCCGGAAATTATGGAATGCGATTATGGGAAACTATCAATCGGAATCCAAAGAGGAGAATCTTCCTATCGAGAATATATCATGGATTGACTGCATAGATTTTATTCAAAGACTAAACAATGTTACCGGACGCAAGTTCCGTCTTCCAACCGAAGAAGAATGGGAGTATGCGGCACGAGGAGGAAATCAAAGCAAAGGGTATAAATACGCCGGTTCAAATTCTATTGATGAAGTTGCATGGTATGATGGGAACAGTGAACATCACACCCATCCCGTGGCTTTAAAAAGACCGAATGAATTGGGATTGTATGACATGAGCGGAAACATTCAAGAATGGTGTTCCTCTTTCTATGAATATGGCTCAAACCGGAGTCTACGAGGCGGATGCTATTTATCATCACCACGAAGATGCCGTGTTTCATGTAGAAACAACAATAGCCAAGTGTATCATGACGCAAGCATAGGATTACGATTGGCTTTATAAACAGCTACGGAGCGGGATTCCACATGAACTTCCTCCTTTATATGACTTGTTTGGCTATCCATGCACAAGCCTCCGCATCCGCCAATGCATGGTGGTGTTGCTCCAGTTGGTAGCCACAACAAGCTGCCACTGTGTGCAACTGATAGTTGGGCAATCCTTTCAGGACGCGACGTGATGTCTGCAAAGTACAATGAAACTCATAATCCGGATAATCCATGCAGTAAGTACGGAAAACAGCTTTCAGGCAGCTTTCATCAAAGGCCTTGTTGTGCGCTACCAATGGCAAGCCTTCAATGCGTGGAGCTATTTCCTGCCACACAACGGGAAAGATAGGAGCATCCCGGGTATCTGCCAACGTCAGACCATGCACGCGGGTATTCCAATAAGTGTAATACTCCGGTTCGGGACGGATGAGGTTATAATAATGGTCCACAATCTCTCCATCACGTACGATAACCACTCCTACACTACAAACGCTGGTACGCTGTTCGTTGGCCGTTTCAAAATCAATGGCAGCAAAATCTTTCATCCGATATGGTTTTATAGTCGCCAAAGATACGAAAAATTCACTCTGTTCCTTTCATTCTACACCTGGTTTCCATTATCTTTGTCCCCCGGACAAAGGCTAAAATATCATGGAACATCCACTTTCGCAATTCAAATATTGTCCGAAATGCGGTTCAGCCCATTTCGAAGTTCATAACGAGAAGTCGAAGCAGTGCGCCGACTGCGGTTTCGTCTACTACTTCAACCCCTCTTCTGCCACCGTCGCCTTGATACTGAACGAGCGCGACGAGCTGCTGGTGTGCCGCCGCGCCAAAGAGCCTGCCAAAGGGACGCTGGACCTCCCCGGAGGCTTCATCGACATGACCGAGACCGGTGAGGAAGGCGTTGCCCGCGAAGTAAGAGAAGAAACCGGCATGAAGGTGGCAAAGGCCGAATATCTCTTCTCCCTGCCCAACATCTACATCTATTCCGGCTTCCCCGTACACACGCTGGATATGTTTTTCCGTTGTACGGTGGAGGACACCTTGCACTTCAAGGCGATGGACGACGCGGCAGACCTCTTCTTCCTCCCCTTAAAAGATATCCGTACGGAAGAGTTCGGGCTCGGCTCCATCCGCAAAGGAGTGGGTATCTTCCTGGAAGACATACGGAAGAACAAAAGCGAATGATTATTCGTTCCTATTATGGTATATATCCTAAAAAAGCCAAACAAGTGTAACATTTCCGGGTTAAAACCCGTATTTTTGTAAAATACCTATTCTAACAAAAGAAAATGAAACATAAAATCTCCCGAATATTGTGCACAGCACTCTGTTGCGCACCTTTACTCGCCTCAGCACAAACAAGCGAGAAGAGTACTTCTCCCAAGCGACTCTACCAGGAAGGACAGACGTTGTTCCAACAAAAGGCCTATGCCGCCGCCATCTCCCCGTTGCAAGCCTATGTACGCCAGATGAATGCAGACGGCAAGCCTCTGCCCGACACGGGCGAGCGACAGGAAGCGGAATACATGCTGGTATGCGCCGCATACGAACTCAGAGACCCCAAAAGCATAGACCTGCTCCGTGCCTTCCTGGACGAATATCCCGATACTCCCCATGCCAACCGCATCTATGCATTAATCGCCTCCTCCTATTTCTTCGAAGGCAATTATGACGATGCCCTCGCCATGTTCAACTCCGCCCGCCTCGACCTTCTGGGTACCGAGGAGCGTGACGACATGACCTACCGCCTTGCCACCTGCTATCTGAAGACGGGCAATGTAAAGGAAGCAGCCATCTGGTTCGAGACCCTGCGCAGCACCAGCAGGAAATATGCAGCGGACTGTGCTTACTACATCTCTTATATCCGATATATCCAAGGACGGTATGACGAAGCGCTCAGCGGTTTCCTGCCTCTGCAGGACAATGCCAAGTACAAGAACCTGGTCCCCTATTACATCGCCGAAATCTACTTGCTGAAGAAACAGTACGACAAGGCGGAAATTGTAGCGCAAAATGCCTTGTCAACCCACCCCGACGGTCTGAGCTACACGCACACGGCAGAGCTGAACCGCATCCTCGGTACAGCCGAATACCATTTCGGGAAATACCACGAAGCCATAAAGTCCTTCGAGCAATACCTGGAGCACAATGCCGAATCTGCCACTCATAGAAGAGATGCCCTCTACATGCTGGGTATGTCCTATTATCAATGCGGCGTGTATTCTCAAGTTCCTGCCATCCTTGGCGAAGTGACTACCGAGAACGACGCTCTCTCCCAAAATGCCTACCTGCACATGGGACTGGCTTACCTGCAACTGGCCGACAAGACCAAGGCACGTATGGCCTTCGAGCAGGCTGCCGCTTCCAATGCCGACCCGAAAATCAAGGAACAAGCCGCCTATAACTACGCCTTATGCATTCACGAGACCTCCTATTCCGCTTTCGGCGAATCGGTGACCGTCTTTGAGAAATTCCTGAACGAATTTCCAAACTCTCCTTATGCCGAGAAAGTCAGCAACTACCTGGTGGAAGTGTACATGAATACACGCAGCTACGATGCCGCACTCAAATCCATCGACCGCATCTCCCATCCCAGCAAAGCCATTCTGGAAGCCAAGCAGAAGATTCTGTTCCAACTCGGGACCCAGTCTTTTGCCAACACACAGTTCGAGCAAGCCATCGGTTACTTCAACCAAAGCGTCACGCTGGGACAATACAACCTCCAGACCAAGGCAGACGCCCTCTACTGGCTCGGCGAGTCTTATTACCGCCTGAACCGGATGAGAGAAGCCGCCCGCAATTTCAACGAATATCTGTCACTCACCCGGCAGAGGGATACGGAAATGTTTGCCCTTGCCTACTATAACCTGGGCTACATCGCTTTCCACCAGAAAGACTATTCGACGGCAGAGAACCGTTTCCGCAACTTTGTCCAACTGGAGAAAGGCGAAAACCCGACCGCATTGGCAGATGCCTACAACCGTATCGGTGACTGCAACCTGCACGTCCGCCGCTTCGACGAGGCCAAGCAATACTATACAAAAGCAGAAAGTCTGGGAACACCTGCCGGAGACTACTCTTACTATCAGCTGGCCCTTGTAGCCGGCCTGCAAAAAGACTATTCCGGAAAGGTTACTTTACTGGACCGCCTTGCCGTCAAATATCCCAATTCGCCTTATGCCATCAATGCCCTTTACGAAAAAGGGCGCTCCTACGTACAGAGCAACAACAGCCCCCAAGCTATCGCCGCCTTCCGCGAATTGCTCGGCAAGTATCCCGAGAGTCCCGTCAGCCGTAAAGCCGCCGCCGAAATCGGTCTGCTTTACTACCAGAACGATGACTATGACCGTGCCATAGAAGCCTACAAGCATGTGGTCACCCAATATCCCGGAAGCGAGGAAGCCCGCCTTGCCATGCGCGACTTGAAGTCCATCTACGTAGATGCCAACCGCGTGGACGAGTTTGCCGCCCTCGCCGCCCAGATGCCGGGCGAAATCCGCTTCGAACCCAGTGAGCAAGACTCGCTGACTTACATCGCTGCCGAAAAAGTATATATGAAAGGCGAAGCCGCACCTGCCAAAGAGAGCTTCACCCGCTATCTGCAAAGTTATCCGGGAGGCGCTTTCAGCCTGAATGCACACTACTACCTCTGCGTCATAGGCAAAGAGCAGAAAGATGACGAGGCGGTATTGGAACATGCCGGAAAACTGCTGGAATACCCCGATAACCCATATTCTGAAGAGGCTTTGCTGATGCATGGAGAAATTCTGTTCAACCGCCAGCAATATGCCCTGGCATTGGCCGACTACAAGAAATTGCAGGCCAAAGCCACCACGGCAGAGCGCCGCCAGCTTGGCGCTATCGGTGTACTGCGCTGTGGAGCACTGATGCATGATGATGCGGAAGTCATCAACGCCGCCACAGCCTTGCTTGCCGAAGCCAAGCTGTCTCCGGAGCTCCGGAACGAGGCGTTGTACTACCGTGCCAAGGCATACCTCAACCAGAAAGCCGACAAGAAGGCAATGGATGACCTTCAGCTGCTGGCCAAAGACACCCGTACCCTTTATGGAGCCGAAGCCAAATATCTGGTGGCATTACAATGGTACAACGCCGGTAATTATGCCCCTGCAGAAAAGGAAATCCTTAATTTCATCGACCAGAGCACACCGCATGCCTACTGGCTGGCACGCAGTTTCATCCTTCTGTCTGATGTATATGTAGCCATGGACAAGAAGCTCGATGCACGCCAATACCTATTGAGCCTGCAGCAGAACTACCAGGCCGACGACGATATAGCAAGCATGATTAACGAAAGACTGGAGAAATTAAAGTAAGAAATATAGCACATTATGAAAAAGATACAATATATCCTCGCAGGAACTATGCTTGTCTCCCTCTCTTTGGGAGCACAAGCCCAGACACAACCCCAAGACACCACCATGAACCGTACGGTAGTCGTGGAACAAGAATATAATCCGGACATCATGGATGCCTCCAAAGTGAACGTGCTTCCCAAGGTGGAACCTCCTACCGTCAGCAAAAAGGCGGTGGAATATGACGCCACCCTGATGCCGGCAACCCATATCCCGGCAGGTATCATGCAAGCCTATACCGGAAAAGAGACGCAGGCGAAAGCGCTGCCCGGATATGTACGCTTGGGATACGGTAACTACGGTAACCTCGATGTACGCGCCAACTACCTCTTCTCTTTATCCCTCAAAGACCGCCTCAACCTGACATTCACAATGGATGGCATGGATGGCAAACTGGACTTGCCGGATAATGGCGGGAAGTGGAATTCATTCTACTACCGTACCCATGCTGCCATGGATTATGTACATGCCTTCAGCAAAGTCGATTTGAATATTGCCGGAAAGTTCAACCAAAGCAATTTCAACTTCCTGCCCGACTTCGTCAGCAACAAGCAGAAATTCGTTTCGGGTGATGTACATTTCGGGGTAAGTTCCACGAGCGACGATATGCCTCTCCAATTCCGTGCCGAAACCAATTTGTTGGTCTACCAGCGCCAACACGACCTCATGGTGAGCAATATCAAAGAAAATATCGTGCGTACCAAAGCCGATGTCACCGGTTCCATCTCCGATGAGCAGACCATCGGCATGGCTTTTGCCATGGACAATACATTCTACAGCGACGGACGTTTCGAGAATCACACCGACGTAGACTTCAATCCATACTATCTCTTTCAGAATGACGACTGGAAAATACGTCTCGGCGCACACGTCGACCTGGCTTTCGGCTTCGGCAAGAAGTTCCGCGCCGCTCCCGACGTAGAAATACAATACATCTTCTCGGACAGCTACATCCTCTACGCACAAGGTAAGGGAGGACGGCTACAGAACGATTTCCGCCGTCTGGAAACCATTACGCCTTATGGCATTACAAGCCAGCAGCTTGACAATACCTACGAACAGCTCAACGCAGCCATCGGCTTCAAGGCAAGCCCGGTCAGCGGATTGTGGTTCAACCTATACGGCGGGTATCAAGATTTGAAAAACGACCTGATTGACACTCCGACTGTTAAGTCCGACGGGATAAGCAATGTTTACCTCACAGAAGATACCAAGAACCTCTACGCCGGAGCCGACCTGAGCTACAACTACAAGGATGTTTTCTATCTCGCCGCCAATGCCGTCTATCGCCATTGGACAACGGACTCAGACGGTTCTGATGTCGTAGTAAGTTTCAAACCGGCCGTAGAAGGCAATCTCAATCTCAAGGTACGCCCCATCTCCCCACTGCTTGTCGGCATCGGCTATCAGCACATCTCACGCCAAGGCGTGGAGGGCAACAAGGCAGACCCCGTCAGCAATCTCTATCTAAACGGCAGTTACGAACTCTTCAAAGGTATCTCCGTGTATGCGCGCGTGAACAACTTGCTGAACAAAGATTACCAGTACTACTGGGGATACCCTTCAGAAGGTCTCAGTTTCTTAGGCGGAGTAAGCTTCCTCTTTTAATAGGGGCAGCACAAGCCGGAGCTCTAATTTGAACAAAAAAGGTCATTTTTGCTAAATTCTCCTTATATTATAAGGTGGGAAGAATCTTTTTTTCCTACTTTTGCGGGCGAATTCAGTGGCGGGAGTCACTAAAAAACAGAAATTTATGCAGAAAAACCTTGTCATAGTCGAGTCTCCGGCGAAAGCAAAAACCATCGAGAAATTCCTTGGAAAAGATTTCAAAGTCCTTTCCAGCTACGGCCATATACGTGATTTAAAGAAAAAAGAATTCAGTATTGACGTAGACAAAGACTTCAAACCGCATTACGAGATACCGGCGGATAAAAAGAAACTCGTAACCCAGCTGAAAGAAGAAGCCGAGCAGGCAGAAACCGTATGGCTGGCTTCCGATGAGGACCGCGAAGGGGAAGCCATCGCATGGCACTTGTACGAAGTGCTGAAACTGAAACCGGAACACACCAGACGTATCGTCTTCCATGAAATCACCAAAGGTGCCATCCTGAAAGCGATAGAAAATCCCCGTGACATTGACATCAACCTGGTCGATGCCCAGCAAGCCCGACGTATCCTGGACCGTATCGTAGGTTTTGAACTTTCACCGGTATTGTGGAAGAAAGTGAAACCTGCCCTTTCTGCAGGCCGTGTACAGTCCGTAGCCGTCCGTCTCATTGTAGAGCGCGAACGCGAGATACATGCATTCCAAACCGAAGCATCCTACCGTGTTACCGCCGTATTCCTCGTTCCGGACACTGACGGCAAAACAGTGGAAATGAAAGCCGAACTGGCGCACCGGCTCAAGACAAAGGCAGAAGCCCGGAAATTGCTGGAGAGCTGTAAAGCAGCTACGTTTACCATCAGCGACATCACTACCCGTCCGCTGAAGAAAACTCCCGCCGCCCCGTTCACCACCTCTACCTTGCAGCAGGAGGCTGCCCGCAAACTGGGATTCACCGTGGCACAGACCATGATGGTGGCGCAACGTCTGTACGAATCCGGATTGATAACCTACATGCGTACCGACTCCGTCAACCTTTCCGAACTTGCCGTCAACGCCAGCCGTGAAACCATCTCCAACCTGATGGGCGAACGTTACGTACACAACCGCCACTTCGCCACCAAGACCAAAGGAGCGCAAGAAGCCCACGAAGCTATCCGCCCCACCTATATGGAGAATGCCAAGATAGAAGGTACCCCGCAGGAAAGAAAGCTGTACGACCTCATCTGGAAACGTACCATCGCCTCGCAGATGGCAGATGCCGAAGTGGAAAAGACAACCGTAACCATTGCTATCAGCAACGAGACGGAGACTTTCACTGCAACCGGCGAAGTGGTGAAATTCGACGGTTTCCTCCGTGTCTACCGCGAATCATACGATGATGACGTAGAAACCCAGGAAGATGAGGCACGCCTACTGCCCCCTCTGAAAAAAGGACAGAAGCTCGAACATGAAGGTATCACTGCTACCGAACGTTTCACCCAACACCCTCCCCGCTACACGGAAGCAAGCCTTGTGCGCAAATTGGAGGAACTGGGTATCGGACGTCCGTCTACCTATGCTCCTACCATTTCCACTATCCAGCAACGCGAATACGTGATAAAAGGAGAAAAAGCAGGTGAAGAACGCACCTACAATGTGCTTAACCTGCAGGGTAATGAAATAACGGACAACAACCATACAGAAATCACCGGAGCCGAAAAGTCAAAACTGATGCCGACAGACACCGGTATTGTGGTCAATGACTTCCTGATAGAGTACTTCCCGGACATCCTTGACTACAACTTCACTGCGAGCGTCGAAAAGCAATTCGACGAAATAGCCGAAGGTGACAAGCAATGGACCGCCATTCTGAAAACATTCTATAAAAAATTCCATCCTTCAGTAGAAAACACACTTGCCGCGAAAACCGCCCACAAGGCAGGCGAACGGATTCTGGGAACAGACCCCGTCAGCGGAAAGCAAGTGTCTGTAAAAATCGGACGTTTCGGCCCAGTAGCACAGATAGGTACTGCCGAAGATGAGGAAAAGCCCCGTTTCGCTCAGGTAAAAAAAGAAATGTCCATCGAGACCATTACGCTGGAAGAAGCGCTGGAGCTGTTCAAACTTCCCCGTACTCTCGGAAAGTACGAAGGTAAGAATGTAGTCGTAGGTGCGGGACGTTTCGGACCTTATATCCAGAACAACGGCTTGTATGCCTCGTTACCCAAGACAATGGACCCGATGACTGTTACGCTGGAAGAAGCTATTGAACTTTTGCAAAAGAAACAAGAAGCAGAAGCCCAAAAACATATCAAGAAGTTTGAGGAAGAACCGGAACTGGAAATCCTGAATGGACGCTATGGCCCTTACATCGCTTATAAAGGCAGCAACTACAAGATTCCTAAAGACATCATCCCTCAAGACCTGAACCTTCAAGCTTGTCTGGAAATTGTGAAACTGCAAAGCGACAAGGATACGGGCAAGTCTAAGCGGACTGCAAAGGCAACCAAGGCCACAGCCAAGTCAACAACGAAAACCAGTAAGGCGACGAAAGCAGCGACAACCAAGGCCACTTCAACAGCCAAGAAAAAGTAAAATGAAAGTACATGATACAAAATCCTCCTTTGCCGGATATTTTGTCCGGCAAAGGAGGATTTTCTTTTTTCTTTCATCTTTCCCTTCCAATTTAAGGTTGTTGTTACCGTTATTCTCATAAAAGAGCTCCAAGAAGGTCGAAACAAGTGAAAATTTTCTTTCTATGTCAAATAAATATATATATTTGTACTAAAGGCTATTACAGCAAGCAAACAAACAAAAAATGAAAGGTATGAATAAAATTTTCTTTACCAAAAGAACTTCCATTCTGTTACTGGCAATATCTCTATTCAGCAGTTGTATGGAAAAAGACGTGTATCAAGGAGATAAGAATACACCGTTGAACCCCACAGAGGTATTCGATTTCAGTCTGACGAAAGAAGTAAAACTGAACGTCGACTATGGTTTCACCAACGACTATTACATTATTTTCGAGCTCTACAATCAGAATCCCATGAAGGAAGAGAACAACTCTTGGATAAAAGATGAGAAGCTCTCCCCCATCTATGCAGCCTCCACAGACAAAAAAGGGCAGTACTCAGGGAAAATCACCATCCCCTCCGACATTACGGAAATATGGATTTACAGTGACTATCCCGGTGCCGTTTCTCCGGTCAAGTTAGCAGTGTCCAATGAAGAAATCAATTTTGACCAGGCGGAATATATAGCATCCTTACAAACCAAGACAAGGGCAACGACAGCAGGCGGCTACAGCTATCCTGACGATTGGAAACTCATTCCGGGTACGGATTGGGATGTTTATGGTCTTCCAGTCAATATAGAAAGTATCTTGAGTATGCCACCGGCTGAAATTCTGTACAGCATCAAAAAAACATATACCAAGGTGGCCAAAGAAGGAATAAAAGTCATGCATCCGGAATGGCTCAACAATAACACAACATCCGAAATCAAAATCACCAAAGCGACGGAAGTGAGTCTTGTATTCATTAGCAGTGGTGCCGGATGGAACAATACCATCGGATATTTCACCTATCCGACCAACGAAGTCCCTACTGAAAGTACGGTCCAGAAAATCCTTGCATTCCCTAATGCGTCTCCCATCAGCAAGTCAAGCGGAACGGGCAGACTACTCTGCGGCCATGAAATGAAACTGAAATATTGGAATGAAAGTACACAGCAGTTCGAAGATAAATTCCCTGCCGGCGTTACTCTAGGCTGGTGTCTGGAAGGAATGGGCTTTAACAACGGAAATATCAAGAAGACCGGTCACACCCGCTTTTCTTACAGTTCTATGAACAGTGACAATGCACAACGTGTGGTAGCCCTGCGCGATGGAGGAACAAACCAGATTGTAGCCATCGGATTCGAAGACAATACAGACTACGACTACTGTGACGCCACATTCTATGTCAAGATAGCAGAAGCCAATGCCATTGACCCTGAAGGACCAGAACTGCCTCCGGTAGATCCGCCCAGCAACCTGGAATATACTGTTTATGGTACACTGACCTATGAGGACCAATGGCCCTCTGAAGGAGATTATGACATGAACGATGTAGTGGTCGAATACCAATCCACCATCTACAAAAGTGCTCTGGACGATAAGATATATAAAATTATGGATGAGTTTACCCCTATCCACAATGGAGGGAGCTACATTTGCGGATTCGGTTACCAACTTTCCAATATCGACCCGTCCAAAGTAAGGAGCATCAATGTCACCGGTTCAGACAGCTGGGAAATGGAAACGGGACAGTCACACCCCACCATCACTCTTTTTAACGATATCAAGAAAGTGCTGGGACAAAAAATCACTGTCACCACTGAAGTGATAGACATCTCTTCCAAAGACAACTCTGTGAATCCTCCCTACAACCCGTTCATTTTTGTCAACGACAGAAACAGAGAGGTACACTTAGTGAATTATCCGCCCACCAACAAAGCCGATATGAAGCTCTTCAATACCCAGGACGATGTGTCGAACACCTCAGCAGGAATCTATTATATTGCACGCTATAAAGAGGAAATACAACTGATGCCCTTCGGAATCAACCTCCCCAACATCGTAGATTTCAATATACCTGCAGAGGGCGTAAAGATATACAACACATATCCCGACTTCATCGAATGGGTCAAATCGGACGGAAGCACCCACAAAAATTGGTATAAGAAATAAAGGACATGTTGCAAAGCCAACAATAGAACATAGAACAGAAAAGCGGAACATAGCCGAGAATCAATCCGGCTACGCTCCGCTTTCATTTATAAGAAACTTGCGTAAAGTTACATTCTGTCAGGTACCTCAATTCCCAGTAAGCCCATACCTAAGCGTACCACCTTGGCTACATTCTCGGACAATGCAAGGCGGAATACCTTCACTGCTTCGTTCTCCTCACGCAGAATGCTGAAGTCATGGTAGAACTGGTTATATTCCTTCACAAGGTCATACGTATAGTTTGCAATGATGGACGGACTGTAATCCTCGCCTGCCTGCTTCACAATAGCGGCAAAGTCGGCAACCATCTGTATCAGTCCCTCTTCCTTCTCACTCAGTTCAATGCCGGCAGGTAACTGGGCAGGGATTTCGATACCGGCCTCTTTTGCCTTGCGGAGAACAGACTGGATACGTGCATAAGTATATTGGATGAACGGTCCCGTATTACCATTAAAGTCGATGGACTCTTTTGGATTGAATGTCATGTTCTTGCGGGCATCCACTTTCAGGATGAAGTACTTTAAGGCACCCAGACCAACGATACGGGCGATATTGTCTGCTTCTTCCTTTGTCAGACCATCCAGCTTGCCCAGTTCATTGCTGGTTTCCTTGGCTGTATCAATCATCTCCGCCATCAGGTCGTCAGCATCAACCACGGTACCTTCGCGGCTCTTCATCTTGCCCTCGGGAAGTTCCACCATACCGTAAGAGAAGTGCACCAACCCTTTACCCCATTCGAAGCCCAGTTTGTCGAGCAGGATGGACAATACCTGGAAATGGTAATTCTGTTCGTTACCTACCACATAAATCATCTTGTCGATGGGATAATCTGCAAAGCGGAGTTTGGCAGTACCTATATCCTGCGTCATGTAGACAGATGTACCGTCCGCACGCAACAGCAGCTTGTGGTCCAACCCCTCACCCGTGAGGTCTGCCCATACAGAGCCATCTTCTTTCCGGTAGAAGAAGCCTTTCTCCAGGCCCTCCATTACCTTCTCCTTACCTTCGAGGTACGTGTTTGATTCGTAATATATCTTATCAAAAGTTACACCCATCATACGGTAAGTCTCGTCAAAACCTGCATACACCCAGTCGTTCATCTTCTTCCAGAGCGCACGTACTTCCGGGTCATTGGCCTCCCACTTTACCAGCATTTCACGAGCCTCCTTCATCAAAGGAGATTCAGCTTCCGCCTTGGCTTTGGCTTCTTCCTCATTCATGCCTTCGCTTTGGAACTTGGCCATCAGTTCTTTCACTTCCGCTTTATAATGCTTGTCGAAGGAAACATAGTAATCGCCAATCAAGTGGTCTCCCTTCTTGCCGGATGATTCGGGAGTTTCACCATTCCCGTACTTCTGCCATGCCAACATGGACTTGCAGATATGAATTCCACGGTCATTGACAATATTTGTCTTTACTACCTTATTACCGTTGGCAGCCACTATATTAGCCAGCGCATTTCCCAAAAGATTATTGCGTACATGTCCCAAATGAAGCGGTTTGTTGGTGTTGGGAGAAGAATACTCAATCATCACCAATGGAGAGTTGTCAGTAGCAGCCACGATACCGTACTGCTTGTCCGCATGAATGCCATTCAACAATTCTATCCACGCAGAGGAGGCAATGGTCAGGTTCAGGAAGCCCTTAATGACATTAAATGCTGCAACCGAAGACTCGTTTGCCTGCAAGTATTCACCGATTTCCTGGGCCGTCTGCTCCGGTCCTTTCTTGGACATACGGAGGAAAGGGAATACAACCAGCGTGAGATGTCCCTCAAATTCTTTCTTGGTTTTCTGCAACTGCACTTGTGCGGCAGGAACATCCTGTCCGTAAAGCGCTTTCAGTCCGCCGATGACGGACGATACCAGTTTCTGTTCTATATTCATGATTCAAATGTATTTTCCTGCGTGCAAAGATAGCGTAAACCGAAATCAGTACAAAACAAGCAGGCTTGTTTTTATGGCCTCACAAGATATTCAACATACAAAGAGGGGACGCTCTTTGTAAAACGTCCCCTCTTTGTATGTTGAGTATACTGTTCTTATTCAGCTGTCAATTCCGTACCTGGTTTGAATTTAACAACTTTCTTTGCAGCAATCTCGATAGGCTTTTTAGTAGAGGGGTTGATACCCATACGCGCTCCTCTTTCCACCACACTGAAAGTTCCAAAACCAACCAATGATACTTTATCACCGGCCTTCATTGCCTTAGTGACTGACGCGATAAATGCATCCAATGCTTTCTTTGAATCAGTCTTTGACAAACCAGACTCCGCTGCCATAGCGCTAATAAGTTCCGCCTTATTCATAATGCTTAAAATTAATTAATATGTTACACAAAAGATATTTTTACTTTTCATCACAAACCTCCACAAAAATAGAGCAATATTTCTGAATATCAAATAAAAACATTAAAAAAATATTGGAAAACAACGAAAAAGAAGGAATAGAATCTGCTTTTTCTGTTATAGAACAGAATTTATTCGTATTTTTGCCGGAGAAAGCAAAAACAGACAACTGTTTTTGAACTGTAAAATGAATTGAAACAACAGATTATGAATACTATACCTACTGTAACCAAAAACCTTTTAATCATTAATGTGCTGATGTTTTTGGGCACCATTGTCGCCCAAAGCTACGGCATCGACCTCGCCCAATATCTGGGATTGCATTTTTTCCTTGCCGAAGATTTCAATGCAGCACAATTGATAACATATATGTTCATGCACGCCGGATTCGCGCACATATTTTTCAACATGTTTGCTGTATGGATGTTCGGACGTATTTTAGAGCAGGTATGGGGGCCAAAACGATTTCTGTTCTACTATCTGGTGTGCGGTATAGGAGCCGGAATTATCCAGGAGGTGGTACAGTATATTCATTATGAGACAGTACTTTCCGCCTATGACAGCGTAAATACTGGCATGGCCATCATCCCGATGGAGGAATATCTCAATATGATGACTACCGTGGGAGCTTCGGGAGCAGTATACGCCATTCTGCTGGCATTCGGCATGTTGTTCCCCAACCAGCAAATGTTCATCTTCCCGTTACCGGTTCCCATCAAGGCCAAATATTTTGTTATCGGATATGCCTTGATTGAACTTTATGCCGGATTTGCAAACAGTGCAGGAGACAATGTGGCTCACTTCGCACATCTGGGTGGTATGGTATTCGGCTTTATCCTAATTATGTACTGGAGAAAAAAGAACAGAGGAAATGGCTACTATTATAACTGATTTGAAAGAAACCTTCCGTAGGGGGAACATTTATATCCAACTGATTTACATCAATGTAGCGGTATTCATACTTACTACGCTAACCGAAGTCATGTTCCAGTTGTTCAACCGGAGCATAGCAGGCGTATTCGAATGGTTGGAACTGCCGGCATCAGTCATACGCTTCATCCTGCAACCATGGTCACTACTGACATATATGTTCATGCATGCAGGATTCATGCACATTCTTTTCAATATGCTGTGGCTTTACTGGTTCGGTGCACTGTTCCTGAGTTTCTTCTCTGCAAAGCATCTCCGGGGTGTATACATTCTGGGAGGAATTTGCGGCGGTCTGCTCTATATGGCCGCCTATAACATTTTCCCGTATTTCCGTCCCATGACAGACTATTCTTTCATGCTGGGTGCTTCTGCCTCTGTACTTGCCATTGTAGCCGCCACCTCCTATCGCGAGCCCAACTATCCGATACGGCTACTGCTGTTCGGAACCATCCGGCTGAAATACCTGGCACTCATCGTTATAGGCACCGATTTACTGTTCATCACCTCCAGCAATGCCGGTGGACACATCGCACATTTAGGAGGTGCGCTGGCAGGGGTATGGTTTGCCGCCAGCCTCAGCAAAGGTAGTGACCTGACCTCATGGATAAACAAATGTCTGGATACCTTAGTTTCCATCGTCAACTTCAAACCCAGAAAGCCGAAAATGAAAGTACACTACGGTACTGGCAAACAAAAAGATTATGATTACAACGCACGGAAAAAAGCCCAATCCGACGAGATAGACCGCATTCTCGACAAATTAAAGAAATCGGGATACGAAAGCCTTACTACAGAGGAAAAGAAAAGCTTGTTCGACGCGAGTAAACGTTAAACCAATGGAAAATGGAAAACGGAAAATGAAAAATGAGAATATAACCGCCACTCTTATTTTCAGTTTTCACCTTTCAATTTTCAACTATTATAATGAAGCATCTCGGTAATTTTGTCGCTCTCCTGATTTTAGCGGTCAATGCCTTATTTACGGGCCTATTACTGTTCACCGCCTATAGTCCGCACATCCAGCCGGTCACACATCCGGTGCAATCGTGCCTGGGGCTGACATTTCCCGTGTTCCTGATGATAAATGCCGGCTTCCTCATTTTTTGGCTGGTCATCCAGCGCTATAGGTCGGCTTTGCTGCCCCTAATAGGGATGTTGCTCTGCTATTCGCAGATACGCACCTATCTGCCCATCAACTTCCATACAGACCACTTACCGGAAACAAGTATCAAACTGCTCTCCTACAACATTATGGGATTTGACGGTGCCGCCAAACAAGATGGCAAAAACCCGATATTGACCTATTTGAAGGAAAGTGGCGCCGATATCCTCTGTCTGCAGGAATATTCCACAGTACAATCCTCAAAGCATCTTTCGCAAAAAGACGTAGAGCGGGAACTCAAGGCATATCCATACCACCGCATCAACACAGTGGGTAGCGGAAAGGGACATACCAACAAGATAGCATGTTACTCTAAATTTCCGATTCTCTCGTCACGCATATTGGATTATCCCAGCGAATACAACGGTTCGGTACTCTATGAAATCAAGATTGGGGAAGACACGGTTACCCTCATCAACAATCATCTGGAGTCCAACAAGCTGACCAAAGCCGATAAAGTCGTGTACGAAGACATGCTGAAATCTCCCGAAAAGGAAAAAGTGAAAAGCGGCGCACGCCTGCTCATACGCAAGCTGGCAGAAGCATCGGCCATCCGTGCCCCGCAGGCTGACACTATTGCACATGAAATAACCGCTTCACCGCATCCTTACATTATTGTATGCGGCGATTTCAACGATACCCCCATCTCCTATACCCACCGCACCATCGCCCAGGATTTGGACGACGCATTCACCCAATCAGGACGGGGGCTGGGCATCTCCTACAACCAGAACAGATTCTATTTCCGGATAGACAACATACTGACAAGCAAGAACCTGAGAGCCTACAATTGTACAGTAGACCGCTCCATCAAAGAGTCAGACCACTATCCGATATGGTGCTATATCACTAAGAGATATTGAAAATTAATACTTAAACATTTAATACTTAGAAAACAATGTTCAAAAAATGTATTCTAATTTTAGCAGCAAGTTGTATGATGTACTCCTGTGCCACCCAGACGGAAAGCAATCCGTTCCTTACTGAGTTTCAAACACCCAATGGCGTGCCTCCATTCGATAAAATCAAGTTGGAGCACTATGAACCCGCATTCCAGAAAGGTATAGAAGAGCAGAACGCCAATATCCAAGCCATCATTGACAATACGGAAGCCCCTACTTTCGAAAATGTCATTGTTGCCCTCGACAACAGCTCTCCCACCCTGGACCGTGTAGGCGGTGTATTTTTCAACCTGACGGAGGCCGAAACTACCGATGAACTGACAGCCCTTTCCATGAAACTGGCTCCGACATTGGCCGAACACGAAGACAACATCTCCCTCAACCAGGAGCTTTTCAAGAAAGTGGATGCTGTCTACAGCCAGAAAGATGCTCTCGGCCTGACCCGCGAACAACAAAGGCTGCTGGAAAAAACCCATAAGAAATTTATCCGTTCCGGCGCCAATCTTCCGGCCGACAAACAAGCCCGTCTGCGTGAAATCAACAAGCAGCTTTCCACACTCGGAATCACGTTCAGCAACAACATCCTGAACGAAAACAACGACTTCAAGCTTTATGTAGGAAAAGAGGAGGACCTCGCCGGACTTCCCCAATGGTTCCGCGAAAGCGCCATGGCTGAAGCCCGTGCCACCGGACAGGAAGGCAAATGGCTGTTTACCCTCCATAATGCAAGCCGCCTGCCTTTCCTCCAATACTCCGCCAACCGGCCGCTACGCGAACAGATGTACAAGGCCTACATCAACCGCGGCAATAACAATGACAAGAACGACAACAAGAAAATCATTGCCGACATCGTACGCCTGAGACTTGAAAAGGCGCAACTGCTGGGTTTCGACTGTTACTCCAACTTTGTATTGGACAATACAATGGCAAAGAATTCCACCGCCGTGATGGACTTCCTCAACAACTTGTGGAGTTATGCACTCCCCAAAGCAAAAGCCGAAGCAGCCGAACTGCAAAAGCTGATGGACAAGGAAGGCAAAGGAGAGAAACTGGAAGCATGGGATTGGTGGTACTACACCGAAAAACTCCGTAAGGAGAAATATAACCTCGAAGAAGAAGAGATTAAGCCCTACTTCAAACTGGAAAACGTACGTGAAGGCGCCTTTGCCGTTGCCAATAAGCTCTATGGCATCACGCTGACAAAGCTCGAAGGTATCCCCGTCTATCATCCCGATGTAGAAGTGTTTGAAGTGAAAGCCGCAGACGGCTCACAAGTAGGAATCTTCTATGTAGATTACTTCCCCCGTCCCGGCAAAAGCGGTGGTGCTTGGATGAGCAATTACCGCGAACAACAAGGCAGCATACGTCCATTGGTATGCAACGTATGCAGCTTCACCAAGCCCGTAGGCGACACTCCTTCCCTGCTGACTATCGACGAAGTGGAAACTTTGTTCCATGAATTCGGCCATGCCCTGCACGGATTATTGACCCAATGCCAGTATAAAGGTACTTCAGGCACCAATGTCGTACGCGACTTCGTGGAACTCCCCTCTCAAATCAACGAGCATTGGGCTACCGAACCCGAAGTGTTGAAAATGTATGCCAAGCATTACAAGACCGGCGAGGTCATTCCCGACAGCCTGATTGAAAAGATACTGAACCAGAAAACGTTCAACCAGGGTTTCATGACTACCGAGTTGCTGGCCGCCGCCATCCTCGACATGAACCTGCATAACCTGACTGATACCGAAGGTCTTGATGTCGTTGCATACGAAAAAGAAGCGATGGACCAACTGGGGCTGATTCCGGAAATAGCTCCCCGCTACCGTACCACATACTTCAACCACATCATCGGCGGTTATGCTGCAGGCTACTACAGCTATCTCTGGGCCAATGTTCTGGACAACGATGCCTTCGAAGCTTTCAAGGAACACGGTATCTTCGACAAGCAGACAGCCGACCTCTTCCGCCAGAATGTTCTGGAAAAAGGAGACAGCGAAGACCCGATGACTCTCTATAAAAACTTCAGAGGAACTGAGCCTCAATTAGACCCGATGTTAAAAAATCGCGGTATGAAGTAAGATTTGTGAAAAAAAAGCTATATTTGCAGCCTTGTATGCAACAGAATTTAATTAAAAAGTAATCATAATAAACTAAAAGTAACATGCAAAACAAAGGATTTGTAAGGGTTTTTGCGATATTGCTCACACTGGTGTGTGTGTTCTATCTCTCCTTCTCTTTTGTAACTCGCCATTACACAAGTAAGGCCAAAGAGTTTGCAAAAGGCGATGTGAAAGTAGAGCAGGACTACCTCGATTCTCTGGCTAATGAGAAAGTGTATTTCGGCAATTGGACGCTGAAACAATGTCGTGAGATGGAAATCAGTTTAGGTTTGGACTTGAAGGGTGGTATGAACGTCATCCTTGAAGTTTCCGTACCCGATGTCATCAAAGTATTGGCTGACAACAAGACTGACGAAGCATTCAACCAAGCATTGGCCACTGCCGCCAAGCAAGCTACCACAAGCCAGGATGACGTGATCACCCTATTCGTCAGAGAGTATCACAAGCTTGCTCCGGGTGCTCCGCTGTCACAGCTGTTCGCAACCCAACAATTAAAAGACAAGGTAACTCAGAAATCTACCGACGCGGAAGTTGAGAAAGTATTGCGCGAAGAAGTAAAGGCAGCTGTTGACAACTCCTACAATGTACTTCGTACCCGTATCGACCGTTTCGGTGTAGTTCAGCCCAATATCCAGAGTCTGGAAGACAAAATGGGCCGTATCATGGTAGAACTTCCGGGTATCAAAGAGCCTGAACGTGTAAGAAAATTATTACAAGGTTCTGCCAATCTGGAATTCTGGGAAACATACACAGCAAAAGACGTTACTCCCTATCTGCAAGCTGCCGACACCAAGTTGCGTGCCATCGTTGCAAGCGAAACTCCGGCAGAAGAGGCAGACAGCGCAGCTACCGAAGCTCCTGCCGTAGCCCAAGCTACCAGCACAGCCGACAGTCTTGCCGCTGCTTTAAAGGGTGAAAACAAGACACAAACCGCTGACCTTGCACAAATAAAGAAAGAACACCCGCTGTTCGCAATCTTGCAAGTCAACCCCAGCGGACAAGGTCCTGTTGTAGCCTATGCCAACTACAAGGATACAGCTGAAATCAACAGATACCTTTCCATGCCGGAAGTTCAGGCCGAAATGCCGAAAGACTTGCGTCTGAAATGGGGAGTATCTCCTTATGAATATGATCCGAAAGCTCAGACTTTCGAACTTTATGCCATCCGTTCTACAGAACGTAACGGCAAGGCGCCTCTGGAAGGTGATGTAGTGGTTAGCGCCAAAGACGAATACGACCATTACGGTAAACCTGCCGTAAGTATGTCCATGAACACTGACGGTGCACGCCGTTGGGCTCAGCTCACCAAGCAGAATATCGGCAAGAGCATCGCTATCGTGCTGGACGGTTACGTTTACTCCGCACCGAACGTAAACAATGAAATCACTGGTGGTAACTCACAGATTACCGGTCACTTTACTCCGGAACAAGCAAAAGACTTGGCAAACGTATTGAGATCAGGTAAGATGCCGGCTCCCGCACATATCGTACAAGAAGACATCGTTGGTCCTTCACTGGGACAAGCTTCCATCAATGCCGGTATCATGTCATTCATCGTAGCATTGATTCTGCTGATGGTTTACATGTGCTCTATGTACGGATTCATTCCGGGTATGGTTGCCAATGGTGCTTTGGTGCTGAACTTGTTCTTCACATTGGGGATCCTTTCCTCTTTCCAAGCAGCATTGACGATGTCCGGTATTGCCGGTATGGTGTTGGCACTGGGTATGGCTGTAGATGCCAACGTATTGATTTACGAACGTACCAAAGAAGAACTCCGTGCAGGCAAGGGTGTAAAGAAAGCATTGGCTGACGGTTACTCCAACGCCTTCTCTGCTATCTTCGACTCCAACTTGACGTCTATCATCACCGGTATTATCTTGTTCAACTTCGGTACAGGTCCTATCCGTGGTTTTGCCACTACATTGATTATCGGTATCTTGATTTCGTTCTTTACTGCCGTATTCATGACGCGTCTGTTCTATGATTATTTCATGGGCAAAGACAAATTGCTGAACCTGACATTCTCTTCCAAGATTTCCAAGAACCTGATGGCGAACGTACACTTCGACTTCATGGGCAGAAACAAGCTGTGGTTGACCATCACCGGAGCTGCCGTAGTTGTATGTATCGCTTTCCTCGCTACCCGTGGACTGAGCCAGAGCATCGACTTCACCGGTGGACGTAACTTCAAGGTACAGTTTGAGAACAAAGTGGAACCGGAACAGATTCGTGAACTTATCTCCAGCAAGTTCGGCGATGCCAATGTCAGCGTTATCGCTATCGGTACAGACGGCAAGACTGTGCGTATCAGCACGAACTACCGCATTGAAGAAGAAGGTAACAACATCGACTCTGAAATCGAAGCATATCTGTATGAGACTCTGAAGCCGGTATTGACTCAGAACATCACTTTGGAAACCTTCATCGACCGCGAAAACCATACGGGCGGAAGTATCATCAGTTCCCAGAAGGTAGGTCCGAGTATCGCAGACGACATCAAGGTTTCAGCCATCTGGTCTGTTGTACTTGCATTGATTGCCATCGGTATCTATATCCTGATCCGTTTCCGCAATATTGCATACAGTATCGGTTCAGTAGCCGCATTGGCTTGTGATACCATCATCATCCTGGGTGCCTACTCCATCTGTTGGGGCTGGATGCCGTTCTCTCTAGAAATCGACCAGACCTTTATCGGTGCCATCCTGACAGCTATCGGTTACTCTATCAATGACAAGGTGGTAATCTTCGACCGTGTACGTGAATTCTTCGGTCTCTATCCGAAGCGTGACAAGTTCCAGTTGTTCAATGACTCATTGAATACAACTTTGGCACGCACCATCAATACTTCACTGAGTACCTTGATTGTATTGCTGTGTATCTTCATCCTCGGTGGTGACTCTATCCGCAGCTTCGCATTCGCCATGATTCTGGGTGTTGTATTCGGTACAATGTCTTCTCTGTTCGTTGCATCTCCTATCGCTTACATACTGATAAAAGGCAAAAAGAGCAGTGAACTTAATGAAGTTTCAGAATAAAAGGATTTTACTATAATAATATCCCTAATTAAGGGGCTATTCGAAAATAGATAGCCCCTTAATTAGGGATATTCAGTAAATGTCATAAAAAAGTAAGATGGCATATGCAGATGATTTGCTCCTACCATCTCATATGCCATTTTATTGTATTTTCTCTCTCTGAGCTAAAATCTTATCCGTTTGGAAGAAGCCTAACAACTTCCTCTATAGGATTTCTGTTTTCCTGTTCCGTACTTTAATTTTCGATAGTGAGTAATACTGTTTTTGTGTACCGAAACGGCCTTCGAGCCTGGTGGCTTTGAAAATTCTATAAACAGAAGTTACTTAACACCTATTCAATACAAGCGATGATATTCAATTCTAAAACTTGAAGCATAATTGTAAACTTCAGCATGGCCAAGCGAAGGGTTACATTTGCCAAGTTGAGATTGATAGGGCCCGGTACCTTTCACTGAAAAGATCTCTTAATCAAGCTTCATATCAGAATGAGAAACACGAGACCTAAACAATGCCAGCTAGGCATAAAACTGATTGGTCATTTCGACTCCTCCTTGTGATTAAGCCATCAGACAAACGTTACTTATGAACATTTTTAAGTGTTTTCCCAGGGACATCATGCAGTTTCGGGCGACTTGGACGTACGTTATAGATGCTCATCCATTTCTCAAGAATATCGCGTAATTCTTGCAGTTTCTGGCCATATGAGTTTTCCATTATCAGGTTTCTCATTTCCCCTCTGTCATTTTGCATATCAAACAGCTGTTCGCGATATCTTCCTTTATCGTAAAGCACATATTTATAACGTTCGCTACGTACTACCCAGCCCCTCGTCTTGCTACCGTCAAACCGTGTTTCGGTGATGATATATTCTTGATGTAAAGCTTGCGGATTTCCTTCCTCTGCAATTTTCCGGAAAGACTTTCCTGCTGCTCCCTTCGGCATTTTGGCACCTGCCCAGTCACACACGGAGGCAAAGAAATCTACACCGTTACTAATAAGCTGGGGTAACACTTTGCCTGCATTCTTCTTGCCTGGCAGCGTTACAATAAGAGGGATATTGATAATCTCCTCATATAAAGCAGACTTCTGGTTCCAACGATGGGCACCTATACCATCGCCGTGATCGCTGGAAAAGATTACCACTGTATTTTCCCAAAGATTATTCCGATCGATGGCATCAATAATCTTTCCTATTTCTCTATCTACTTTTTCTACCAAGCGATAATAAGTATATCGGTACATACGCCAGTCTTCGGGGGTAAAACCAGCGGTTGGATATACATTGTAGTTATTGATTCTTTCACTTTCAATGACGTCAGCATCATACGGGTTTTTGGCAAAATTGGCAGGCAATCCCGGACAATCCCGTATATCAGGTATATCAATATTTCCATAAGGGAAGTTCTGACGACGTGCATATTCGCAGATATTATGTGGGTTGTCATAGGAAGCCACCAAAAAAAACGGCTTTTTATGTTTGCGCGAGAGATATTCGGCACAAGCTTCTGCCAGCCCATCATCACTATGTTTATATATATTGTCGAAGCCATATTCTTTGTCTGGAACTTCGAGTAAAGGAAGATGCCATTTACCGCCATAGGCACAATCATAACCGGCATTCTTTATTAAAGTGCCCAGTGTTTGTGCCTTAAGAGAGTCGGGCATCGGTGATCCGTTGACAGACAGCCCTACTGCATCCGGATAGTACCCTGTAAACATAGCTCCACGTGAGGGGCCACTGAGTGGAGCTGTACAATAAGCGTTATTAAATAGTATACCGGCCGCTGCCAAACGGTCAAGGTTGGGAGTGTGCAGATCCGGATTTCCGGCACAGCTCATGGCGCTGGCCGTTTGCTGATCGGTGAAGATGTAGATGATGTTAGGACGTTCGATGGCAGAAGCCATAGAAGAGCATAACAACGAAAAACAAGCCAAATACTTCATTGAATTTTCTTTTACCATATTATTTCAATAATTCAATTTTGTTTTAAAGTGATATCATATTTCAAGTTCCGGTAAGGCATCAACCAGCCTTTTTTCTACTTTCTTTCCGTCTACCCGATCTATGATGGTCGTAGCACCTTTGTTTGAGTCATAATTGAAGTCCAGCGAAACACCGTTCTGTTTATTCTCTATATACAAGAACGCATTACCTTCACCTTCCAGATTACATTCGATAACCCATTCTTCTACTGTTATGCGGTTCCTTTCACGATTAATTACAGCATCGGCACGGTTGTTTCCATGTACATCAATCACATTGAGAAAACAGATTTTGCTGCAAGAAGCTGTCGTTGCTGTAAAATGATAATGATTGGAGAGAGTTTTGCCAAGTCGTTTTTTCCAATCAACAGCAGCCACAAAAAAGGTGTCTGTTTGCGCATAAGTCATTTTCTGTGAGGAGAACAGATGAGCTATAGATACTCCGTCTGCCTTGTTCTTTCCTAAGATGCGCAATCCGTCTTTCTCTTCAGCGACTTCCATGGGCAGTTCTACCGTATGCAGCAGATAATTCCATTCTACCGGTTCTTTACCAACCAGTTCGTCATAAACAACGAACAAACCCGAACGTCCCAGCTGAACAATATGTCTTCGAAAAAAATCCAGTTTATTCTCATCCCAACCTTTCTCCGGTGTATACTGAGTACCAGACAAGCGCCCACGTTCCAGCCACAACGGAGAAACCACTTTTCCATAAGCGTTAGAAGCATCACCTACAACGTAGGAGATTTCTTCTCCTTCATAATAGCGAGGAATCCATCCATAACCTTCCGTTCCAATCTTTTGTCCCATACCATTCACCAATATGGAATTATGGGCGCGAGTATTCCGATAAGCATACATGCAATGGTCATCTGTAAAGCCGGTACGATGTCCACTGCTATAGAAAATTGCCTTTCCACCAAAGAAAGTATTGAAGGCGTTTTGATTAGCTAAAGCATGGGAAGTGGCACCATAGGGGCTGCTACGGAAAGAGAGCATGGCATTGTTGGTGTGATGTCCTATGTCTGTGTTCATCAGTGCAGTGCCTGTCTGGCTGAAAACTTTGGACTGAGGCAGCTCCAACAGCTTGCTACTATAAGCAGGCCTCTCCTTTTTTGTCGTACAACGATACCAGGTCAAGTCCGCCGGTTTGGCTTCAAAAGCTTTCGACAGAATATCAGGGTCTTCCTGCATAATTTCGTGTACATAAGCTGCCGCCCACGGATTGTTACATTCGCGTGCCAGCGCATCTGCATATCCTACGCGACCTCCATTCGGAGTGCGCTGTCCCTCATGCGAATTGCCATGTCCTCCGGATTTGGAAAAGGGAGGTTGCTGGTAAATGACATATAAAGCATTGTTGTTATACCACGGATCGGCAAAGAAATTGAAACCGGATATACGGGAGAAAAAGGCCGGTACCTCTATCAGTGTGCGTATATTTACATGAAAATATGAATCTCCATTATGCCAAGCACCATCCTTATTCAGTCCCGGAAGACGGGAGATCCATTCATTATAGCAATAATCTGCCCACACGGATGCTTCCGGAATCTCACCAACTGTGGCAAAGGCCGCCATTGTAAGAATGCGGAAAGTCATTTGCCATACATGATTGTCTGCAATACGGTTCTCCAGATGATTAACGTATTCATTATAGAATTTATTCCCGATATTCCGGATATTATCTAATAATAACTGTTTTTCTGACGGAGACAACAGGTTGTAGAACCCGTCGTACGCCGATGTGCTCATAGAGAGCAAAGTGGATAGATTGAAGTCACCTGCAAAGTATTTGCTTGTTTGCCAGGAAAGGATTTCACTCAACCGGTTGATGCCTTCACGATAATACTTCTTGTCTTTCGTCAGCAGATAGGCGCGTACCAATGCTTCCACATTGGCTTCTTCTCTATCCACAATCTTACGGCTCTCGCGGATAAGGGCTGACTCACGCTGTACTACATTGGTTAATGTAACTACATTTGTTGTATCTATCTCTTCCTGAAGATGCTTCAACGGATGAGAAATGCACCGGGAAGCTTTGTCCATATAGGCCTGAGCTTCCGGATTATTTTTATTCTTCGTTATAATTTCCTCCCAATCATCCGCATCCAATAATACGCGTGGGTGGTGAGACGTATATTTTGCCAAGACTTTCTCCAATGTGGGCGGATTAAATTCCGGTGTATCTTTACCTATATGGAATTGATAAACCGGTGACCATTCTTCTTTACCTCCAGGAGTGACGTAAGCATATTGCCAGTACCATTTTCCCTGAGCCAGGCACTGGAAAGGATTGAAAAAAGCCCAGGCGCGTTCCCCAATCAACACTTCCTTTTGAAAGTTCTTGTCCTGAGAAATACGAATCCGATAGACTACTTTCGGTTTTTCATCCACTTGTCCCGGAACTCCATCCAATACCGGACCTAAATGCGGGAATTTATCCGGCCACATAAAGCGCGGCGGATTCATCTTAACGCAAGCACCATTCGCAGGAGAGGGAGTTGCACGAACTTCGTGCATCAATGTCTCGTCGGAAACTGTTATGACAGCAGATTGCTCGGAACTGCCACATGCCATCAATAGGCAAAAGGCGGGTAAGCCTAATAATATCTTTCTCATTTCAGTATTTTATTTTTGTTTTTGAAACCAACCAGTTCTTTCAGGCTGACTGTCTTATTGTTGACCAGTGGATGTGCCCAAAAACCGATAAACGTAATATATCCCATGAAAACCAAGATAAGGAGCATTCCTATGCGTAATGAAGTGGTATCGGATAGCAGACTGACAAACAGCGGACCTCCTGCGCCTCCCACAATTCCGGAGCAAAGAATACCGGCAAAAGAACCGTGATTCTGGGCTACTGTGTTCAGAGCCAGTGAGAATACGATGGAGTACATCATTGAAATGCAGAAACCGATTGCCGGAAATGCACATACCGCAACTTTTGCAGAACCGAACAATGCGATCAAGAGTAAACTCATGGAAAGCAGTCCTGATATTTGTAGGAGACGTTTACTGTCTATCAGCTTCAGCAAGAACATACCAAATAGGCAACCGACGGTCATCGAACCCCAGAAATAACTGATACTTTGTGCACCGACAGTTTTTGGATCAATGCCATGATACTGTTCCAAGAAGGTACTCATAAAAATAGAGACACCCTGTTCTGTACTGACATAACAGAAGATTCCCAAAAAGAAAAGCCATACGTATTTTTGACGGAACAATTTTTTATAGGAAGAGGAGGAACCACTGCGTTCATCATCTTTCAATTCAATGCGCGGAAAATGAACGAATGACACAACGAGCAGCATAGCCAACAACAGTGCTGTAAATACCCAATACAGAGAAACCCAGGGAAGAGTAACCGGAGTAACTTTTGCCAGAATATCCAGCAAAAAGTTCTGTCCCTGCTGATAAACTTCCGGTTCCAGTGCATGTATCAGCCAAGTGTAAACCAAGGGACTGATAAAAGAGGCTACTCCGAATACAAACTGTGCCAACTCTGCTATAAACGCATAATTCTCCTCTCCGCCGACAACACGTTGCAAAGGGTTGATTACAGTTTGCAACATGGCCATTCCCAAACCAATGATGAAAGAAGACAGAAGCAGTATCAGGTAAAAAGGGAAACATGCAAACAAGGTAGTACCTATAAATGGCATTAGGAAGCCGGTAAATAGCACCGGCTTTTCTCCATATTTATCTATTAATATACCTGCCGGTATCGACATGATGGCATAGGCCAAGAAAAAAGAGGTCGGAATAAACCCTGCCATTGCCAGATCCTTCAGTTCAAAGTTATGGATAATGTCGGGGATTAACGGCCCGAGAATATTCGTAATGAATGAAATAGTAAACCAAAACATCATGATTAATGTCAGCATACTCCATTTCTTGTTACTTTTCATGATATATCGTTCATTTTAAGATTAATGATGCCGCTCCGATAAATCCGGCTTTATTACCCAATGATGCGGCTACAATTTCTGTATTTAAGGCACAATCGGCTATAACATGCTCTCGAACCACTTCCCTTATTTTCTCTAAATAGAAAATACCGGATTCTGTAACCCCTCCTCCCAATACAATCCGTTGAGGGCTGAATATATTGACAAATCCGGCAATTCCTCTTCCCAAATAGTAAAAGTGTTCACTCATGCATTCAACAGCCATCGGAAAATTTTCATGATACAGGCGGACTATTAGTTCTCCGTTTATTTCCATATCAAAACTCAGATTCCGCTCTTTAGCCAACGTGCTGAAATACCTTACCAAAGCAGAAGTCGAGGCATAATGCTCCAGGCAGCCGATCGCTCCGCAGGCACAACGTTCACCGTTAGCAATCAATGGCACGTGTCCCAGCTCCGTACCCCGATTGGCATAGCCGTTGAATAATTTGCCATCAATGATGACGGCTCCACCGATGCCGGTTCCCACTGTCAGAAACACCACGTGGGTACACCCCCTCCCTGCACCATATTTCGCTTCCCCCAACCCCATCAGGTTGGCGTCATTTCCAACGACTACCGGTAGTTTCATCTGTTCTTCCAAAAGAGAAGCCACATCTATGTTTTCCCAACCGATAATATTTTCTGCACCTCCCAATACGATACGGTTCGTCTCATCTACAATTCCGGGTGTACCAAGCCCAATGCCCAATACTGTCCAGTTTTGTTTGGCAGCTTCATCTTTTAACAACATGACAGCTTTTATCAACTGCTCTATTACTTTTGCAGCTGAAACAGAAGCAAAAGAGGGTAATTTTCCCTCAAAGAAAGAATTACCCGCTTTATCCACCAAAGCATATTTTATAGATGTACCACCTAAATCAATGCCAATTGCATATTCCATAGTTTATTATATCAAATAAGGAAACATTATGTTCTTTCTACCCATATAGGAGAACTCCATGCCCATTGCTGGTCACGCTGGCGAACCCTGACATAGTAATAGTCCGTATCTCTTTCGGGTTGGGTATCCTCCATATAATGCTCAACCGTAAAGCAACTTTCCGGCATTGCACGGTTGAAGAGAATAGCCTCACTGAGCCACCCTATCATGAAATGTGAACGGGAACCTTCCAAAAGTTCACCCAACGAATGCTCAAATTTCTTGCCATTGAATTCGGCTGTAATCACGCCATCTTTAGGCATAGTCACATCCAGAATGACAGCTTGCGTGGCAGGAGTCGTGGTATTGGGGTTTTTGGAACTGTACATATCCAACTCTGCATCCTTACTTGTAACAGACACAATACGGTTAACTTTTGTCTCAAACTCAGATTCTCCCGGTTGCGGAGAAGTGAAAGCGGCGCCACGGAAGCAAGGTTCCACAGCATTGATAGTTCCTTTATTTATGGACAGCTTTCCTTGCCAATGCACATACTGTTCTTCGCGGTTCCAACCGAAATCAACTTTTACCTTGCAACGTACCATATCTCCTTCTGGCATCTCGGGCAACAATGGGCCACTTAAACGAGCAATGCACTTTCTGTTCTTAACGATGTCAATATAATCAATACAGCTACCTCCCTCCACATTCAGATAAATACGACGGCTATTTCCCCGTACGACATCACCCGGGAACGCATCATTCAAACGAAAATCTATATTTATTTTATCACCGGTGGCACAGCAGACATGACGGTTCTTCATGGCATCCCAGATTTTATCACGGCTCAACGATTCTGCAAGGATACCTATGCGACCGTCACCGTAACTGCCCGGATAACCTGCATGTTGGTCGGTCGAACCCATAATACCGAATTTCTTACCTTGCTCCAATCCGCATTGAATAGTACCTTCCCATTGGCGGGGACCCATGTCATGCAGATAACTGTAATCTCCCTGATCGCTTTCTGCCAATCCATGGCGGGAATACATCTCTACAAACGGGGTCTGGTCTCCTTCCGTAAAGAAGTTCCAATTGTATCCGCGATAGCCTGTCTGATATCCCATATGATGCGGAGTAATAAATACCTTATGCCCGCGGGCTTTCCGTTTCCAGTCTTCAATGGAGGTACATTCCACCAGCGGTGCGTCCAAGTCATAATTCAGAGCCACATGGTCGCCATGTTCCATGCTGTGCGCCTCATAACCAACAAAAGCCAGGAATTCTCCTTCCTTATTGTATTCATTGGTCATGGCGACATATTTCTCATAACCTCCCTCTCGCAAACGCTTGAAGGCACCGGTATGATAATCGATCACCCACTTCAGACGGGGATCATCGGCTCCGGGAATATCCGGCCACATGGCATGAGGAGTGACAGATACAAAATCCAGTTGTTCTTTGGCAGCCTCAAATGCAGAACGCATGTCGCCATGACCGTAGGTTATGTTACAATGATTATGCAAATCTCCCCAGAAATACTTCAGATTACTGGCAGAGGGCATGACTTTCTTTCCTGCGGCAGTTCCTTGCTGACATGCAGATAATAGGCTACCGGAAGCGGCCAGCCCGACAAGAGACCAGCCGGTATGCTTTAAAAAATTTCTTCTGTCCATAATTTAAATTTAGATTATCTGTTTTTCATCAATCGTCTGTCACCTTTGAATAACTCTTTGACCTTTTCATCGGGGTCATCATCCTTATACTGTTTTTGAATCTTTTTCAGCAATGAAATGAGTTCCGCTTGTTTGTCGGCATACTCCGGTTTACCAAACACACTGTTCAGTTCACTCGGGTCATTCTTCAAGTCATACATTTCCCATTCGTCCACATCGTTATAGAAGTGAATCAGCTTGAAGTCAGCGGTACGAATGCCGTAATGCCTTTTAACCGAGTGCTCTGCCGGATACTCATAATAGTGATAATAGGCGGCTTTTCTCCAGTCAGCCGGTGTTTTCCCCCCATTCTCCAGAATGGTCCTGAGAGACTGTCCCTGAATATCTGCTGGTATATCTACTCCGGCAAAATCCAGCAGGGTAGGAGCAAAATCCACATTCATGGCAATAGCGCTCGATACACTCCCCGCCTTGATGGCCTTCGGATAACGGATAACCAATGGCATGCGCTGGCATTCTTCATACATAAAGCGCTTGTCGAACCAGCCATGTTCGCCCAGAAAGAAACCCTGGTCCGAAGTATAGATTATGATTGTATTGTCCAATTCACCGTTTTTCTCCAGATAGCCGAGCAACCTTCCTATATTTTCGTCCACAGCTACAATAGTTGCCAAGTAATCGCGCATATATTGCTGGTACTTCCAACTGATCAGTTCTTTCCCTCTTAAGTTGCCGCTACGGTATTCTGAAATACGCTGGGCGTATACCGAATCCCACTTATCTTGTACATCAGCCGGCATACGCTTGTAGACTTGATAGAGGCGATTGGTCGTATCTTTCAGCATTTCTTCACGGGTCAGCAGTTTCAGATCCCAGTCATTGGTCAATGTATGCTCGATGGACATATCCTGTTCTATAGCAGCAGAGCCTCTGCCTTCGTATGTATCGAAAAGCGTGGCAGGTTCGGGAAACACGGTATTGTTGAACATTCCCAAATGACGAGGAGCGGGCATCCAGTTACGGTGAGGGGCTTTCTGGTGATACATCATGCAGAAAGGCTTGCTTTTGTCTCTGTGTTCCAGATATTCGATAGCCTTGTCTGTAATAACGTCAGTTGTATAGCCCTGCTCTACAATCTGCTTTCCGTTCTCGTTGAAATCGGGATTGTAATAATCCCCCTGTTCATGTTGTCCGGTCAGGATACACCAATAGTCAAATCCCTGAGGCTCGGTAATCAGATGCCATTTGCCGACAATTGAAGTCTGGTAACCGGCGGCCTGCAACAATTTAGGGAAGGTCTGTTGGTTACCATCGAAAGTGCTGGCATTGTCTGTGAATCCATTGATGTGGCTGAATTTGCCCGTCAGGATACAAGCTCTTGACGGGCCGGATAAAGCATTGACCGCATAACAATTGTCCATACGAACACCTTCATTGGCAATCCTATCCATGTTGGGAGTCTGAAGGAAACGTCCACCGTAACATGACATAGCTTGCGTAGTATGGTCGTCCGTCATCATAAAGATGATATTCGGACGTTTCACTTCCTCTTTGCCGGAACTGCAAGCGGACATTCCGATGGCAGTCAAAGGCAGAAATATGTATGATAAACGATTCATTATAAAAATCTTTTATAACCCGTTGGCGGAATTTAAGAAAATCCGGACGATTGTGAACTGCAATAAGGCACGGAACAGCAATCTGCATTCCTTACAAATAATACAGATGCAAGAAATAGCAGTATACTGAACCTAATTCAGTCGTATATTGAATGCCATTCAGTCGTATACTGAATAGGGTTCAATCGTATACTGAATGCAATGCATCCAATAGGTACTGATAATCAAAATATTACAAAGCAGATTCATACCTTCAATATATTACAACAAACCATTAAAGTATCATTGCAGTCATTCCGCAGCGGTAATGAATTAATTCCGCCAACGGGTTATTATAGTTTATATTCCAATTGACGTTTCTTTCCGCCAACAGATATTTCTATTTTCACCCCATTTTCGTCAAATGCCTTGTTCAGGAACTTAGCTTTGAATATAGGGAAGGAAGCTGTATTTTTCGACGGATAAAGAATAGTTATGTAACGTACAGCGTCCGAATCCTTTTTATCTATATCAAAAGATACAGTTGTACGGGGTACTCGTAAACGATAGGCAGTTGAACGCCAGCCTTCTTTTTCTTTCATTGAAATTTTCTTCTCGGCAAAGCATTGCAGTTTCACGTTGCTTGGGCCGTCATAAACTGTAGTCAGCATATTATTCTTTCTGTCTATATTTACAGTACCTTCACACAAATGGTAGTTCAGATTCACTACTCCTTGGGCGTTTCCCACGGCTTCATCTACAATTACAAAATAAGATTGGTCTACAAAGAAAACAGAACGTCTGTGTTTCAAACCATCATAATGCGGATTCTCAGTCACCAGAATCTGCTCATTGCCTTCGGGCTTCCATAGTTTGGTGACAGACTGGGTTGTTTGCAGGTTTTTCCCATCCAATGTCAACGTATTGTGAGAACTTGTCCGGCGAAACCAATTACGAAGTTTCATTACTTCATCATCACCGGCATAGACGTAGGAACCGCTATCCGGGAAGAGATTCCGGCCATTGAACCAAAACTCAAAAGTTCCGTTGTCCGGCTGGCAGTGCCATTCCCCTTTGGGACCGGCCTTTACAACCATTACGGTAGCATCCTGCTTCCAGCCGTTTCTGAAAGTAAAGAAGCCGGAAGTCTGCGCACCGTGAGAAAGGTTGGGCAAGGGAGCGCCTTCACGACCTTCTGTGGCATAATAACGAATCCACTCACAATCAGGAAATAGCTTGAGCCAATCCTGATAATTACGGATTTCTGCCGGACGGTCTCCCAACTTGGCATCACTGAAACAAGGATTGCTGTAATCCGGAAAACAAATGTTGGCATAAAACTCAATCATGCTCTTGACTGTATTCACGTATTCGGCTGGAAATTCCTGACGGAAGCCATTAACATCCGCCATACGCAAAGCCTTGCAGAAAATATTGATTGCCGCCAGATGATAATGTGGGTCCAATTCATATTGACCGCCATCCGGATAGACTTGTTTTTTAATTTCGCGGTTCAAAATGCTTATCCCACTTTTTCGCCATTCGCCTGCTTCCTTAAATTCGGGGAAAAACGCACCTGCATACACCATTCGCTGAGCTTCAAACAACAAGTGGTTACCCTGATCCGAGTAATTGCCAAGAATATGCAGTGCATGCCGGTGATAATTAATCAGAAATTCAGTCAAGAACTCCGGCGTGAAGGCCTTCGAAGAAACGAACAACAGAAATTGCAGCGTTTGATCCTGTAAACGGTTGCTCACCTCCAGAGGACGCCATGCAAAACGTACATTTTCCGCATTTCCCTTTACCTCGCCTGCGCTGACCAGTTCGTATTCTTCTTTCTCTACCTCTGTCAGAGGATTCTTTTTAATCCAATCCATATATTGGTATGCCCATTCTTTGGCATATTTCTCGTCTCCAGAGATTCGATATGCCTTACCCATTGGGGTGAACCATTTGTGGCGATGCAATTGCCAACGCAACTCATTGTCCTGTACCGGCCAATATTGCCAGTTGATATCTTTGCCGTAATTATAAGAAGGCTGATAGCCTTTATGCACAAAAAACGTATGTTCCAAGGCATCATCCGCCCATTTCTGTTCTTCCTTGGAAATCTTGATATTCTGCATATCGATATCAGGGTGTCCTATGCCAGTACGTTGGCGATAATAGTCCAATAAGGCTTTGGCTGCCTCGTCCCATTGTTGTCGGTCATATGCGGCTTTCACTTTCTCCAATCCCGGATAATCCAGATTCAGCAAGCCGAAAGCTTCCTTCCGCAACTGCTGTGCTTCCGCACATAATACAACCAACAGAAAAATAAAGCTAAGAATATACTTTGTTATCTTCATGGTATATTAATTTCGTTTATAGCGATTTATAATCAATTCCTTTTACTTGCATATATCGGACTAAAGCCTCCAGATAATAATAATCAGCATAATTGATAGGTGTATCAATTTCAGAACCATTAGGCAATGAACCTGTAGAGTGCATCAGAATAAATCCCTGGTTGGTGCCGACTTTTGCCAAGTAAGCATCGGAAGAGAGAGACTTGAGCAGTTTCTCGGCGTAATCAAAATAGACTTGTCCGTCCTCTACAAGAGTACTGAGCTCTATCAGGGCAGAAGCTGTGATAGAGGCGGCAGATGCATCACGAGGCGTCTCCGGTGTGTTCGGGGCATCGTAGTCCCACAAAGGAATCGCATCGTCAGTCTTTACACGTTCCATGATTAATGCCGCGATATTTTGGGCTTGCTGTAAGAAGGCTGCATCTTTCGACTCACGATAACAGGATGTATATCCATATACTCCCCAAGCTTGTCCGCGCGCCCATGAGGAATCATCATTTTTCCCCTGATGCGTACATTTCATTTCTACGCTGCCATCGCTATTGTAGCTTACTACATGGTAGGACGAATGATCGTTTCTAAAGTGGTTCTTCATTGTTGTCTCAGCATGTCTCAATGCGACTTCTTTATACTTGGAATCATTCGTAAGATGATTGACGTAAAACAATAAATCCAGATTCATCATATTATCAATAATCACAGGGAAATTCCACTTCCCAAAATCCCAGGAACGGATACAGCCTATGTTCGAGTCGAAACGACCGCACAAATTATCAGCAGTCTGTACCAATATCTGACGGATAGTGTCGGCAGGAGACAGACGGTGCGCATTACCATAACTGCAATTCACCATGAATCCGATATCGTGTGTACCTTTATAATCTTTCAACGGATATAGGTAATTCGTAAATTTCACCGCATCTTTTTTCAAGTCTTCTATACCAGTCAACTGATATGCGTACCACAAGTTTCCGGGGAAAAAACCGCTTGTCCAATCATAGATGGAACTGCAATATCTACGGCTTCCCAAGGCATCTTTCACAGGTTTCATCCGCAAGGAGTCTTTAAAAGTTACAGGCTCTCTTTGTAACTGGCTACAGAGAAAATCCATATCGTATCCCGTCCAGATGGAACGGGGCAACAAGACTGAATCCCCTACATCCGCCACTGTTTCTTCCAGTTGTTGCACAGAAGTGTCTATCGCGTTTTTCAACCAGCCGTAATCTTCCTTTGGTTGACTGGGTGAACAGCCAGAGAATCCCTGCAATGTAGCAACTGCGTAACAAAATAATAAAAATTTCTTCATAAATATATGCATATTCTATAGGTTATATCTGCTCAAATTATCATCCTTACATACAAGGATGGAGAAACAGTAAGATGTTTATACTTTCTCCATCCATTGTCAGTTCATACCCAGAAAATGAAATTACTCAAATCCCGGATTGTTTTCTCCATTCAAAGCCGCGTTCGATTGGATTTCGGCCAATGGAATGGGGTAAAGTTCATGCTTGCCTGTGGTAAAGTTGTGGCCTGCTACGTAATTGGACTTAGCCCATTTCACCGGATTCCAATCTTTACGTGCAGCATCCGTTATATATTCATCTGGTCCCGGAATCCATGATTCCATGTAGTTCTGAGCAGCTTTTAAAGATGCTTCCAGAATACCCCATCGTAGTAAATCATATTTACGTTGACCTTCGTAGCAAAGTTCAAAAGCACGTTCCCAATACAATGCTGTACGGAATCTGCCGGCATCATCACCATCCGGAATAAATGGCAAATCATACAATTTCGGAGCCTTCAACAAGCTTGAATAATTGGCTGTACTTATAGGAGTAGCACCGGCACGTACACGGACGTCATTCAATAGTTTCCATGCTTCGGTTGTGTTGCCGATTTCGTTATAAGCTTCAGCTGCCATCAGAACAGCATCAGCATAACGCAACGGAGCATAATTGACGCCTGTATTGTTGGGATCCACAAAACCCGGAGCCATCCATTCTCTGCGCCATTTGCCCGGATATCTGTTCAGATTTTTGTTGATATCGGCAGAAGTATGCGATTTTTCCTGAGTTTCTTTATTTTTGTCCCACTTGATAGCATAATCCACGAAATTCACGTCACGACGTACATCTTTTATGCTTCCATCCTCATTTGACTCATAGAAAGACTTCCAATATGGTAATACCACAAAGAAAGCATTGGCACGTCCCATATAACTGCTTGTGCCGGGATAACTTCCCGGAGCATCTACAAGTGGTCCGTTGTAAGTTGCCCATACACCGGCATTGTCCTTCAAACCTTGGTTGGGTTCGAAAGCGATCTCCCAAAGAGATTCCTGATTGTCCAATGTCAGCTGAGAATAGTTCTTAAACAGTTGCTCATAACCACCTGCATAAAAACCATGGTAGCCTTCAGCCTTCAGAGCTTCCCATTCTTTAATCACCGCTTCAAAATATCCCTTTCGGGTAGTATCATCCGGACGGGTCAATTGACGCGATGAACAGTTCAGGCTATAGCCAGCGCGTTGCAAATAGACACGCATCAGTAAAGTATGGGCAGCACCGCTACAAGGTATTTCAGAAGAAGCCACTTCACGACCAGATTTCAAATATGTTTTTGCATAATTCAAATCTTCGATGATTTGGTCATAAATCAGCTCACGGTCGGTACGAGGTTTGGATGTATTAGCAAAACCATTCGTATATTCCGTGCTGAACGGTACATCACCAAAGAATTTCACTAGGTCAAAAGCTATGTAGGCACGGAGGAATCGAGCTTGCCCGTCAATTTCCTGCAGGTTTTTGTTTTCTGCAAAACCTGACATAGCCTCGATGCTGGCAATAGCCACATTGGCACGATCGAGAGCTTGGTAAGCACATCTCCATACACTAGCAATCCAAGTATTAGAAGCATTGTACAGATAGTGGGATATGTCACGGCGAGTTCCGTCCGAACCGGTTCCACGTACCATGAACATGTCGTCCGACCCAAAGAACGGCATGATATTTTGTCCATAATAGTCTGTAGTTTCAAGACAGTCATAGATTCCGACTACAGCCATCTGGGCTTTTCCTTCTGTCACGAAATAAGTATCTTTCTCGTAGAATGAGCTGGGCTTTTCAGTCAGGTCACAAGAAGTAACCCCTACAAGCATCATTGCGCCAAGCGCATATATCATTTTGTTTTTCATCTTATTATTCCCTTTTTAATTCTAATTAAAATGCTACGTTCACACCAAATACGAAAGAGCGGCTTCTGGGGTAAGCACCGAAATCGACACCGGGAGTTAACGCGCTACTCATGGTAGATACTTCCGGATCGAAACCGGTATAAGGAGTCCATGTAAACAAATTATTGCCCGTTGCATACAGACGCAATTTGGTCAGACCAATTTTATTTATCACTTTCTTGGGGAAGGTATACCCTAAAGTGATATTACTCAATTTCAAATAAGAAGCATCTTCAATGGCCCAAGAATGAATGTAGGTGTTGTTGGATCCGTTATCACCGAAATGAGCTACTGTTTTTCCCTGGTTCACTGCTGCCAGTTCTTCCGGATTCGTAATCAGTTCACCATTGGCATTAATAGTCACCCAACGATGAGCATCATCAGCTACCGACAGAACGTTTTTATTAGTAAGGGCAGTCTTGGTATTGGTCAACTTAGTAGCATTCAGTACTTCCGCACCATAGCTGTAAGTAAAGAAGATGCTCAAGTCAAAATCCTTCCAACTGAAAGAATTGTTGATACCGCCATAGAAATCAGGCAAGGCATTACCAATAATGGTCTTATCACTTTCAGTAATTTGGTTGTCTTCACTACCGTCCACGTTCTTAAATTTCCAGTAACCTGGCTGGATATTCTTCTTGTCGCCATGATAAGGTACACCGTCCTTCAATGTATAAGTTTTGGTTGTAGCATCGTAATTGAAGTCTTCCACCTGATACAATCCGTCAGTCACATAACCGTAGAATTGTCCCAATGGTTGATTTACTCCAATCTGATGGGATGCCCCCGCACCACTATAACCAAAGTTGGCCAGATACAACTGTACATCTTCACCTGTCAGTTTCTTAACCTTGTTCTTGTTGTGGGAGAAAGTAACCGAAGTGTTCCAAGTAAAATCTTTGGATACGATGTTTGCCGTATTGATAGTCAAATCCACACCCGAATTTTGAGTTTCGCCTGCGTTGATAACCATACTAGTATAACCGGAAGAGTTAGGCAGTTTGGCATTCAGCAGCAAGTTGCTACTGCGATTGATGTAGAATTCCGGCGAGAATGTGATACGCTGGTTCAAGAAACCAAAATCTATTCCTACGTTGAATGTCTTATTTGCCTCCCATTTCAAATCGGGATTAGGCACCTGACGAGAAGCATAGCCTGCTTGTGCACCGTTGCCATTGGCAGCAGTAACAGAATTCATAAGAGCAAGACTTTGATAACTACCAATACGATTGTTACCCGCAAGTCCATAACCGATGCGGAATTTTAAGTCGGAGAAGATTCCCAGATCCTTGATAAATTCTTCTTCGCTTAAACGCCATGCAGCCGAGAAAGCCGGGAAATATCCCCACTTGTTGTTCTTACCGAACTTGGAAGAACCGTCAGCACGGACTGAAGCAGTAAAAAGATATTTATCCATCAGGTTGTAGTTTATACGTCCAAAGAAGGAAAGCAATTTATCATCGTAGTTTTCACTGGAAGTGGGAACACCTGGAACACCCAGTGAGAGGTCTCCCAAACCTATTTCATCATTCGGAAACTGACTGGCACTTGCAGAAAAGCTGCGTGACCATCTTTCCACATATTCATGTCCGGCAATGACTGTAAAGTCATGAATTTTGTTTTTCCAAGAATAGGTCAAAACATTGGAAGTCTGAAAACTGCTATTTTCCAAATTAGTAATTGAACCTTGAATACTGGAACGCTTACCTGTAATAGACTCATCACCATAGAATACATCATTACGGCGAGTCTGATAGCGCATACCTACCGTACTACGGAAAGATAGTCCTTTCAGCAGCTTAATGGTAGCGCCACCATTGGCCTGGAAAGTACGCCATTCCCTATCGTTGAGCTCTTCTGCTGCCGAAATCAGCGGATTCTGCATAACGTTGCCATTATCATCTGCCAACAGAGGATCTTCGCCGTATAATAAATCTTCATCTACCCCCATAATACCTACTGTAGGACGATACTGCAAGATGTGCTGCATCTTGTTGAAGCGGTCACCACCTTCTGATGTACCCATGCCTTCCACACGCATCTGGTCGTAACTGATACGTGAATTTACCGTTAACCATTTGTTTATCTCATGATTCATGTTGAATGAGATGTTATGCTTTTTACTACCGCTGTATACCATAGCACCTTCTTCGTTGTAGTATGAGTAAGCCAGACTGTAATTCATCTTCTCCGTCTTTCCGGATACACCTACACGATAGTTTTGAGTAATAGCATTACGACCCAAGGTTTCATCTTGCCAGTCGATACCCTTGCGACCATTATATATGGAAGCGAGATCGCTGAACTTACCGTATCTCTCTTCCCATTTGGTCATACCATCCGCACCGGAATCTCCTGTACCCATTCTCCACAATGTACGTTCGTAATCCAATCTGGCAAATTCACCGGCATTAAGTACATCCAATTTGTTTGCAATCTTTTTGACACCGACATAACTGTCAAAAGTCACTGTAGCCTTGCCACCTGATTTACTACCATTCTTCGTAGTGATTACAACTACACCATTGGCACCACGAGCACCATAGATGGCAGTGGCCGAAGCATCCTTCAACACGTCAATGGTTTCAATTTCAGCGGGGTCGAGGGTAGACATACCGTCTTCACTGGGAAAGCCGTCGATAATGTAAAGAGGTTCGTTACTTTGTGTGATAGAGATACCTCCACGCACACGTACGGAAATGGAAGCACCCGGAGTACCTTCACTCTGCTGCACCATCACACCTGCCATGCGTCCGGTCAAGGCTTGTGTAACATCACTTACTGGCACTTTAGAAAGTTCTTTGCTGCTAACGGAGGTTACCGACCCGGTCAAATCTCTACGAGGAACGGCAGCATAACCAATTACCACAACGTCTTCCAGTAATACGGCATCAGCCTGTAGAGTCACATTGATTACACTTCGGTTATTGACTTTCACTTCTTGCGGAGTCATACCTACATACGAGAAAACCAATACATCTTTGGATGCATCATTCACTTTCAGAGTATAGTTACCATTTACGTCGGTAACTGTTCCAACACCGGCAACACCTTTAATGGTTACACTACCTCCAATCACTTCATATCCTTCACTATCAATCACCTTACCAGTTACTGTCAAACTTTGTGCGTATGCAGCCAAACTGACAAAAGCGAGGATAAACATTAAAAACAATTCTTTCAATTTGTACATAATAAATAATCTAAGGTTTAACTTTAGAATTTTTCTGATGACAAACATACGACAAGCACTAAAAAAAGTGCAAAAGTATTGTTTTTGTTACTTTTACTTTTACACTTTTTCCATACCAATATTGTTCACTACACACTATTTTTGTGCAAAAACAACTTCACAGATTACCACAAAAGGAAAATCATCCGATTAAGCAATAGCTTTATCTGCTTGGATTGCACGAAAAACAAATTGTACAAAACATCTTTTCAAGGCTTATTTCAAGAAATCAGCTCGTATCGGAGCAAAACAGTCAATCAAAACTCCAGGCTCCAGACAAACGCAGCCATGCAAAATATCCGGTTCAATATAAATACCGTCTCCCGCTTCCACAATCTTCTTTTCATCACCCACTGTAAACTCAAATTTACCACTTACCACATAAGTCGTTTGCGTGTGGTAATGCGTGTGAGGAGTTCCTATAGCCCCTTTCTCAAATTTGACTTTAACCAACATTACTTGCCCATCATAGCCCATAATCTGTCTGGCCACACCTTCACCTGCCGGCTCCCACGCTTTTTCTTTCTCTATAATAAAAGTATTGCTTCTTGTTTTCTTAATAGGACTATCAGGCACTCTATTATTGGCATTCAAACCCGTTACCGCAAAAAGAACTACTCCAATCATACATACACATCTTTTCCATGTTTTCTTTTTCATAATTAGTAAACTTTAGTTGATTAAATATATTATTCTGATATTGTTTCAAATTTATAAATAGTGACCTGCCGATATATTTCTCCCGGCAACAAACTTGTAGCAGGAAATTGAGGATTATTGGGAGCATCGGGGAAATGCTGCATTTCAAGACAAAATCCATAATATCGGCCATATTTCTTTTCACCATGACCAATAAGATAATCCATATTTGAATTTGGAATATAAAATTGCATTCCCGGTTCAGTAGTGTATGCTTTCAACACTCTACCGGATATAGGTTCCACTACGATAGCTGCCAACTCTAACGAATCTGGGTATTTATCCAGTCTATAATTCACATCATATCCTTTTCCCATTTTCTGTACTCTTTTTTCCACCGATTGTGGAGAAGTATAATCATATACAGTACCCACCACAGGCATTAACTCTCCGGTAGGGATACCCATGGAATCGGTAGGAGTTATGGAATCCGCATAAATCCTATAAATATGATTCAACACGTTTCTGGTGCAACCTGTCAGATTAAAATAACTATGATTTGTAAAATTAACTACCGTAGGCTTATCCGTAGTAGCTGTATATTCCAGAACAATCTCATTATGATTAGTCAGTTTATAAGCTATTGAAAGCTCTATATTGCCGGGAAATCCACCTTCCAAGTGAGCACTTTTGTATTTGAATACCACGATAGCCGTATCTTTGACGGTATAAAATGTGTCTGTTTTAAAGACTTGACGATTGAACCCGTTTGTTCCACCATGAATGGAATGTTCTTTATTGTTTTTTTCCAGATGATAAGTTTGTCCGTTCAGGCTGAATTCTGCATTTCTAATGCGATTGGCAAACCTTCCTATGGTGGCTCCAAACTTAGGATGTCTTTCCAGATAAGATTCCAGACTGTCAAATCCTAAAACCACATGTTCAAACTGCCCTTGTCTGTCAGGAACGGAAACGTCAGTCAGCGAAGCGGCATAATTTGTCACTTTGATAGACATGCCGCTTGCATTGGTCAAGGTGAACATTTCTATCACATCACTTCCTTTCCAAATGCTACCATCCTTAAATACAGACGGCCGACATAAATCCGTTTGCCCCCACAAGACTGACAACCCCAAGATGGTAATCAACGTTCCAATAATACGCATCTTCATAACCTGATGATTTATACTATTTCTTTCCATATTCTGTAGGCAAACAACCGATATACTTCTTGAAACGTGCCGCAAAATAAGAAGGAGTGTTATAGCCCACCATAAAACTGATTTCTGAAACGGTATACTTTCCTTCTTTCAATAACTGACATGCTCGGTTAAACCGTATCTTATGTATAAAATCAATAGCAGATTTTCCCGTTATCGCCTTTAATTTCAAATGAAGATTCGAACGGCTCATATTCATCTCACGCGCGAACTGTTCTGTAGAAAATTCCACATTATCCATATTTTTCTCAACAACAGCAATAGCCTTCCGCAACAGTTCCTCATCCATCGTATTGTTCGTAAGCTTTTCCGGTTTTATTTCCGTCATATTGGAATATCGCTCGAATATACGATAACGTGTACGCAGCATATTCAGAATCTTGGTTCTCAACACTTCCATAGAGAACGGTTTGGCAATGTAATCATCGGCTCCTACCTGTAAACCTTCCAACTGATACTTGATATCTACTTTGGCAGACAACATATAAACCGGAATATGGCAAGTACGTAGATTCTGTTTCACTAACTTGCATAACCTAACGCCATCCATTATAGGCATCATGACATCTGTTATAATCAAATCTACATCCTTGTCTTTCAGAATATCCAGCGCTTTTTGCCCATTCTCCGTTTCCAACATATCAAACAGCGCAGACAGACCGTTCACCAAGTACCGTCTCAGTTCCCTATTGTCCTCTACGACCAAGATAGTACCACGTTTACCGTTTACTTCATCCGTACTATCCTCTTCCCCCAACTTTTCGTCATCACCGATATAAATGTCATTTGCATTGGTGGAATATACACGTTGTTCTCCTTCATTCCCACTTCCTCCAAGCAACTCTTCTTGCGTATATACGGATTCATCCTGCGGCAGATAAATCGTAAAAGTAGAACCTTTACCAACTTCACTCTGTAGAATAATCCGCCCATGATGTAATTCCACCAGACGTTGAACCAATGAGAGCCCGATACCACTCCCTTCACGTCCATTTTCCACCTGATAAAAACGTTCAAAAATCTTTTCCTGCTTCTCCAATGGGATGCCAATGCCTGTATCTATCACTTGCAAGACAAGATTGTCACCTTCTATGTAAAGTTTCACAGTGATACTTTCGCCGACTTCGGTATATTTAAAGGCATTCGAAAGCAGATTATTTGCAATTAAATCCAGATAGTTCTCATCGAAAAGAACATTTTTATCTTGCAACTCTGTATAGAAGTTATAGTCTATATCCTTCCTTTTAGACAAACTTTCATAATTCATAAAACAGTTCAATATCCGCTTATAAGCATTGGAATACACAGCCCTGAGTTCAAATATCCCTAACTCAGCACGCCGGAAATCCATTAACTGATTAACCAAATGCAAGAGACGGTTGGTATTCCGCTGCACATAAAGCAACCGTTCATGCTCCCAATGCCCACTGATACGATCAAGTAATTCCTGCAAGGGCGCAACAATCAAAGTCAACGGAGTCCGTAACTCGTGCGAGATATTAACATAAAAACGGATTTTCATCTGGCTTATCTCTTCCCGCTTTTCTTTATCAAGCCGTTCCATTCGTATTTCAGCCTGCATACTCTTGCGTAGCCAGAAGAAGCGTACGATACCGAACACCAACAAAGCAAACGACAAAGCAAACAAGGAAAGCGCCCACCAAGTAGAATACCAAACCGGCAATATATGTATATGAAGTATGGCGGGTTCCTCATTCCATTTACCATCATTGTTTGCTGCTTTTATACAAAAAGTGTAATCCCCTGCCGGTAAATTGGAGTAAGAAACAAGGCTGATATCATTCTGCTTATACCATACATTATCATATCCCTCCAGTTTGTAGGTAAATGTATTATGTTTACCCGCTATATAATTGGAAACGACAAAAGAAATGGCGAATGAATTCTGAGATGAAGATAAAGTTATACGATTCACGTATGTAATACTTTCCTTTAAGATTCCGGTTTCATCATCCGGTAATACCTCCTTATTATGAACAAATAATTTATTGATTACAGGTTTGGGAGCATAAGGATTATCAATCAACGTTTCAGGACGGAATGAAGTAATGCCGTTGACTCCACCAAACAACATGTAGCCATTGTCTTTTCGACAATAAGCCCCAGCATTAAACTGGTTGCCTTGTAATCCGTCCATAATCGTGAAATTACGAAACTTCCCACTCTCCGGATTCAGGCAACTCAACCCTTGATTCGTACTTATCCATAAACGCCCGTAAGCATCTTCCAGAATTCCATAAATAACATTACTCGGCAGACCGTTTTCTGTGGTATATTGCAGGAACTGCTTATCACTCTCTTTCAAAGCAAACAATCCGTTACGTGTTCCAATCCACAGATATCCGGAAGATGTTTCATAAAAACAATTCACAAACGCTTGCTTCAACACAGAAGCTATCTGAAAATCCGTATTAGGGAGCAAAGAGGTACCTACCTGGTTAAAAACAGAAATTCCCATTTCTCCCCCAGCCCATATACGTTTCTTTGAGTCACAAAACAACAAGCGATTGTATTGCTGCAATTTGTGCCCGTCCTCATCTACATCAACAATCGTAAAGTTGCGTTTATCTATATCAAAATGCAATAAATATTCCAGCGATGCCACCCAAAGCCCCCCATACCCGTCTGAAATGATAGAATAGATATTATTGCTCGGCAAATTGCTATTGTGACGATTATAATATTCTATGTAACCGGATTTACGATGTAAAACCATCATTCCTCCGGCATGTGCCCCCACATATATTCTATCTTGTACCTCATCTACATACACCGTCTTGATATCCTTGAAAGGTACATCTAGATTGCCCGAATTGAATAGATAATTCTTATATAGCTGAGAGGCATTATCATAGTAATTCAAACCGCCATCGCTCGTGCCAATCCACAAATTATGCTTGTTATCCTCAACAATGCAACTGACCACATTATTACTGAGTGAGTTCAAGAACGGGACATGTTTGATACGCTGGAAACGGTTACACAAAGGATGATAATAATTCAGCCCTCCCCAGTAAGTACCCAGCCACATGCCACCCTGCGAATCTCTGAAAATACTCCGGACTGAATTCTGCGATAAACTTCCTTCCTGAATCTCAGAGCTTTTAATGGACGAGAAACTGTCTGATCCCTCCTTGTAGATATTCAATCCACCATAGGTTCCCACCCATAGGCGATTCTCTGTATCCAGTGCTAAAGAACGCACATAGTTTGAGTTCAATCCTGATTTCCCATCTTCATAACGGTAATTCTTCAGCTCCTTTGTCTTCATGTCGTACAGATAAAGTCCATCTCCCTCCGTAGCCAGCCATATTCTATTAAACATCTGGCACAGAATGGCATGAACCCGGATGCCAGTAGGCACATCCACTAGTTTCTCCAAAATACCGTTTGACAAAGTATAAATATATACACCTTCCTCAGTACCTATATAGATACAATCACCCTGGCGTACCAAAGCTGCCGGCTGCAATCCATGCAAAGAAGAGGATAATGTATCCGAAAGGAAACACTCTTTCTTTACATCAAAAAGCAGAATGCCTTCGGCAGTACCCAACATCAACCAATCTTTTTTTATCGGGATAATACTGGTCACAGCTACGTTCAAACCATTTCTCTTATAATAATAATTGGAAAATTCATCCTTATAATGATTGTAAAGAGACAACCCCTCACGAGTTCCTATCCAAATCCGGTCTGAATCATCCATTGTGATGCAACGGGATATATCGCTGGCAATACTTTTGGGATTGGTATATTGATGACGATATACAATAAAGTTGTAACCATCATATTTATTCACACCATCATACGTCGCAAACCATAAATTCCCTCCTTTATCCTGATTAATCGCAAAAATCGTACTATGCGACAATCCTTCCTCCAAACCAATATGGGAAAAGTGAATATCTTCAGTGACATCGGCATTCAACATGTAGGGGAATAATACTTCTAAAAGCACTAACAAATATTGCTGTATTTTCATGTTTGTAATCTATTATGAGGCAAATAAATAAAATACATTAGCAAAAGTAAATATTAATCTGTATTTTCTTGCCAATACTTTCCGGTATTATTCGCAAAGGTACAAAAGAGAATCCTGGAACCGGATTAAAGATTCGTCCATCACTATCTGTCGGTGCTACATCTATATATCCTGCTTCGCAAGTGATGTACAATATCCCCTTATTTTTTTTTATGGAAGCTTCTCGCGTACTTATCCTCACCTCTTCTTTGGGCGACGCGATAACTGGCAACACAAGGTAAGCCGAGTCATTGCAACGTTCCACGCTTATGCTCACTCCTTGTTCTGAAAATGCATAGTTCACCTCTACCGGTACTTCTCCCTGCTTTGGAGACTGTTGATTGATATCAACCAAATGAGAATTTACATTAAATCGACAGAACCCGTCTTCTATAAAACAAGTAATGTCCGTATTCAAATCGTCCAGATTACTATATGCAACTTCATCCTGAATCGATTCAACCCGGGGGGTACCTCCCATCAGATATTTACGGACATTGTCCTGCATATTGGGAGCTTCAATCAATTTATACCGGTTCATAGTCGCAGCAAATATAGGTCCTGCCTGAGCATGCCACAACAACGAAAGAGCACCTCCCATTGGATGAGTCCCTTTCACTTTATATTCGGCGTCATATCCGGTAAATGTGGCACGCCAATCTCCTTGGGATAAAAGCCACGTACGAATATCCTTAAAGAACTTCACTCCGTAAACGGAGTCACGGGGAAGCTTTTCCAAAGAAGTCATTTTCACAGAAGGCAGTTCTAAAAAAGAAGCCAACGCCTTGGCATGCCCAAATGTATGATGAATACAAGGAGAAACACCGGATGCAAAATAATGCATTCCTCCATAAAGAAGTCCACCATGGGTAGCCTTACTCAATAAACGGATATTGCGGCGAATGGCTTCCAAATATTCCGGATGACGGGCAGCAGCCATCAAATAATAACCTCCCATAAAGCCATCACTGGTACGCCCGCCCCAATAAGTCCATTTAAAGCTTCGTGTTCCCCAACTGTTGTCCCAAGCGCCATCGGGTAACATAAACTCAAGATGAGTATCCATGGAACGTTCCACAAGCGAAAATAGTTCCATGTCGTTTGCCATCACTGCATAATATGCCATATTAGGCAGTGATTCTTCTACATTATAAAGCAAATCTACCGGACGGCAACCGTTTGGAGTTTCTGAGGCGATATTAGGTCCCTCGCCATACAAGAAACAGTCATTCACGGTAAAATATTCTTTTAATCCGAGAGCTATCTCTTCGGCTTCCTTCTTAAATTCAGGCCGATTGCACATTTCACCGATAGCATATAGTGCATAGGTTGCTGAAGCAGAATAATTTACATTCATATTTCTCATGCCTTCTCGCCTTCGGCTATAAATGAAAGGATTGTTCATCATAAACTCACCAGCCTCTACCAATCGCTGTTTCCAATGATGATGGGTTGAATCATCCAATAGATGTCCGTGATAATGCAAAGCTTCATAAAGAGCAATCGCTGCAAATACCGTCGTACCGTTCCAATCCGATACATGTACATCGTTCATCCATGACCCGTCCGGACGGTGCACATTCTCCATCCACGCCATCAAGCGCTTGGCTCCAAGCAAATATTTTTGGTTTCCGGTCTTTTCTGCCAAATACATCAAAGGAAGTACGGCATCACCTATACGTCCATGCATACGGGCACATGCAGGGCATAAGACTCCTCCATCAAGTGCGGAATCGGAATAGGTGCACTGATAAGCCAGAAAAGCATCCATCCATTCCGTCAACAGCTTATCCGCTTCACTACGCAATGAATCATCAAAAGAGTTCGCATTTACATTCTGTGCTTGTCCTGCCAAAGATGATACACAAAACAGCACCATCATAAACAACATGTTTTTCATATCTCTTTCATGGTTAGATTTTAATGCTCAAAGTTAGTCCTTTGTTATCAGTATTTCACTCTCTTTTTATTCAATATCATGCCAATGGGCGTTTAAACCTCTTGTAATATTGTTGAATCAATGCTAATATTGTTGAAACCTCACTTGCCAAAACAATATTGGTACACTTTTAAACATAAGGAAGTCTCAGTTAAACACAAACGGACTACTTTAGCTGCGGGAAACAAATGTTCTTAATTCTTAATGCTTTATGAGACACCTACCTTTATTAATGTGTACTGCCTTCTGCGGATTGTATTCCACACAGACAAAGGCGGCAGACACAAAAAACGAAAAGCCCAATATTCTTTGGCTCACCTTTGAAGATACTAGTGCATACGAATTCGGTTGCTACGGCAACAGAGGAGTACATACCCCCAATGCGGACAGCCTTGCCGCCCGCGGCATACAGTTTATGAACGCATGGTCCGTAGCTCCCCAGAGCTCGGCTGCCCGTTCTTCACTGATTACCGGATGCTATTCAAGCACTTACGGCATGGACATCCATCCTGTGCCCTACGATACACCTGCTGACATCTTCTTTCCACAGAAATTACGCGAAGCCGGATATTACTGTACAAACAACAGCAAGACACACTACAACTCTACCACTGACAATAAAATATGTTGGGACGAATGTAGCAACAAAGCCTCATACAATAGTCCCAAACGAAAAAAGAACCAACCCTTTTTCGCTGTATTCAACACGGTAACCTCACACATGGGACGCATCCGAACTTTCCATACAGACGGACGCAGAGATTACACACGGGAAGGCATATACCCGGCACTGCTTTCATTGCCTGCTTATGTTCCCGACTTGCCGGAAGTACGTTCCGACTATGCCGGTCATTTAGAAGCAGTACAAGACGTGGATACCTGGCTGGGATTCTTCCTGAAAGACCTGAAAGAGAAAGGCTTGGATGAAAATACAATTATATTTTTCTTCAGTGACCACGGCGGTTGTATACCCCGTGGTAAAGGATATTTGTACGAAAGCGGTCTAAAAGTACCTCTGATTGTCTATTTCCCGCCCAAATGGCAACACCTGGCCAAGCAGGCTTCAGGCAAAGAGTACAGCTTGGTCAACTTCACGGATTTAGGGCCTACCGTACTTAGTCTTGCAGGGGTAAAACCACCCAAACAGATGCAGGGCAAAGCACTTTACGGCAAGTTTGCAAACAAAGAAAAACGCCAGATGCAATTTGCATTAGCAGCCAATCAATTGCATCATTTCATGCCGGTACGCGCCGTTACCGATGGGCGTTTCAAATATATCCGTAGTTATATCCCCTATCGTCAGTTTGCCCTGCGCAATTATTATCAATGGGGAATGCCTTCCAACAAAGCATGGGATAAACTAGTATTGGAAGGGCATAATACCAACCCTAACTGGAAACTGACTTTCGAAGCCCATCCGGCAGAAATGCTGTTTGACCTTGAAAAAGATCCGGATGAACTGCACGACTTATCCGGTACTCCCGAATATGCAGAAATCTTGTCCAAAATGCGCCAAGCACTATCTGACCATATTCGTGTCACCGGTGATTTGGGGTTCTTCCTTCCCACTTCACGCACCGGTCATATTCTTTACGACAAAGTGCGCAAGGAGAAATATCCTCTGAACGAACTTTATACTCTTGTTGAAACAGCTGGAACAGCAACCACCGCCTCTCTGTCTATGTTAGAAGAAGCAATTACCAATCCGCTATCCGAAATGAGATTCTGGGGAGTAGTAGGATATGCCAAACTTGCCAGAGAAAAGCAAATATCTTCTTGTCCGCAAGCCTTGTTGGCACTCCTCCAAGACAGTAATCCCTACATCGCTTCCGAAGCCGCCTATGCCGCAGCCTATCTGGGTAAAAGTCAAGAAAGCGTTGCCCGCCTAATTATTCCCACAGAGGAAAAATACAGAAAAATAGGGTACTCTTCACTGGAATGCTTATCTTTAGACCCTGATATGCGTGACTGTATCCGTCCTTTCCTGTCGGAGCTGAGAGAAGCCGCAGAAACCCTGCCACGCCTTGAAAACGAAGATGCCGGACTCATGGCGCGGGGAATCCTCGTGAACTTGGGTGAAATGGATATCCAAGACCTATATGGTCCTGAAGCTTATAAAAGAGGTCTGAAATTTAACTATGGTCGTAGAGCAATGATACCGTTGCCCAACTAAAAGGAATAAATTTATGCGTAGTACAATCAAAATCGTAATTTTATTGTTTTTCATATGTACTTCCATGTCCGGAGCTTCGTTTCCGGACATGGAAAAGTATATGCGCCAACATGCCTTGATATGGGAACAATTACCCATGCAATGGAATGAAGGTGCTTTTTTAGGTAATGGATTGGTCGGCATGATGGTATATGCCGATTCCACACTCAATGCATTAGTTTTCCATCTGGGACGTCCCGATGTCACAGATCATAGGAAAGCTCCCTACCGAAAAACCTCCATCGGCACGGAAGAGGCAGATAAAATGGTGGATTTTTGCAGGCTTGATGTCGGTAAAATGCTATTATTCCCTGAAGGGAAGATACTTTCAGGCACTTTTTATCTCGACATTTACAATGCCGAACTGACCGGACACCTAAAAACAGACAAAGGAGACTTGACTTTCCACGCCTATACTCCCCAACCCGAAGAAGTGAATATCGTGGAAGTTTCCTCCGGAGTCCCTTACCGCTGGAAGGGGATTCCCGGGAACCCATGCTCTCCCCGCATAAGAGTATTTCCCCATTTGAAAGAAAAATTAAAATACAAGGACAACCCCGCACCTGTCGTCAACCAAAAAGACAAAGAAGGTAGTTGGGTACAGTCCTTGTTGGCGGGAGGAGACTATGCAACCTACTGGAAAGAGGTGCCGGGCGGAAAATCACGTTCCGTATTGTACGTGTCTACAGCCAATGAAGTGCCGGCTTCATCCCTCTCTCTTGCCAAAGCCATGAAGACTGTAGAAGCAACACAGATTACAGGAACTAAATTGTTGAAACAAAAGACACGCCAGTGGTGGAATGCCTACCACGAACGTTCTTTCCTTTCCATTCCGGACAAAAAACTGGAGAACTTTTATTTCATACAGATGTACAAACTTGCCACTTGTTCTCATCCGGATGGCCCGGCAATGGACGTAATGGGCACTTTCTTCAAACTGAGCCCATGGCCCAGTTTCTGGTGGAACCTAAATATACAACTGACTTATATGCCCATAGGACCAGCCAATAGGATGGAACAAGGCAAAAACTTCCAGCGACTGATGGATGAAGTGTTTCCTTCACTTGTCCGTTCTATTGAACCATGCAAGATAGGTGACTACACCTGGGCATTGCAAAACTATTATATGTACCTGCGATATGCCGGTGCTGACTGGCAAGATATCAAACAACAAGTAGTTCCAAAAGCACTGGACGCATTTGCCGTATTCGATAAAATACTGTGTTATAAAGAAAACACATGGCATCTCACCCATATTGAGTCTCCCGAATATGAAGGGTTCCAAAAATACAATGACAGCAATTACGGATTAGCTTCACTGAGCTGGTTGCTCCAAACATTGATAGCATGTCATGACAGAACTTCAAGCACTCATCCCGACTATGCACGCTGGAAAGAAATCCTGACACGACTGGCTCCATATCCCACCAATGAAAACGGTCTGATGATTGCCGCCAACAAACCGCTGGAGAAGTCCCACCGCCATTATTCGCACCTATTGGCCTTCTACCCTTTCCGACTTTTACATCCCGATGTACCAGAGAACCGTAAATTCCTGGAGAAATCCATCGAACACTGGTTGTCTTTAGAAGATGGGAAAGGATTAGCAGGATATTCCTATACCGGAGCAGCTTCTCTATATGCCTATTTGGGTAACGGTAACAAGGCTTACGAACGCTTGGCACATTTCATCAACAAACCAATCGGAATCAGCATTCTGCTACCCAATACATTCTATGTGGAAAGTCAAGGCAAGAATCCGGTAATAGAAACCCCATTAAGTGCTGCGGCCTCCCTTACTGAGCTGCTTATACAAAGCTGGGATGAGACTATACGTATCTTCCCGGCTGTGCCAGACCATTGGAAAGATTGTGCTTTCCATGCCCTCAGGGCGGAAGGAGGATTTACCGTCTCGGCTCAACGCCAAGACGGAAGAACCGAATGGGTCAGCCTGACCAGTGAAAAAGGACAACCTTGCCGTATACAGTTATCCGGATGGGATGCCGTCCATCAGCTATCTGCAGGACGTACCGTCTCCATCAAACCGCTGGGTAATGAGACCTATGAACTGGACCTGAAAACCGGAGAAAGCGTAACGCTGGCCCCTGACAAATCAACAAAATGCAAACTACGCCTTATCCGGGCAAAAAACAAATCCCAATCCAACTTCTATGGAGTGAAATCAAGAAAAGGTTTGCCCGAAATAATGGAATGGCCGGAATTAACTCCCATCAAGGAACGTGTGAATGTACAGGCCGACTCTGCTCGTATCCGACAGATTGTCGACGGCTGTTGGGTGGCCGTAGGTACCAATAAGTCCCATGCCATACAACTGGACTACTCCCGTCCCTTTCAAGGACAGCCTTCTTACCGTTTTGAGCTGAAACAAGATGACAACACTCTGGAAGGCTACTCTAAAGGAGAAACCAAAGGTCGCGCCGAACTATGCTATTGCTATGCCGTATCCGACGATTTCAAAAACTATCCGGCAGATGAATATCCCAATGCTCAAAAGATGAAGACCGTCTATCATTATGGCAAGGGAAGTTGCCCGCAAGGTTCATCCATGAGCTACACATTCTCTGTTTACATTCCACATACCCTTGACAAAAACGTATCTACCATCTTTGCCCAATGGCACGGCATGCCAAGCCGTACACTTGTGTCCGACCCTGATGGCAAAGTAATGAGACTCAGTACCAAGGAGTTTCTGGAACTGGAGAGGCGAATGATTTTCAAGAAAAATACGGCATATGATAAAATTATCAAAATCAACGCCCAAGGAGATACCCTCTACAGAGCAGGGAAACCGAACGGTTGGCTGATAGAACAAGGCGGTTATCCCCCGCTTGCCTTCGGCTTTTCACAAGGTTATTTCTACATCAAAGCCAATTCGGACCGCAAATGGCTGACGGACAAGACCGACCGCTGTAATGCCAATCCTGACAAGGCAGAAATCATGCATCCAGTCACCTCTACCTTCAAAACCTCGACAATAGCATATAAAATGCCATTCGAGAATTTCCCCAAAGATTGCTGGATAACTTTTCAGGTAAATATAGACTGGACCGAATATGGAAAAGAAAAAGAAACCATTCTTAAACCCGGACTTCTTGACGTAACCATGTCCTACCGTCAATCAGAAAAGGAAGTGAAAGAACATATCGTAAACAATGAGGAGATACTGATTGGCCGCAATGACGAAGAAGGATATTACTTCAAATTCGGCATATACCGTGTCGGCAACAGTACCATTCCGGTTTGCTATAACCTAGCCGGTTATAAAGAGCAGTTCCGAAAAGTAACGACAAGAATCACGCAATTTTAAATCCCATATTTTTCAACTCAACACAGAACGATTGATTTCTTGTTTTTTCGTAGAAAAACAAAAAAGGAAGAAATAATAGCCGAATTCAACAAGCAACAAAAAGCCCGCCACCTTAATGGAGACGGGCTTGAAAAGTAGCTCCGAGGGGAATCGAACCCCTATCTAAAATTTAGGAAATTCTTGTTCTATCCGTTGAACTACAGAGCCTCAACTGATAATCAGCGGAATATGTAGAATATTTATAGAACTTCTACACTATTTTTACACGACGCAAGCTGATTACGGATGCAAAGATAATGTATTCTGCCGATTTTCCGAAAAAAGTTTTGTTAATCCGATTAACTTTCCGAAATTTGCTGCCTATGTAAACGGAATAGTAATCCTCAAATAATCTATAGTAATTCGTAAGTTATGGCAAACGACATGATGGTCAAAGAACTGGAGCAAGTGGTAGTCCGCTTCTCCGGAGACTCCGGCGATGGTATGCAGCTCGCCGGCAACATCTTTTCAACAGTTTCGGCTACCGTGGGCAATGATATCAGTACATTCCCCGACTATCCGGCAGATATCCGCGCCCCGCAAGGCTCACTCACCGGTGTTTCCGGTTTTCAGGTACATATCGGTGCAGAGAAAGTCTATACCCCAGGTGACAAATGCGACGTATTGGTAGCGATGAACGCCGCCGCACTGAAAACCCAATATAAGTTTGCTAAATCCACTGCTTGTATCATCATCGATACAGATGCTTTCCAGAAGTCAGACTTGGAAAAGGCCGCTTTCAAGACCGATAATCCGATAGAGGAAATGGGTATTAAGCAGGATGTCATCGCCGCCCCCATCTCGAAGATGGTGAAAGACTGCCTTGCCGACACCGGAATGGACAACAAGTCCATGCTGAAATGCCGCAATATGTTTGCAGTAGGCCTGGTATGCTGGCTGTTCAACCGCGATCTGAAAATAGCCGAAGATTTCATCCGCGAGAAATTCGCCAAAAAGCCCGAAATTGCCGGAGCAAATATCAAGGTCATCCATGCAGGATATGACTACGGACACAACACCCATGCTTCCGTAGCCCATACATATAAGATTGAAAGTAAGACTACCGTTCCCGGCAGATACATGGATATCACGGGGAACAAAGCAACTGCTTACGGTTTCATCGCCGCAGCTGAAAAGGCTGGCTTGAAGCTGTTCCTCGGCTCCTATCCCATTACTCCGGCAACCGATGTACTGCACGAACTCTCCAAGCACAAGTCTCTGGGCGTGATGACCGTGCAATGCGAAGACGAGATTTCCGGTTGCGCCACTTCTATCGGCGCCGCTTTTGCAGGTGCGCTGGCTGTGACCTCCACTTCCGGTCCCGGTGTCTGCCTGAAATCGGAAGCTATGAACCTGGCAGTCATTACAGAACTTCCGCTGGTTGTGCTCGACGTGCAACGTGGCGGTCCTTCTACCGGTCTGCCCACCAAGTCAGAGCAGACAGACTTGTTGCAGGCATTGTTCGGCCGCAACGGTGAAAGCCCAATGCCCGTCATCGCCGCCTCTTCACCCACAAGCTGTTTCGACGCAGCCTACATGGCAAGCAAAATTGCACTGGAGCACATGACCCCGGTCGTATTGCTGACCGACGGCTTTGTTGCCAATGGCTCCGGCGCCTGGAAGCTGCCCAAACTGGCAGACTATCCCGCCATCACCCCTCCCTACGTGACTTCCGAAATGAAGGACAACTATACTCCGTACAAACGCAATCCCGAAACAGGTGTCCGCTATTGGGCCATCCCCGGACAAGAAGGCTATATGCACATCCTCGGCGGTCTGGAGAAAGACAGCAATACCGGTGCCATCTCCACCGATCCCGAAAACCATGACTTGATGTGCCACCTGCGTGCCGAGAAGGTTGCCAAAATCCCCGTACCTGATGTAGAAGTGCAAGGCTGTGCAGACGATGCCGATTTGCTGATTGTCGGTTTCGGCGGTACATACGGCCACTTGTATTCGGCCATGGAAGAGATGAACAAGGCAGGCAAGAAGGTTGCCCTCGCTCACTTCACTTATCTGAATCCGCTCCCCAAGAACACGGAAACCGTTCTGAAGAAGTACAAGAAGGTGGTAGTTGCCGAACAGAATCTCGGACAATTTGCAGGTTATCTACGTATGAAGATAGACAACTTCACCCCGTACCAGTTCAACGAAGTCAAAGGACAACCGTTCGTCGTTGCCGAGCTGGTCGCAGCGTTCAATAAATTAATTGATAATTGACAGTTGACAATTGATAATAACCATGCGTAATATGCGGATTATCAATGACCAGCCACCAATTATCAACTATCAATTATCAACTATCAATTAAAAAAGATTATGTGCGAATATACAGCAAAAGACTATAAAAAAGGACAACCCCGTTGGTGTCCGGGTTGTGGTGACCACTTCTTTCTGGCTTCACTGCACAAAGCAATGGCAGAAATCGGCAAAGCTCCTTGGGAGAATGCCGTCATCTCAGGTATCGGCTGCTCCAGCCGTCTGCCCTATTACATGAATACGTATGCGATGCAGACCATCCACGGACGTGCTGCTGCCATCTCTACAGGTGCCAAGGTTGCCAATCCCAACCTGACGGTATGGCAAATCTCCGGCGACGGTGACGGTCTGGCCATCGGCGGTAATCACTTCATCCACGCCGTACGCCGTAACATCGACCTGAACATGATTCTGCTGAACAACCGCATCTACGGTCTGACCAAAGGTCAATATTCTCCGACCTCTCCACGTGGTTTCGTCAGCAAGTCGTCTCCCTATGGTACGGTAGAAGATCCATTCCACCCGGCAGAGCTTTGCTTCGGTGCCCGCGGCCGTTTCTTTGCCCGCGCGGTAGCTACCGATGCTCCGGGGACAGTGGAAATATTGAAGGCAGCCATGGCTCACAAAGGGGCTTCCGTTTGCGAGATTCTGCAAAACTGCGTTATCTTCAATAACGGTACGCATGACTCCGTAGCCAAAAAGGAAGACCGCGCCAAGAATGCTATCTACTTGAAACACGGCGAACCAATGCTCTTCGGCGAGAACAACGAATACGGACTGATGCAGGAAGGCTTTGGTCTAAAAGTCGTGAAACTCGGTGAGAACGGCATTACAGAGAAGGATATCCTCATCCACGATGCCCACTGCATGGACAACACCCTGCAACTGAAGCTTGCCCTGATGGAAGGTCCCGACTTCCCGATTGCACTCGGTGTTATCCGCGATGTGGAAGCTCCTACTTACGACGATGCTGTTCATGAACAAATCGAAGAGGTGTCTGCCAAGAAGAAGTATCACAACTTCGAGGAGTTATTGATGACGAATGATACGTGGGAAGTAAAATAAACCACTAAGATTTATTAATATCATGTTTGCACGAAACAAATAAGGTGCAAACATGATATTAATTTCCTAAAAGTAAGAGTACCTCCCTATCCTTTCTCTCCCAAACATAGATACTTATTACGCCAAACATGCAGTTCTTCCATCAAGAATAACTATATTTGCCACAGTAACCATAGTAGTCACATTTTGAAAGTGATTCTCTGATTTATACTGGCTTAATATCAATCTCACAAACCGCAGGCTGATAGCTCTTTCGTTCGAGTAATCCTTCCCGGATAAAGGTCAAAAACACTCCCACCCTGAAAAAAAATGCAACCACTGCAACTGCACCAGATTTTATTGTAGTGATAGAGCATACCTCCGATGAACAAGGCTACCAATAAGGGTCGACAACAAGACTTCAAGGGAAGAGAGGGAAATTGTGGAATACCTACTGTGGATTTTTTCCACATCTCCACACCACAAACACCCGAACTTCCCTTTTTCCCGATAGAAAATAAGCAATTGATTATCAATATCATTCATTCTTAAAAGGATAGTCTGCCTTTCGTTTGGCATACCTCTTGCTAAAATATCCGCCGAAAGGACGTAACATTTATAATAAGATAAATCAATTATTTTTCAGTAGTATGAAAATCAGGATGAGAAAACGGTGTGACATTCCACATTCAGCGTCGCACTTCCAAAAAAGTTTGATTATTGCAAGTTGGTTATTAACATTTCTTTTCACCGGAACAGCCTTTGCACAAGAGAACCGAACCATTACAGGCATTGTAAGAGATGTAACGGGAGAACCGCTTATCGGTGCCAGCGTCATACAGAAAGGCACCAACAACGGCGTCATTACCGATGTGGACGGCAACTTCACACTGACCGTTCCTGCAGATGCAACACTCTCTATCGCTTACATGGGCTATGCTACCCGGGAGATAAACCTGGCAAAACGAAAAAAGCAAGGCGACCTGAAGATTACACTCAGCGAAGATACCCAGCAACTGAAAGAAGTCGTAGTAACGGCAATGGGTATCAAAAAAGACACGAAACGTGTCGGCTATGCCATCAGTACCATCAGTGCAGACGAATTGGTAAAGGCAGGAGCACCCAACTTTGCCTCTGCCATGTACGGTAAAGCACCGGGAGTCCGCATCACACAGACACAAGGCGGTTCTGCCGGAGCTGTCTCCATCAACGTACGCGGACTGACTTCCATCACTGGAAATAACCAGCCACTCATCATTCTGGACGGTGTACCCATCCGCAACGGCGGCACGGGTAAAAGCACGGACTTCGCCGAATTTGGCAACGACGGACAAATCCGTTCCAATGGTCTGGTAGACATCAACCCAGAGGACATCGAGAGCCTCAGTATTCTGAAAGGAGCTTCCGCCACAGCTCTCTACGGCTCGGAGGCTGCAAACGGTGCGGTAGTCATCACTAGCAAGCGCGCCAAAAGCGGCAAGCTGACGGTGGACTTCAATGCCCAAGTCATGGCAAACTTACCGGCTTATCTGCCAAAAGTACAGACCGTATACGGGCCGGGAACCTACAACACCGCATACAGCGATTATGAGAAACAGACGGGAGGCTTCTATCAGAGAACCCTAAACGGACAAAGCTACAAAAGCCTCCGTTCCACCACCTTGTCCTTCGGCCCAAAATACGACGGCAGCGAGGTACTTTACTGGGACGGGAAGATGCGCCCCTACCAGGCACTGACCGACAACCCGTGGAAAGAGTTGTTTCGCACCGGCTGGACCCAGACCTACAATCTCGCCATCTCACAAGGGACGGAAACCACCAGCAACCGCTTCTCCTACACATTCATGGACGAGATTCCCAATGCCCTGACCGGAAGCTTCACCAAACACAACTTCAAGCTGACCGGTTCGTATCAACTGGCGAAACCGCTGAAACTGGAATACTCCCTTAACTACATCGTACAGAATGTAGAAGACCGCCCGCAAACCTCGCTCAACCTATACAGCGGTTTCGGCAACATGTTCTCCACCTTCCTGGACATTCCCTATCTGAAACAAAGTTACGTCACCAGTCTGGGATACCGTAATACCTTTGTCGGAGGAAACGCCACGCTGACTCCCGAGGAATCATGGGCCTACGACCCCAGTTACGCCACCGGAGTGAACAACATGCTGTGGAATATGTACCATCACCATAGCGACGAGACAGAGAACCGGCTCATCGGTATGATTCGCCCCACCTGGCAGATAACCAACTGGCTGAGTCTGCGTGCCCAGGTTTCAACTGATATCACAGATGTGAAGCAAACACTGAAATATGAAAGCGAACAACCCAATTCCCTATACGACCCCAACGGCAGCTTCCAGTCCATCAACCGCCGTTACGACATTGTTTATGGAGATGTTATGTTGAACTTCAACTATAATATCAACCGCTTCGACATTGCCGCCACCGTAGGCTGGACCGGACGCTACGAAAATATGAACAATATCAGGGTCTCCACCAATGGCGGGCTTGTCACGGAAAACTGGTTCGACCTCAATGCCAGCCGCTACACGCCAAGCAGTACTCTGCAACGTATGGAACTACTGAAAACCGGCTATATGGGTACACTGAGCCTGGGATGGGACAACTATCTATTCCTTGAACTGACCGGACGCCAGGAACGCTCGTCTACCCTAAAAGACCAGAGTTTTTTCTATCCTTCCGCCAATCTGAGTTTCCTCTTCACCCAAGCCTTCCACATGCCGTCATGGTGGAACTATGGAAAACTGCGCCTCTCATACGGTATCGTAGGAAATGCTCCTGAAACCTATACCGCCAATATCGTCTACGAGCAAGGTTCGGACAACGGATTCACCTGGAACACCATTCCCTCTTCATGGGGGAATGCAGATATCCATCCGGAAAAGAAGTACGAATACGAGATAGGTCTGGAAAGCAAGTTCTTAAACAACCGGTTGGGTATAGATGTATCTTACTACAACAACCGTGTAAAGGACCAGATACTCTCCACGCCGCAACCTTCCACATCAGGCGTAAAGAATGTGTTGATGAATGTGGGCGAGGTAGCCAACCACGGCTGGGATATATCAATCAGTGCCACTCCCATACTGACCAGAGATTTCCGCTGGGACCTGACAGCCAACTATGGTGTATATAAGAACAAAGTAGTGAAACTGGCCGATGGAGTGCCCTATCTGGAAATACTCAACTCCGGAGGCAGCGGAATAAAAATACAAGCTGTGGAAGGCCAGCCAATGGGTGACATCTATGCACAGGTTCCCCAAGTGAACGAAAACGGTGAGTACCTCGTTTCCGATAAAGGTCTTTACCTCAACCAAACCGAATTGCAGAAAGTCGGCAACATCAATCCGGCAGGCGTAGGAGGTCTATTCAACTCTTTCTCCTACAAGAATGTATTCCTCGATTTCAGTATCGACTTCCGCATCGGAGGGGATGTCATCAACGAAATGAACCAATATGCCACCGCAGTGGGTCTGACACCCGAATCCCTGAAGTACCGTGATACGGAACACGGCGGACTATCCTATTACTATCCGGGCGACAACAATTCCAGCGGAATTCCGGTACAAGTAGACCCTTCCACGGGTGCCGGCCCCAACGGAGAGATAATCTACCACGACGGCATCATCCTTCCGGGTGTAGTGGCCTCCACTGGCGAAAGAAACACACGTATCATTCCGGCAGGCTATTACTACAACACCACCTATAATTGGGGAACGGAGGCCGAACAGCTGACATACCGCCATTCGGTATTCGACAATTCTTATGTCAAACTGCGTGAATTGACCATCGGCTACCAGTTTCCCGAAAAGATGATTTCCAAACTGGGACTGGGCCGGCTGAGTGTGTCGGTCTTCGGACGTAACCTCTTCTACTTCTACAAAGCACTGAAAAACTACGATGCGGAGTCGTCCGTCGGAACATCCTGGGCCAACCAGGCTACCGTGGGAAGTTCTACCACAGCTACCCGCAGTTTCGGTGTTTCACTTCGTGCAAGTTTCTGACAAAACAACCATCCAAAAAACAACAAAGAGTATGAAAAAGACAAAGATATTATCTCTTGTTTCATTGGGAGCATTCCTCTTGACAACATCAAGCTGTACGGATTATGACTTCGACAGCAAATACGAAGACCCCTCCAAAGTAACCCAAGTCACCATCAGTAATCTGATGGTAGGAGTCTTCCAAAAAGTAAAGGACTATGATGTTTACGAATACAACCGGTTCTTCGGATTCGATTCACAGTTTACGGGCAAGTATGCACAAACCTTCGGCTACTCCAACACTACGGATATGTATACCCCCGGCTATATACCCGCTATTGACGGACAGTGGGACAATGTGTATTCGGCACTGGCCCAGTTCCGTAAGCTGGAATCTCTCTACGAGGAAGAAAGCTCGGCAGAACAAGCCCAGGACGAGGCATTCTATCTTGCCGCCAAAGTACAGTTGTACGATTTCTTTGCCGCCACAGTGGACGTTTTCGGGGATATGCCTTTCTCGGAAGCTTGTACGCTGCCGCTTACCAACGATGTAGGTAAATCGTATGCTCATTATGACAAGGCCGAGGATATTTATAAAACCATTCTTGATGAGCTCAAAGAAATTGCTCCACGGTTCCGTTCCATCCCCACACCGAGGAACTTCAATACACAAGACTTTATCAACAACGGGGACATGGACAAATGGGAACGTTATGCAAACTCTTTGCGACTGCGCCTTGCCATGCGCGTAGCCGCGCAAGGAGACTTGCAGGCGGAAGGCCGTACCGCCATCAAGGAAATCCTGGAAAATCCGTCAGCCTATCCGTTGATAGAGGAACAAGAAAACAACATTCTCATTGTCAACCAGAAGTCTGGGCAACTGAACTTCACCGCAGGCCACGGACTGGGTGACTGGGTAACCAACCGACTTGCTTCGGGCGCCATCATCGACCGCATGCTGGGCCATGGCAACTATGATATGACCAGCAATGACCCACTGAGCGGCGTTTATGTGAAAGGAGAAGACGACCCGCGCATCCTGCTCAACTTCAATCCCGTGAAGATTACCAACCAAAACACCGGTCAATTGGACGAGCACCGTTATCTGGGTACAGACCTTACCGTGGCAGATGAGCTGACGGAATATTACAACTCGCAGGCACAAGACGAAGTCAATACCAGCAACACCGGTTTCTCACAAATCACGCAGAAAGGTTTCTTTTGGGAAAACGACAAATTCGACATGCTGATAATGGCCTCACCCGAAATCCATTTCCTGAAAGCGGAAGCCTATGAAATGGGGTATGGAGTGGCAAAGAATGAAGCGAAAGCGGAAGAAGAGTTCAAAAAGGCTGTCAGCCAGTCCATCACGCTTTACTACTATTACGATTCGGTAAGTACGGGTGAAAACGCACGCCGGTATGATGCCCCTACCGCCGAAGAAACCGCCTCTTTCGCCGCTGCCAAATGGAACAGCACGAAATATACAGACAAGATGGATGCCATCATTACCCAAAAGTGGCTGCATTTCGGTTTCCTAGCCAGTCGTGAGGCATGGAGTGATATCCGACGTACCGGCTATCCGTCCGGCCTGGCCTTCCCCGAAGTGGCCGGTACCATCACAAATGTGCCGAACCGCTGGAGATACCCGAATACGGAAGTCAACTACAATCCCTACTATAAAGAGGTGTCAGCCGAAGACACTTACTACCACAAACTGTTCTGGGCAAAATAAGGACTTTGTTCGCAAACCCATTTTGCCCGAAGAGTATATCATACTCACCACAGAATAACACGGATTAACACAGATTGCCTTAGGGGTTCTGATAATAAAGAGCTTTTAGCAGTGTTAATCCGTGTTATCCTGTGGTGAGTATGTATTTGCCCCCTCTGTTTCTTTTATTCCGAACAGTATCCCTCCTTTTTTAGAAATCTTAAGGATTTCCCGGTAGGGAGATTGCGGGAAACCACTGTCTTTAATGAACGACGGACAAACATCGCTTCCGCAAAAACTGAACTATAACATAACGGACTAAATGAAAAAGTATCCAAATGACTTGATTGGCGACATCATGAAAGCCTTCGGCAAATATGCCGACCGACCGGCATTCGTCATCGAAGACACTGCCTGCACTTATGGAGAGCTGGCAACTTGCGTACAGAAAATATCCTCCCTATTCAAGGACAGAGAAGACAAAATTATCGGTATCGTCGCAGAAAACAGACTGGAAACATACGCATCCATACTATCTGCACTGATTTGCGGAAAGACATACGTCATCCTCCATCCTTCCTACCCCAAACATAGGAACGACAGAATTGCCGACTCGGCAGGCATCCGCCTCGTGCTGCATACCGAGAATATCCATGTCTTGAACCTCGACACCCGGAATCTGGAACTGATATGTACCTCCGAAATAGAGCAGGCAGAGAACTCCGCCACGTTCCATGCCGCAGAAGACATCCTCCATACGGCAGAAGAGGAAAATGCCTACATCATCTTTACCTCCGGAAGCACAGGCGAACCCAAAGGAGTACCCATCTCCCGCCGTAACCTGAATGCTTTCTATACCGCCTACCACCGCCTCGACTGGCAACTGGACGAGAACGACCGGATGCTGCAGATGTTCGAACTCACTTTCGACGTTTCCATCGTATCCTTTCTATATCCGCTGACGCTGGGTGCTTGCATATACACCGTTTCTCCGGAAGGCGTGAAATACATCAACGTAATTGAAACTCTGGAAAAATACGACCTGACCTTCGCTGCCGTGGCCCCTTCACTGCTCCAGCTGCTACGTCCCTATTTTCCGGAGATACACCTCCCCGCACTTAGATATCTAGTGGTTACTGCCGAGGCTTCTGACGCGGAGCTGTTGGATGCTTTCAGAAAATGTGTCCCCAATGCCTCTTTCATAAACCTATACGGACCGACAGAGGGAACCATCTACTGCACTGCCTACCGGATACCCGTCACCTCCTGCAAGCATCACAACGGCATGACCGCTATCGGAAGGCCTTTCGAAGGCATCGATGCCCTAATTATGGATAACGACGGTCGCCCGCTGCCTACCGGAGAAACCGGCGAACTATGGATTAGCGGCAATCAAGTGATGGGTGGATACTGGAATGCTCCCGAAAAAAACGGGGAATGCCTCGTAGAGACCGCCAATGGAAAAGTATACTACAAGACGGGAGACCTCTGCCGGATGGATGCCGACGGTGACATCATCTATTGCGGACGAAAAGACTCACAGATAAAGATACAAGGATTTCGCATCGAGCTGAGCGAGATTGAACATGTGGCAAAAAACTTTTTCAACGGTGAATGCCGTGTAGTCGTCATTCCCAAATACGACAACGGCAATCAGTGCGAACTACATCTCGTCGTAGAGAAGAAACAGCTCGACAAACAGCAGATAGAGGAATATCTGTATAGCAGGCTTCCCTACTACATGATTCCCAAGCATATGCATTGCCTGGAACAGTTTCCGCTGAACACCAGTAGCAAAACAGACAGAAAGAAAATACAAGAACTAATTTAAACTTGACAATGGATACACAGACTATTTTGAATGAAATGAGCCTCATCTTTCGGGAGGTACTGAAAAGAGAGAACATTGTACTTGACAATGAGACCACCGCCCAGAATGTGGAAGGATGGGATTCACTGACCAACATGCAACTGATAAACAAGATAGAGAAGAAATTCAATGTACGCTTCACCTTCAGAGATATTGTAAAACTCAAAAACGTGGGAGACATCTGCCATGCCATTTTAACCAAAACCAACTAGGAAATGTCATTCATATCCCTGAACTTCGTCGTACTGTTTGCGTGTACTTTCATTCTATACCATACGCTTCCTTCACGATTCAGAAAAGCGACCTTACTGACAGCCAGCTGCCTCTTCATAGGCTTCTACCACCTCACTTTTCTGATAACGGCCCTCATCCTCACGCTTACCACCTTCTACCTTGGCAAATGGATAGGACAGACCAAGCGGGAAAGCAGCATGAAGGGAATTTATTTTTCAGGTGTGTGTTTTCTGGTCGTGAGCTGGTTGGCATTCCGGTATGCCGACCGGCTTACAGACTGCCACATCCTTTTTCCGCTGGGAATCTCTTTCTATACTTTCCAGGCCATTTCGTACCTGACAGAAATCTATTGGCAAGAAGAAGAACCGGAAAAGAGCCTGCCCGACTTCATGATATACATGCTCTTCTTCATGAAGTTCCTTTCCGGTCCCATAGAAAGAGCAAGTGACATGCTCCCCCAACTGAAGTCCTGCAAAGCTACGGACTATACATCCATGGTCTACGGAATGAGACTGATTGTCGTGGGACTAATAAAGAAACTGATACTGGCCGACTCCATCGCCCCATACATAGACGGTGTCTTCGGGTCGGTATACACAGCCTCGGGCGTGCAATTGCTGATGGCATGCCTCCTATATCCGATAGAGCTGTATGCCGACTTCTCCGGATATACCGACATCGCATTGGGAGGAGCGCGCATGCTGGGATTCAAGCTCAGCCCAAACTTCAACCGGCCGTTCATTGCACAGACCACTGCCGACTTCTGGCGCCGATGGCACATGTCGCTTTCATTCTGGGTACGCGACTATCTGTACCTTCCGTTGTCCTCGAACCTGCGTGGATGGGGACAATGGGGCGTATTTCTAAGTCTGGCGCTGACCTTCACGGGACTGGGTATCTGGCATGGTGCCGGATGGAACTTCGCTGTCTACGGACTAATTCAAGGTGTCATCATCTTCTACGAGATGAAGACCACAGCATTTCACCGCAGACTGAAAGCCCAATTGGGAAGCCGCTTATATGCCACATTATCCGTCGTAAGGACCTACCTACTTTTTGCCGTATCTCTGATATTCTTCCGGGCGGGCTCCATGGCCGAAGCGTTCCACTACATCAGCCACCTCTCCTTCGGCGTACATTACAGTTGGAAGGAAATGAACATCGGAATGCCGGACCACAACAGCATTGTGGCAGGAAGCGCACTCGTACTGATATTGGTTTACGAATATTTCATGTCCAAGCATGATTTGCTAGAAGCCCTCGGACGACAGCCGGCAGCCGTAAGATGGAGTATCTATTATCTGCTCGCCATAATACTTTTCACACTGGGACAGTTCAACTCGGACAGCTTCATATATTTACAATTTTGACAATAAAGACACATGATGAAGAAAAACAGCGAACGGAACGCAGCCATACGTTTCATGAAAAAGCTCTTTATCCTTTTTATCCCTTTTATAGCCCTACTGGCAGTCTATTTCCTGGACGACCCTTTCATGGTCCTGAAGAACTATGAACGATACGACCAAACCCCGGTTGTACTAAACGAAGGGCACGTGGGGTGGCAGATGTATCTGAACAACCGGGATACCATCCCCATCGACTCCTATATCATGGGAAACTCCTGCACTATGGCTTATCAATGCCATGAATGGGAGAAATACCTCCACGGCGGAAGAGCCGTACGGCTATTCGGAAATGCCGAAAGCCTTGCCGCCGTCTGCCTGAAGCTGAAGGCACTGGACAAGGCAGGTGCAACAATCAAGAACCTGCTGCTGATTATCGACAAGGAATCATTGCACAACGACCGTTGCCTGACCGGACATTCCAACATTCTGCCACCCGCCATATCGGGAATAAGCAGCTTCAAGTTTCAGAAGGAATTCTGCCAAGCCTTCTTCTACCCGAACTTTCTCTTCCCCTATCTGGACTACAAGCTGTTCCATACCTATCGCCCTTACATGAAAGGGGTTATAAACCCCTATGGCTCCACCCGAAACCCGGTAACCAATGACGTGTTAAATCCCAGAGAGAAAATGATAAAGGAAGAGGGAGATAAGTACTGGGAAAACCGGAAAGGAGAATTCACCAAAGAGAAAATGAAGAATTATAGAGACGGGAAATACCGGGAAGCCCCCCAAGTGCTCAGGGAAAAGCAAATCAATCTGTTGCAGGAAATAAAGTGGATTTGCCGGAAACATGATACCGATGTAAAAATCATTATCAGTCCCGACTACCTGCAAGTCAACATAAACCCTGCCGACGTAAAGACACTGAAGCGCTTCTTCGGAAAACGGAATGTATTTGATTTCACCGGTATCAACGAATACACGGAAGACATCCACAATTATTATGAACCGGGTCATTATAGGCCCGCACTTGGGAAAAGGCTGATGGAAAAGATATATGAACCTTATATCTTGTCACCGAACGCCAAATCTCCGGCATCTCCCAGCCCGGGAACGATATAGGAATGCTCGTTCATCTCCGGGTCGATTGCTGCACACCACAAGGTCACTTCATCTCCAGGGAACAGCTTTTCCAGATGCTCTACGCCCTGCCGGCTGGCTATGACACAAGCTATCTGCAACTTGGCCGGCATCCCCTTGGTGACGAAGGCCTTCCAGGCCAATTCCATACTTTCTCCCGTGGCAAGCATCGGGTCTACAATCAATAATGTCTTCTTGGACAAATCCGGAGTAGCGATGTATTCGATGTGTACATCCACCGTACGGCATTCCTTATCCTTATAATAACGGTAAGCGGAAACAAAAGCGTTCCCGGCATGGTCGAACATATTCAAGAATCCAGTATGCAAAGGCAATCCGGCACGGAAAACAGTGGCAATCACCACCTCGTCATCGGGTGTGCTGACCGACGCCACCCCCAAGGGAGTCTGTACCTGCTTGACAGAATACGTCAGTTCCTTACTCATTTCATACGCCATTATCTCTCCAATGCGTTCAATATTACGGCGGAAACGCATACGGTCGCCCTGGACTGCTACATCACGAATTTCCGCCACGTATTGGTTCAAGACAGAATTTGTCTCGGCAAAGTTGATAACCTTCATAACTATAAATGTGCTAATGTGCAAATATGCTAATGTGCAAATGTGGTGTACGTAATGCCGCATGGCAATTAGCACATTGGCATATCAGCACATTAGCACATTAAAATTTGCTGCAAAGTAAACGAATTTCACTCAATTTGCAACATTCAGTTAGCAGATATTGTTATGGTTTTATAAAAGATTTCCTATTAGAGAAAAATTTCTCTAATAGAGCTTTTCTTTAAAAAGAAAGTATTACTTTTGTAGGCGAAAAACAAGGGACCTGCTGAAAAGCAGGAAAAAAAGAGCTTTTCTACACCCGTTTTCCCTTGTAAATCAAAGGTAAAAGAGATTAAGGAAAGAGATTATAAACCAAATACCAACATTTTAAATCATTAAAAGAAATGGCAAATTTAGATTTAAGCAAGTACGGTATCCAAGACGTGAAGGAAATTATCCACAACCCGTCTTACGATGTACTGTTCGCAGAAGAAACCAAACCAGGTTTGGAAGGTTTTGAAAAAGGTCAGGTAACTGAACTGGGTGCTGTAAATGTAATGACAGGTATCTATACCGGTCGTTCTCCTAAAGATAAATTCTTCGTAATGAATGAAGCCAGCAAGGATTCTGTATGGTGGACTTCTGAAGAATACAAAAACGACAACAAACCTTGCTCTGAAGAAGCTTGGGCTGACCTGAAGGCTAAGGCTGTAAAGGAATTGAGCGGCAAGCGTCTGTTCGTTGTTGATACTTTCTGTGGCGCCAACCCCGCTACTCGTATGAAAGTACGTTTCATCATGGAAGTGGCATGGCAGGCTCACTTCGTAACTAACATGTTCATCCGCCCGACTGCTGAAGAACTGGCTAACTACGGAGAACCCGATTTCGTATCATTCAACGCTTCTAAGGCAAAAGTTGACAACTACAAGGAACTGGGTCTGAACTCTGAAACAGCTACTGTATTCAACTTGAAGACCAACGAACAGGTTATCTTGAACACTTGGTACGGCGGTGAAATGAAGAAGGGTATGTTCTCTATCATGAACTACAAGAACCCGTTGCGTGGTATCGCTTCTATGCACTGCTCTGCCAACACTAACATGGAAGGTACTGACTCTGCTATCTTCTTCGGTCTGTCCGGTACTGGTAAGACTACCTTGTCAACTGACCCGAAACGTCTGTTGATCGGTGACGACGAACACGGATGGGATGACGAAGGTGTATTCAACTACGAAGGTGGTTGCTATGCTAAGGTTATCAACCTGGATAAAGAAAGCGAACCCGATATCTACGCTGCCATCAAGCGTGACGCTCTGTTGGAGAATGTTACAGTAGCTGCTGACGGTAAGATTGACTTCGCTGACAAGAGCGTAACTGAAAACACTCGTGTTTCTTATCCTATCTACCACATCAATAACATCGTTAAGCCGGTTTCCAAGGGTCCTCACGCTCACCAGGTAATTTTCTTGTCTGCCGACGCATTCGGTGTATTACCTCCGGTATCTATCCTGAACCCTGAACAAGCTCAGTACTACTTCTTGTCTGGCTTTACTGCTAAGTTGGCTGGTACAGAACGTGGCATCACTGAACCGACTCCGACATTCTCTGCTTGCTTCGGTGCTGCTTTCTTGAGCTTGCATCCTACTAAATATGCAGAAGAATTGGTTAAGAAGATGAACAAGGTTGGTGCTAAGGCATACTTGGTTAACACTGGTTGGAACGGTAGCGGCAAACGTATCTCTATCAAAGATACTCGTGGTATCATCGACGCTATCCTCGACGGTTCTATCGACAAGGCTCCGACGAAGGTTATTCCTTTCTTCGACTTCGTGGTTCCTACTGAATTGCCTAATGTAGATCCGAAGATTCTTGATCCTCGCGATACTTACGAATGCGCTTGCCAATGGGAAGAAAAAGCAAAAGACCTGGCTGGTCGCTTCATCAAGAACTTCGCTAAGTTCACTGGCAACGAAGCTGGTAAGGCTTTGGTTGCTGCTGGTCCGAAGCTCTAATCTGACAATAAAGTTAGAAACATATGGAAAAGGTATCTCCTCCGGGAGATGCCTTTTTTCTTTTTTAATATCTCTATCTCATTGATAATCCGAAAGTTTTAGTAGTTTTGCAGAAACCATTATTCAAATAAAGCAATATGAAAAGTATCAGATTGATGTTGGCAGGCGCAAGTTTGTTACTGCTCTGCAGTTGCGGTGCCCAGGTCCAGAAAGAGACCCAAGTTGCCAATGCAAATGAAAGCAAAGAGAATGCGGTGATTGAAACCATCATGTCACGCCGCAGCATCCGCCAGTACAAACCGCAAGCCGTGAATCGCGACACCATGCAGATTATCCTGGATTGCGGTATCAATGCACCCAACGGACAGAACAAGCAATCGTGGGAAGTGCGTGTAGTGGATAACCCGGATTTCATCAACGGCATCACGGAAATCTACAAGAAGGAAAATCCCAAAGCCGCCGAAGACCCGAAATTCAAGAACATGTTTCGCAACGCTTCTACAGTAGTATTTATTGCCAATGACCCGTCTTATGACCTTTCGCAGATTGACTGCGGACTGCTGGGTGAGAATATGATTCTATCAGCCTGGTCCATGGGAATCGGTTCTTGCTGCTTGGGCGGTCCCACGCGCTTCATGACCTCTACTCCGGCTGCTGCCGAATACCTGAAGAAACTGGATATTCCGGAAGGCTATCAGCTACTTTACTGTATCGCTTTCGGCTATCCGGACGAAACGCCCACTGCCAAACCCCGTAATGCGGCAAAGGTAAAATTCATCGATTGACTTTCGTTTGAATGACGACAATAAAAAGGAGTGCCTCACCTTTCGGCGGGGCACTCCTTTCATATATAACAACTAAAACTCTTCTGTTTATCAGTTCTTGTTTGCGCGTTTACGCTCAAGCTCATCGAGGATAACCTTACGCATACGCATTGATTTAGGAGTAACTTCCACATATTCATCCTCCTTGATGTACTCCAGTGCCTCCTCAAGAGAGAACTGTACGGGAGGAATCAGACGTGCCTTGTCATCCGAACCACTGGCACGCATATTGGTAAGCTTCTTGGACTTCGTTACATTAATCACCAAGTCGTTGTCATGGGAATGCTCGCCCACTACCTGGCCTGCATAAACCTCTTCCTGCGGGAAAATGAAGAATTTGCCGCGGTCCTGCAACTTGTCAATGGCATAGGCAAAAGCCGTACCGGACTCCATGGCAATCATAGAACCGTTGGTACGCCGTTCAATCTCACCCTTATACGGTTGATATTCCTTAAAACGGTGTGCCATGATAGCCTCGCCGGCAGAAGCGGTCAACACATTGGTACGCAGACCGATGATACCGCGCGACGGCATGTCGAACTCAAGATTTACACGTTCGCCGGCACTTTCCATCTTCACCATTTCACCTTTACGACGGGTCACCATATCAATCATCTTGCTGGCATATTCTTCGGGAACATTGATGGTAAGCTCTTCAATAGGTTCGCATTTCACGCCGTCAATCTCCTTGAAGATTACCTGCGGTTGCCCTACCTGCAACTCATACCCTTCACGACGCATGGTCTCAATCAGTACGGAAAGATGAAGCACGCCACGGCCGGAAACAATCCACTTGCCGTCTTCCTCGCTCTTGCGCACGCGAAGTGCAAGATTCTTATCCAACTCCTTCATCAAACGGTCGTGGATGTGGCGGGAAGTAACAAACTTACCTTCCTTACCGAAGAACGGAGAGTCATTAATGGTGAAGAGCATACTCATCGTAGGTTCATCAATGGCAATAGGCGGCAACGCTTCCGGATTTTCGTAATCGCAGACCGTATCTCCGATTTCGAATCCTTCGATACCTACCAACGCACAGATGTCACCGGAAGACACTTCCTGCACCTTTACACGGCCCATACCTTCGAATGTATGCAATTCCTTGATTTTTGATTTCACGATACTCCCGTCACGCTTTGCCAAAGACACATTCATGCCTTCTTTCAATATGCCACGGTGTACGCGGCCCACAGCAATACGCCCGGTATACGAAGAATAATCCAGCGAAGTAACCAGCATTTGCGGTGTACCCTCCAACTGTTCGGGGGCAGGAATATTCTCCAAGATACAGTCCAGAAGCGGATAAATGTTATCAGTCGGCTGCTGCCAGTCGGTACTCATCCAATTATTCTTGGCAGAACCGTAGATAACGGGGAAATCCAGCTGGTCCTCGGTTGCATTCAGGCTGAACATCAAGTCGAACACCATCTCGTACACTTCTTCGGGACGGCAATTTGGCTTATCCACCTTATTCACAACAACGATAGGTTTCAGACCAATCTGCAGAGCTTTCTGCAATACAAACCGTGTCTGCGGCATAGGACCTTCGAAAGCATCCACAAGCAGAATGCATCCATCCGCCATATTCAATACACGTTCCACTTCACCTCCGAAGTCACTGTGTCCCGGAGTATCAATAATGTTAATCTTGGTGTCTTTGTAGTTGATAGAAACGTTCTTTGAGAGAATCGTTATACCTCGTTCACGCTCCAGGTCATTGTTATCCAACATTAATTCACCTGTGCTCTGGTTGCTGCGGAAAAGGTTTCCGGCCAAAAGCATCTTGTCAACGAGCGTCGTTTTCCCATGGTCCACATGGGCAATAATTGCAATGTTTCTAATCTTTTGCATATAATACCTATTATTTTCAGGCGACAAAGTTAGTGATTTTGGATTAGATATGCAGTATAGATATGATTTTTTTGCTGAATATCATTGTGATATAAAAGTTTATCCCTATCTTTGCAGCCCCGAAAGGGAATATTTATAATAACTTTTAATTAAACATTATGTATTTAGACGCTGCTAAAAAGCAAGAAATCTTCGGCAAATACGGAAAGTCTAACACTGATACTGGCTCAGCTGAGGCTCAGATAGCTTTGTTTTCCTACCGTATTGCTCATCTGACTGAGCACCTTAAGCTCAACAGAAAGGATTATAGTACAGAAAGAGCTTTGACTATGTTGGTAGGTAAACGCCGTGCATTGCTGACTTACCTGAAGGATCGCGACATCACCAGATATCGTGCTATTGTCAAAGAACTCGGCTTGCGTAAGTAATCTACTTGCGGCAAAACCATTAAAAAAGGAAGTTTTCCAAAAGGAAACTTCCTTTTTTGTTTATAATCCGATTTATACGTAATTTTGTATCCATGAAAAGGAAAGTATCAGCAGCAAATCTTTCGATAGCAATCACTTTTCTATTGGTACTGCTATCATTCGGCTTCGGTTATCGCAGCTATTCGCAGGCAGAACAACGTGTGGTCTCTGACCTGAATCAAGCGCTGCAACGCACAGTATTGCAGCACAAGGGATTATGGTTGAATGCAGATACCATCCAAACCTATGCCAAGTTGCAAGAAGTGATGGGCACTCCCGTTTCCGTAAGCGGTTTCCACAGAGCCTTTACCGAAGCATTGTCCATCACCGGATTGAAAGATGTTTCTACCCTTTCGCTACATATACTGAAAAAGAATGCTCCCGCCACCGTATTCAATGAGATTCCTGCCGGATGTCTTGCCAGCGACACATTAGTATGGCTCTCCACCACAGCCGATGCATCTGGGCTGACACTTTCTTTCCGGGGATATGCCCGCTGCTCAGCTGCCATGCTGTTCAGCTTATCCAAGCAGACAATTCCGGCAACATTGCTATTGGCCGCCCTGCTCTGGGGAGGATTCACTTTCTTCTATTTCCACCGGCACACAAAGACTAATGCCAGTAACGGGCAGCAACAAGAAAACTTCATTACCTTCGGCAACCTTTCGCTTTCCCTCCAGGAAGCCTGCTTCTATAACGAACAGCAGGAAAAGCTAAAACTCACCCCCATGCAGTACACACTGATGGAGATGTTCTACCTTTCTTCCTCACACCTACTTTTCAAATCCGACATCTGCCAATCGCTATGGCCGGGAAAAGACAATGCAGACGAAACGCTTTACACATTGATACGGCGTCTGAAGCCCATTGTCGAGGACAACAGCAACCTCAGAATAACAACAGATCGTGGCCGCGCCTACGGACTGGAAATAAAAACCTAAACATTATAGAATCATGAAGACTAACAAACTTATCCTATTAGGGCTAATCTGCCTAACTGTCGCAATGCCGACAACCGCCCAAAACCGTAACGAAAAGAAAGCGCGCACTGAACGTGCTGTAAAAGAAGCTATTGCTGCTAAACAATACAAAATCAACGTAGATCGGATGCAACCGATGAGAGGCGGTAGCCGTAACCTGACCACCAACTATACACTGGAAATTAGAAACGACTCCGTTTTCTCTTACCTGCCTTACTTTGGAGTGGCCTACAATGCTCCGTATGGAGGAGGCAAGAGCCTGAATTTCAATGCATCCATCACCGGATACACAACCAGAGCACTCAAAAAAGGCAAAATCCAAATAGACTTCAAGACCCGTAGTGATGAAGACAATTATGAGTATCGCCTCACCATCTTTCCCGATGGTTCTACCAGTATCCATGTGCAACCCATGAACAAACAGTCCATCTCGTTCACCGAAGAGATGGATACAGAAAAGTAATCATCTTCCCCCTTTAAAAGGACAAAAGAAAGTATTGTCAGTCTATTGTCAGGCAAATGTCAGACAACTATCCGCTTTTTATTTCTTCCATCCCGGCAGAAAGCGGATACCTTCGTGTCCCGAAATCAAACAACAACCGGAACATGAAACAGATAATATGTATTCTTGCCCTGCTCCTAATGAGCGTCACGACAACAAAAGCACAAACCAGCCCGGCAACACCCTCCATCCGAGGTAAAATTCTCACAGAGGAAAAGCAACCGATAGAGTTTGCCAACATCGCCCTCCTTTCCGAAGATTCCACCTTCATACAAGGAACGTGTAGCCGAAGCGACGGTAGTTTTGAACTTCTCCCTCCCGCTCCCGGAAACTATCTACTACAAGTTTCTTCCATCGGTTACAAACCCCTTTGCCAGCCTTGCCCCACCGGGAGTACCCACAACTGGATATTGCAAACCGATGCCGTGCTACTTGCGGAAACCGTCATCACCGCCGCCCGCCCCGTTTTCCGACTAAAGGGCGGAAAGTTGGAGACAAGCGTACGGCAAACCCTGCTCGCATCCTTGAATGATGCCAACGACGTATTGAAACATATCCCCGGACTGCGCTCCTCTGATGAGGGGTATACCGTTTTTGGCAAAGGGACACCGGTCATCTATATAGATAACCGCCTTCTGCAAGACAACTCCGAGCTGCAACGCCTCTCTGCCGCCGATATTGAAAAAGTGGAGCTCATCACCAACCCGGGTGCAGAGTACGATGCTACCGTTAAAGCCGTTGTACGCATACGCACCGTACGTAACAAAAGAGACAGTTTTGGCGGTAATTTCCGTGCAGGAATCACCCAACGGAGACGCAGCAGCCATTACGGACAAGTCAATCTGAATTATCAGAAGAAAGGACTGTCCCTGCTGGGCATGCTGTACACCAATTATGAAAACAGAAAACGCCACCAGGAGGTTCGCTACCAGATACCGTCCGAAATACAATGGGATGTAAATAACCGGGTTCACTTATATAATAAGGGACTACTTGCCGGAGGAAAAGCAAGCGCCAGTTACGACTTCACCCCCCAACACAGCCTCGGTGCCTCCTATGAGTTTCATCGTACCCCCGATTATCACAGCAGTGACCATTCGGCATATACCGTCCGGGCAAATGAAGAATTGGCCGATCACACCATACATTCCTCCCAAAACTTGCAGCAAACCAACCGGCACCAGCTGAATGCCTACTATCAGGGCAGCATAAAGCAACTCCACATAAACTTCAACACCGACCTGGTATACGGAAAAAGTTATAATCACCAGGAGGCTAAAGAAGAAAGCCAGACCGAAGGCAATCGCGACATCAGCTCTTTCAACCACGCCGACAACCGCCTTTATGCCGCCAAGTTGATTCTGACCCATCCCCTTTGGAAAGGTGAACTGAAGACCGGTGCCGATTACACCTTCATCCGGCGAAATGACAATTTCCTGAACCGGCAGCACATACTTCCCGATACAGACAGTCGAATCGACGAAAGCAAGTCCGCCGTCTTTGCCGAATACTCACTGACATTAGGAAAAATCAGCCTTCTTGCAGGACTGCGCTTCGAGCATGCCGTCTCCGACTATTGGGAGCAGGAAAAGTACGTGTCCGGTCAAAGTCGTACTTACAATGACTGGTGCCCCAACCTATCGGTAGACTTTCCTCTCGGCAAAGCCCAAGCCAATCTCAGCTATACAGCCAAAAGCAACCGCCCCAGCTTCTTCCAGCTACGTAGCACACTGAGTTATAACAACCGTTTCATCTACGAAGGCGGAAACCCACTGCTCACCCCCGAAACCAACCACGACCTGCAGTTCACGGCCCTTTACAAGTGGGTACAATTCGGACTTAACTACCAATACCGCCGCAATGCCATTGCCTTCATGACCAAAGAATACGAGGACAATCCGGATGTTGTCATCTTCACTACCGGAAATTTCAAACGGATGCAGTATCTCACCGCCTCTGCCCATCTGTCACCCACCGTCGGCATCTGGAAACCGGAGCTCGGCATCTACTTCGCCCAACCGTTCTTCAAAGTCACCAATCAAGGCAGTAGCAAGAATATGAACCGCGGCAGCATTTACCTCTTTCTGCAAAACAGTCTCCAGCTTCCGGACGAGTGGATTCTCTCCCTTGATGCCGACTACCAGAGCGAAGGCAACTTCGGCGCCATGCTGCAACGTTCCTATTGGGGCATAAACGCCGGCATCCGCAAAACATTCTTCAACAAAAGGCTGACGCTCGGACTGCAAGCCAATGACCTGTGGAATTCCCGGTATGGCTCCTTCATGCTGTTCGGTCCCCGGCTGACCTATACGAAAAAGGCAAACCCGGACTCGCGCAGCTTCTCCCTGAACCTAAGCTATCGTTTCAATGCAGCAGGCAAAGCGTACAAAGGAAAGCACGTATCGGAACAAGACTTGAAGCGGCTATAAACAGAACTTTGGGGAAGAAAGAGAAACAGAACAGAAGAATATTATACAAATAAGCCGACCACCGGAGATATTTCAGCAATATTTTCCCTCAGAATGTTGCATCAAGTAAAAGTTTCTCTTATTTTTGCGGTTTAACAGCTATAAATTATAACCTTTAGACAGAAAATACTATCATTATGGATACCAGCAAAATTGTAGGAGAAAAAATAAAATCACTCCGTGAAAGCCAATCCATCAGTATGGAAGAACTGGCACAGCGTTCGGGACTTGCTATCGAACAGATTGAACGTATAGAAAACAATATTGACCTTCCGTCACTGGCTCCCCTCATCAAAATAGCGCGTGTACTGGGTGTACGTTTGGGGACTTTTCTTGACGACCAAGATGAGAACGGTCCCGTAGTCTGCCGTAAGGACGAATCGCAGAACAGCATCAGTTTCTCCAACAATGCCATCCACAGCCGCAAGCATATGGAGTATCATTCACTCTCCAAATCCAAAGCCGACCGCCATATGGAGCCGTTTATCATTGATGTGGCCGCTACGGACGACAGTGACTTTGTACTCTCCTCACACGAAGGCGAAGAATTCATCATGGTGATGGAAGGGACCATGGAAATCAGTTACGGCAAAAATACCTACCTGCTCGAAGAAGGTGACAGCATCTATTACGATTCCATCGTTCCGCACCACGTACACGCCTATGAAGGGCAGGCAGCCAAGATACTTGCAGTAGTTTATACACCAATTTAAATTAATGGAAAATTAAAAGGTGAAAATGGAAAATGATAAATACTTTCTATTTTCACCTTTCAACTTTCCACTTTCAACTTCCACATCATGTTATACGAACGTACCCTCGGCCAATGGTTGGAACATTGGGCCGAAACAACACCAGACAAAGAATATATCGTTTACTCTGACCGCAACCTGCGCTTCACCTGGAGCCAGTTCAACCGCCGGGTGGACGACATGGCCAAAGGACTTATCGCCATCGGCGTGGAACGGGGAACACACGTAGGTATCTGGGCAGCCAATGTACCCGACTGGCTGACTCTATTATACGCTTGCGCCAAGATAGGTGCCGTCTACGTAACGGTAAACACCAACTACAAACAGTCCGAGCTGGAATATCTCTGCCAGAACTCCGACATGCATACCCTCTGCATCGTCAATGGCGAAAAGGACAGTGACTTTGTGCAGATGACCTATACCATGCTTCCGGAACTGAAGACTTGCCAACGCGGACACTTGAAAAGCGAACGTTTCCCTTATATGAAAAACGTCATCTACGTGGGGCAGGAGAAGCACCGGGGCATGTACAACACGGCCGAAATACTTCTCTTGGGCGACAATATAGAAGACAGCCGCCTGAATGAACTCAAAAGTCAGGTCACTTGCCACGATGTAGTGAACATGCAATACACCTCCGGCACTACGGGATTCCCGAAAGGCGTCATGCTTACCCACTACAACATTGCCAACAACGGTTTCCTTACCGGTGAGCACATGAAGTTTACCGCCGATGACAAGCTCTGCGTCTGCGTACCATTGTTCCACTGCTTTGGCGTGGTACTTGCCACCATGAACTGCCTGACACACGGCTGTACAGAAGTAATGGTGGAACGCTTCAACCCACTGGTAGTGCTCGCCTCTATCCACAAGGAGCGCTGCACGGCACTTTACGGCGTACCCACCATGTTCATTGCCGAACTGAACCATCCGATGTTCGACATGTTCGACATGTCCAGCCTCCGTACGGGTATCATGGCAGGTTCCCTCTGCCCGGTAGAGCTGATGAAGCAGGTGGAAGAGAAAATGTACATGAAGGTAACCAGCGTTTACGGGCTGACCGAAGCTGCTCCCGGAATGACCGCCACCCGGATAGACGACCCGTTCGATGTACGTTGCAATACCGTAGGACACGACTTTGAACATACGGAAGTAAAGGTTATCGACCCCGAAACCGGAGAAGAGTGTCCCGTAGGCGTACAAGGTGAAATGTGCAACCGCGGATACAACACCATGAAGGGTTACTACAAAAACCCGGAAGCCACGGCCGAAGTCATTGACGAGAACGGTTTCCTGCACTCGGGAGACCTTGGAGTGAAGGACGAGGACGGCAATTACCGCATCACAGGACGCATCAAGGACATGATTATCCGCGGTGGTGAGAATATCTATCCCCGCGAGATAGAAGAGTTCCTCTATCAACTGGAAGGCGTAAAAGACGTGCAGGTAGCCGGTATTCCCTCTAAGAAGTACGGTGAAGCCGTAGGCGCTTTCATCATCCTGCACGAAGGAGTGGATATGCACGAATCGGATGTACGAGACTTCTGCATCGGCAAAATATCCCGCTACAAGATACCCAAGTATATCTTCTTCATCAAAGAATTCCCCATGACGGGAAGTGGCAAGATACAGAAATTCAAGCTGAAAGATCTGGGATTGCAACTTTGCAAGGAGCAGGGGATTGAGATTGTGTAATAATAAAGGATAAGAGATAAGGGGTTAGCGATTAGGGATTATTTGGGGCCGCATAGACTTTAATATAGGCATAAACCCATCCTTAATCCCTAATCGCTAACCCCCTTATTTTTCTTCTTTTTCCGGATACTTCATATTCTCCTCTTTCATCTGTTCCAATACCTCATGCAGGTATTTGGCAGACTCCCACTTAGCCATTGGCAGGTCGTGGAGCAGGTAGTTGCCGCAATCTTGCGGAGCGGCACCGGGAACTTCACCTTCATACTCGGCAACAAAACGGAAGGTATCCTGCATCAGTGCCAGTATGTCCTGTGGTTTCAAGTCGCCTTTCATCAGCAGATAATTGCCGGTGAGGCAGCCCATGGGACCCCAATAGATAATTTTGTCCTGCCACTGCGGGTCATTGCGCAGGTAGGTGGCGGCAAGATGTTCGATAGTATGCAGAGCACCTTGTCCCAAAGCAGGCTCGCGATTGGGCTCTTTCATACGGATGTCGAAAGTAGTGACTGTTTCTCCGTTCACTTCATCCTGGCGGGATATGTAAATGCCGCGCAACAAGCGGATGTGGTCGATTGTAAAACTAGGAATCTTCTTCATGAGTTATGAGTTATAAGTTATGAGTTATAAATTGCTGGGAAGGGTGGAGAGGAAGGTCCATATCGTGAGGAACGAACGCTCTGCCATGGTTCCCCAGAAATCGGCATACTGCGAAGCATGGTCCTCTACTCCGGGTGTGTCGCTGATGATGCGGAAGCTGAGAAAAGGAACATTGTACAGATAGCAAGTCTGCGCAATGGCAGCAGACTCCATATCAACGGCAAGACCGTCGGGGAAACGTTGCTTGATGGTATCCAGCTCCGTACGGTTGGTGATGAACTGGTCGCCGGTACAAACAAGTCCGCTGTGGATGCGGCTTTCCATTCCGGCTTCGTTCAGCGACAAGGCATGTTTCAACAGAGAGGAACATCCCTCGTAAGAGGCGGGAAAACCTTGCACTTGTCCGTACTCGTTACCGTCGCCGCACCAGACGTCGTGATACACCAGACGTTGGCTTGCCACTACATCCGTCACCTTCAGGCAAGCATCAATGCCGCCCGCCACACCGGTGCTGACGATGCAGTCCGGAGAAAAGCGCCGTATCAGTTCCGAAGCTCCTACCGCTGCACTCACCTTACCGATGCCACATTGCGTCAAGATTACATGGTTACCGCCCAATGTACCTTCCACATAGCGGAAACTACCATCGCCCGACGTATTCTTATCCTGCAAGCGCTCCACCAACCGGCGGTGTTCGCTGTCCATTGCACTGATTATCCCTATTGTCATATCTATAATAATTTAAGCTTGCATATTACCATTAAAGCACTTTAATCTTTTTTTGGAAAGGCAAAGGTACAACATTCTGCCGATAACGTGACAATAACAATCTGCATTTATGTATCTTTGCCACAAAAGCGAAGATAGGCTGCACCTCAACAAAACTTTTTCATGCAAGCATGAAAGTTCTGTATTCGGTTTGCACTATCTTTGCCCCACAATTGATTAATTGATAACTCATAACTTATAACTCATGAAGAAGCTTCTTCCCGACCTTATTGCCATCTTGGCATTCGTCCTCCTTTCCTTCGCCTACTTCTTCCCGGCGGATATAGAAAACCGTATTCTCTTTCAGCACGACACGGCTGCAGGAGCAGGGGCAGGACAAGAAGTCAAGGAGTATTACGAACAGACGGGCGAACGCAGCCGTTGGACAAACTCGCTGTTCGGCGGTATGCCCATGTATCAGATAGCCCCTTCGTATGACTCCACCAAGTCACTGCAGTGGGTACAGAAAGCCTACCAACTCTTCCTGCCCGACTATGTGTGCCTCACATTCATGCTGATGCTCGGCTTCTACATCCTGCTGCGCGTCTTCGGCATACCGGTCTGGCTGGCTGGACTGGGCGGTATCATGTGGGCATTCTCGTCCTATTTCTTCATCCTGATATCCGCCGGACACATCTGGAAGTTCATCACCCTTGCCTACGTGCCGCCCACCATAGCAGGCATTGTGCTCGCCTATCGTGGGAAACTGCTGTGGGGAGGCATCCTCACCGCCTTGTTCGTGGCCCTGCAAATCACCTCGAACCACGTGCAAATGTCCTATTACTTCTTCTTCGTCATCCTTTTCTTTGTGGGAGCCTACTTCGAGAAAGCATGGCGTACCAAGACATTGCCCCAGTTCTTCAAGGCAAGTGCCGTACTGATTGTAGCAGCCCTCGTCGGCATAGCCGCCAACGTATCCAACCTCTATCACACCTATGCTTACAGCAAAGAAACCATGCGCGGCAAGAGCGAACTGGTGCAGACCGGCGACGCTGCCAAGCAGACCAGTAGCGGGCTGGACCGCGACTACATCACCCAGTGGAGCTATGGCATCGACGAAACACTGACTCTGCTGGTGCCCAACTTCAAAGGCGGAGCATCTGCCGCCCTCAGCCAGAGTGAAACTGCCATGAGCAAGGCAAACCCGATGTACAGCAGTCTGTACGGCTCACTGACACAATATTTCGGTACCCAGCCCATGACGTCGGGTCCCGTCTACGTCGGAGCATTCGTCTTGTTTCTGTTCGTACTGGGATGCTTCATCGTGAAAGGACCGTTGAAGTGGGCATTGATAGGAGCCACCTTCTTCTCCATCGTCTTGTCCTGGGGCAAGAACTTCATGCCGCTGACGGATTTCTTCATCGATAACGTCCCGTTGTACAACAAGTTCCGCGCCGTGTCCTCCATCCTTGTCATAGCAGAGTTCACGATACCTTTGCTGGCTATCTTTGCCCTGAAACGCCTGCTCGAAGAGCCGGAAATCTTAAAACAGGAAAAGAAGCCCCTCGGTATCAGCCTGCTGCTCACTGCAGGCATCGCCCTGCTGCTTGCCGTTGCCCCGGGCAGCATCGGCTCCGGCTACGTGCCCGCCCAAGAGGCACAGATGCTGCAGAATGCCGTCAACCAGCAGATGATACCCGCCAACGAGCTCTCCGGCATCCTTGCCAACTTGGGAGAGATGCGTGCCGAACTCGTCAGCAGCGACGCCCTGCGTAGCTTCATCATCATAGGCATCGGCTGCAGCCTGCTCTGGCTCTATGCAAGCGGCAAGCTGCGTAGCTCGCTGACCATTGCAGGTATCACCATACTCTGCCTGGCAGATATGTGGGGGGTCAACAAGCGCTATCTGAATGATGCCCAGTTCGTGCCCCACTCCATCCGTACGGAAACCTTCACCAAGACGAATACAGACGAGCTGATACTGCAAGATACCAGCTTGGACTATCGTGTATTGAACTTTGCCACCAGCACCTTCGATGACAACAATACCTCCTACTGGCACAAAAGCGTCGGCGGTTATCACCCGGCCAAGCTGCGCCGCTACCAGGAAATGATAGAGCATCACATCTCTCCCGAAATGCAGGCGGCCTACAAGGCCATTGCCACCGCCGGAGGTGAGATGGACAGCGTGGATGCCAATAAGTTCCGCGTACTGAACATGCTGAACACCAAATACTTCATCTTCCCTGCAGGACAGCAAAGACAAACCGTTCCCATCCTCAACCCGCACGCCTACGGCAATGCATGGTTTGTAAACAAGGTGCAGTATGTGAACAACGCCAACGAAGAGATTGACGCCCTGGACAGCATCATACCTACGGAGACAGCTGTAGTGGATGCCCGCTTCAAGGATGTACTGAAAGGTACCACGGAAAGTTATAAAGACAGCCTCTCCAGCATCCGCCTGACAAGTTACGCACCTAACCGCCTGACGTACGAAACGAACAATGCCCAAGACGGTATTGCCGTATTCTCCGAAATCTATTATCCGGACGGCTGGCACGTAACCATCGACGGACAGCCTGCCGAACTGGCACGCGCCGACTATATCCTGCGCACAATGTATGTTCCTGCCGGACAGCACACCATCGAAATGCGCTTTGACCCCACCAGCCTACACGTGACGGAAGGCATCGCCTACGGAGCACTGGCACTGCTGGTGATAGGTATCATCGTGGCAGTGCTGATAGCCAAAAGGAAGTATGTAAAGGCATAAAAAAAATATCATATCATTCCCCCACAAGGACTCGACGCATTCCGCTATTCATACCCTGATACGGAATGCGTCGAGTGCTTATGTCCGTTCCGTTATCCCCTCATGTTTGTTCTGTCATTCCCTTATGTCTGTTCTGTCAACCCCTATATATTGATGAAAAACCACGGCTGTGAAGCATATTCTTCACAGCTGTGGCACGTCTTCTTCACCGCTGTGGAAAAGGCGTATCACAGCCGTGCGCACATGATAAACCCAAAGGCTTCTCAAGACAAACCACCGTGCAAAACACAACAGAAGCCTATGTAACACACAACGGAAGCCTATGCAAGAGACAAGAAAGCCCGGTCAGATGCGCAAAAAAACCGTTTCTACCCTCCCGGGTAAAAACGGTTCAAGTCAATAATACATGAAAAAACGCTATTTAGAGAGAGTCTCTTCTATAACGGAATGGTTCTCTTCCTTCTTCACTCATCATCAGCAGTTCTCCGAACCGACATCAAAGTTAGGGAAGCATAACAAGAACAACAAATAGAATCTACGAAAAGGCATATCTCATCGACAGAACGGAAAAGAATGAACCCTACAATAGGGAAAAGAATGAAAAAAAAGCTATAAACAGTCGGCAGAACGATATATTTCAGTAACTTTGCTAACGTGAAAACAGGCTGCACCCCAGCATAAAAAAATGAACAGTATGGAAACTACCAGACAAAATAAAATAGCCCGTCTCCTGCAGAAGGAACTGAGTGATATCTTCTTGTTGCAAACCAAGTCCATGCCCGGCATACTGATTTCCGTCAGTGCCGTACGCATCAGCCCCGACATGAGCGTGGCACGCGCTTATCTCAGTATATTCCCCTCGGAGAAAAGCGAAGAAATAGTCAAGAACATCAACGGAAACATGAAATCCATACGCTTTGAACTGGGTACCCGCGTACGCCACCAACTACGCATTATCCCCGAACTGAAGTTCTTCGTAGACGACTCACTGGACTATCTGGAACGAATTGATGAACTGTTGAAATAATGTCCCTTCCCTTCTTTATAGCCCGCCGCTACCTCTTCTCCAAGAAGAAACACAATGCCATTAATATCATCTCCGGCATTTCGGTGTGTGGAGTGGCATTGGCTACGTTGGCGTTGGTATGCACCTTGTCCGTGTTCAACGGTTTTCAGGACATGGTGGCAGGCTTTTTCACAGCCTTCGACCCGGAACTGAAAATCACCGTCCGCGAAGGTAAGGTTTTCGACCCGCACGAAGCGTGCATCCGGCAAGTACACGCCCTGTCCGAGATTGACGTGTGGACGGAAACACTGGAAGAGAATGCCATGGTGCAGTACAAGGACCGCCAGGCAATGGCCGTCATCAAGGGAGTGGAGGACAATTTCGAACAGCTTACATCCATCGACAGCTTGCTCTATGGGACGGGAAAGTTCCTACTGAGCGACTCGGTGGTGGACTATGGTTTTCTGGGTGTGGAACTTATATCCGAGTTGGGCACCGGCATTCAGTTCGTGGACCCGTTGCAGGTCTATGCCCCCAAACGGAACGTACGGGTAAACATAGCCAACCCCACTGCGGCTTTCAACCGGGAGTATCTCTTCTCGCCCGGCGCCATCTTTGCCGTCAACCAGCAAAAATACGATTCACGCTACATACTGACGTCACTCGACTTTGCCCGCCGTCTGTTCAATTATGACACGGAAGTCTCTGCCATCGAGATGAAACTGAAACCCGGTTCCAACATCGGCTCCGTACAAAAGAAAATAGCAGGCATTCTCGGCGACCGGTTCATTGTACAGAACCGCTACGAGCAGCAGGCCGATGTTTTCCGCATCATGGAAATAGAGAAACTTATCTCTTATCTCTTCCTCACCTTCATTCTGGGTATCGCATGCTTCAATGTCATCGGTTCGCTGTCCATGCTGATACTGGACAAACGGGAGGACGTGGAGACACTGCGCAACCTGGGTGCCGATGACCGGCTCATAGCGCGCATCTTCTTGTTCGAAGGCAGGATGATTTCTGTATTCGGCGCCCTCTCCGGCATTGTTTTAGGATTGTTGCTGTGCTTTCTGCAGCAACGTTTCGGGTTGATTTCATTGGGGGGAGGCAATGGAAGTTTTGTAGTGGACGCTTATCCGGTAAGTGTACATGCCACGGATATTATTCTGGTATTCTTAACGGTCATCACTGTAGGCTTCTTGTCCGTATGGTATCCGGTGAGATACCTCAGCAAGCGGCTGCTGAGAAAAAGATAAAAAAACAGTTACTTCTTACGGATAATCGTCAATCCGTCACGCAGGGGAAGAATGACTTTCTCCACGCGCGCATCCCGCGCCACCAAATCATTGAAGGCTTTGATACTGATTGTTTGCAGGTCTGTGCGATGGGGTTGTTCTTCCAGCACATGGCCATCCCACAAGGTATTGTCGGCAATGATATATCCACCGCCGGAAAGGCGGGCGAGCACCATTTCATAATACTCTATGTATTTACGCTTATCTCCGTCAATAAAGGCAAGGTCGAAAGTGAGGTCCAGTTGCGGTACCAGCTCCAAGGCATCGCCAATGTAGAACCTGATTTTATCCGCGTAATCGGAATTCTCCAGCCACGGACGGGTGAAGTCCTCCTGCTCGTCGTTGATTTCAAACGTATGCAGCATCCCGCCCTCCGGCAGTCCTTCTGCTATGCAAAGTGCGGAATATCCGCTATAAGTCCCTATCTCCAGCACCTGCCGGGGACGAATCATCCGTACAAACATCTTGAGCATACGCCCCTGCAAATGTCCGGAAGCCATGCGGGGATATAGCAACTTGACATGCGTGTCGCGATAGAGCGCTTTCAGATAATCGCCCTCATCATCAATGTGCTGCAAAATGTATTCGTCAATCGTCACTTTGTTAATGGATTATAGGTTAGGGATAAGGGATTAGGGGTTAGGGGTTAGTTCTGCGCACAATTATTAATTAATCATTAACCGCTAATCCCTAACCCCTTATCCTTAATCCCTTATCCTACAAATATCTGTTACTGTTGGGCAACACACTATCTTCAGCATGTTTCAGGGCATCTTCCACCACGTTGATTTCGAGGAAAGAAGTGCGCGTACCGGCTTTACCGCTACTCAGGTAGCCCACCATGTCCGTAGGACATAAACGGCCTTCCTTCAACAAGCGGCGCAAGGCTGCAAAGTAATACTCCTGCCCGTTGGCAAGTTCGGGCATATAGATAGCTTCCACACCGTAGGAAAGGGCAAGGTGCCGCATGGTCTTTTCCTTGTAGCAGATGGCCAACACCGGATATTTGCCACGGAAAGCGGCAAGGTTACGGGCAGTACGGCCGCTGTAACTGTCGGTGATGATTGCACGGATTTTCAGTTTGGTGGTAGCCTTTACCGCTTGTTTGGCCAGGAACGCAGTCACGTCGTTGCTGTTCTCGTCCAACGGAATACGGATATCGTTGTCAGACAGCTTGTCTTTCTCCGCTTGGGCGGCAATCTTGGTCATCGTCTTCACCGCTTCTACCGGATACTTTCCATAGGCGGTTTCACCGCTCAACATCAAGGCATCCGTACGATAATAGATGGCATTGGCAATGTCCGTTACCTCCGCACGGGTGGGACGCGGATTGGAAATCATGGTATGAAGCATCTGTGTGGCAACAATCACCGGCTTCTTGGCAAGAATACACTTGCGGATGAGCACACGCTGGATGCCCGGAATACGTTCCTGCGGAACTTCAATACCGAGGTCACCGCGAGCTATCATCACACCGTCGGCTACTTCCAGGATTTCATCGATATTATCAACGCCTTCCTGGTTCTCAATCTTAGCAACAATACGGATATCGCTGTTATGAGCGTCAAGAATCGCCTTGATGTCGAGTATATCCTGCTTATTGCGCACAAAGGAGTGGGCAATGAAGTCTATGTTCTTCTCAATGGCATAAAGGATATTGGTGCGGTCCTTCTCCGTCAGAGAAGGCAGATTGATGCGGACGCCGGGAACGTTGACGCTCTTGCGGCTGCCCAGAGTAGCCTCATTCTGTACTTCGCAGAGCAGGTAGTCGGGGGTCTTCTCTACAACAACCAACTCCAAGTCACCGTCATCAATAAGGATATGGCCGTCCACATTCAAGTCTTTGACGAAATGGGGATAGGATACCGAGATACATTCACGGGTAGTCTCCTGCTCCGGGTTGCCTACCACCTTCACGCGGTCGCCCGCCTTGAAAGGAATGGGCTCAGCCAGAACCGTCGTGCGGACCTCCGGTCCTTTCGTATCCATCAGGATAGCGATGCGGTTGGAAACCGAACGCACATTGTTAATCAACTTCTCGGCACCTTCACGGCCAAGATGTGCAGTATTCATACGTACAACATTCATACCTGCATCGAACAACTGCTTTATAAAATCAACATCACAGCGCTGGTCAGAAATCGTTGCGACAATCTTCGTTTGCTTCAATAACATAATCTATATACCTATTTTATTTAATAATCTTTTAATGCCTCCATGGCCAGACGGTAGGAGTTCAGCCCGAAACCGAGAATGACACCCTTGCAAGCGCAGGAAATCATGGACACATGACGAAAAGCCTCGCGGGCATGTACATTAGAGATATGCACCTCAATCACCGGAGAAGTGACCGAACGGATAGCATCTTGCAGAGCGATGGACGTATGGGTGTAAGCACCCGCATTCAAAATGATGCCGTCCACATCAAAACCTACCTGCTGAATCTTGTCTATCAGCTCTCCCTCAATGTTGGACTGGAAATAGTCAATCTGTACATCCGCATATTTCTTGCGGAGTTCGGCAAGGTAGTCTTCAAAAGTAACGCTACCGTAAATGGAAGGTTCACGTTTGCCCAAGAGATTTATATTGGGGCCGTTAATAATCTGTATCCTCATAACACAATTTTTTATACCTTTGCGGTGCAAAGATAGTGCAAACCGAAAGCAGATGCAAATTTATTTGCAATTTGCTGAAATGCAGCCTATTTTCGCGAAGCAAAGGTAGAAAAAAGAAATGAAATCAGAAGAAAAATCCACGAATAAGGAGAAACAAACGCTGATAATCAGAAAGTACCACCAGTATCTGAAACTGGAAAAAGCACTCTCACCCAATACAGTGGATGCTTACCAAACAGACTTACAGAAGCTGCTGCACTTTCTGGAAGGAGAGGGTATCGCTATCCTTGACACTACCCTGGATGACTTGCAGCATTTTGCCTCCGGACTGCACGACATCGGCATCCATCCCCGCTCGCAGGCACGCATCTTGTCGGGCATCAAGTCATTCTTCCATTTCCTCGTCATGGCCGACTACCTGGAGGGAGACCCCAGCGAACTGTTGGAGGGACCCAAAATCGGATTCAAGCTTCCAGAAGTACTGACAGTGGAAGAGATAGACCGCATCATCTCCGCCATTGACCTAGGCACAAACGAGGGGCAACGCAACCGGGCCATCCTCGAGACTCTATACAGTTGCGGCCTACGGGTATCGGAACTGTGCAACCTGAAAATCTCCGACTTGTATTTCGACGAAGGCTTCATCAAGGTAGAAGGTAAGGGCAGCAAACAGCGCCTTGTACCCATATCGTCCCGTGCCATCAAGGAGATAAGGAACTGGTTCGTGGACCGCAATGGAGGCTGGAAAATCAAGAAGGACTTCGAGGACTATGTATTCCTGGCACGCTGGGGCAAAAATATCTCGCGCATCATGGTATTCCATCTCATCAAGGAACTGGCGAAGAAGGCCGGCATCACCAAAAACATCAGTCCGCACACCTTCCGCCATTCCTTTGCCACCCACCTGCTTGAAGGAGGCGCCAACCTGCGCGCCATACAAAGTATGCTGGGTCACGAATCTATCGCTACAACAGAAATTTACACACATATTGACCGGCACAGATTGCGCAGTGAAATCATAGAACATCATCCCCGCAATATAAAGTACCGCAAAGAGCGGGAAATTCATTAAATTATGATAAAATTGCTGCGCGAGTTAACAAACTGTAATAGGATTTAATATCTTTGCGTTGTTGTGTCCATGCCCAAACAGCACACTAAAATGGAATAGACAAATTTCAATTACAAACAATTAATTTATACCTAAAATGACTAAGAAATTGTATCTGCCGTTTTTAATGGCAATGGTTGTTGCATTAATGACATCGTGCAGCAAAAAGATGGGTGAATTGTCATCAGATTATTTCACCGTAACTCCTCAAGTTCTGGAAGCTGTGGGTGGTAAAGTTCCCGCTACAATCAACGGAAAATTCCCCGAAAAGTACTTCAACAAGAAGGCTGTGGTAGAAGTGACCCCTGTGCTGAAATGGAATGGCGGCGAAGCTAAAGGCCAGTCGGCTGTGTTCCAGGGCGAAAAAGTAGAAGGTAACGACCAGACTATCTCTTACAAGATGGGCGGCAGCTACACTATGAAGACATCTTTCGACTATGTACCGGAAATGGCCAAATCCGAACTGTATCTGGAATTCAAGGCTACAGTAGGCAAAAAGACTGTCACTATCCCTGCTGTAAAAGTAGCTGATGGTGTAATCTCCACTTCTGAGATGCTGGAACAAACATTGGGCAGCGCTAACCCCGCCAATGGTGACGACGCTTTCCAACGTATCATCAAAGAAAAGCATGACGCCAACATCATGTTCTTGATTCAACAAGCCAACGTACGCGCCAGCGAATTGAAGACTGCCAAAGAATTCGGCAAAGAAGTGAAAAACATAGACGAAGCTGAAAACAAGAAAATCAGCAACATCGAAATCTCCGCATACGCTTCTCCCGATGGTGGTGTAGGCTTGAATACTACACTGGCTGAGAACCGCCAGGACAACACGGCTAAAATCATCAACAGAGATTTGAAGAAAGCAAAAATCAATGCAGCAGTAGACACCAAGTATACGGCTCAGGACTGGGAAGGCTTCCAGGAACTGGTATCCAAATCAAACATCCAAGATAAAGAATTGATTCTTCGCGTTCTTTCCATGTATCAGGATCCTGAACAAAGAGAACAAGAAATCAAGAACATCTCTTCTGTTTATAAGACTTTGGCTGACGAAATCCTGCCGCAACTGCGTCGTTCACGCCTGACTTTGAACTACGAAATCATCGGTAAGTCTGACGAAGAAATCGCAAACCTCGCCGACAGCGATGCCAAGCAGCTGAACATCGAAGAATTACTGTATGCCACCACCTTGACTAAAGATGCTGCCAAGCAAGAAGCCATCTTCACAAAAGCTACTCAAATCTACCCGAACGATTTCCGTGCTTACAACAACTTAGGTAAACTGGCTTATCAGGCTGGTGATCTTGACAAGGCTGAAAGCTACTTCAAGAAAGCTCTCTCCATCAAGGATGCTCCTGAAGCAAACATGAATCTCGGTCTGATTGCCTTGACCAAGGGCGACAGAACAGCAGCAGAAAGCTATCTGAGCAAGGCTTCCGGTTCTAAGGAACTGAACGAGGCATTGGGTAATCTGTATGTTGCTCAAGGACAGTACGACAAGGCTGTCAGCTCATTTGGCGACACTAAGACTAACAGCGCTGCTTTGGCACAAATCCTGGCTAAGGACTACAACAAGGCTAAGAACACACTGGCTGCTATCGAAAGACCAGACGCTTATACTGACTACCTGATGGCTGTACTTGGCGCAAGAACCAACAATACATCTATGGTAACCAGCAGTCTGAAGAATGCCATTGCAAAAGAACCGGCTTTGGCAAAGAAGGCTGCTTCTGACCTGGAATTCGCCAAATACTTCACTAACACTGACTTTATGAATATCATCAAATAATAAAGGTTAGATTGAAAAGAACGTGCCCGGCATAGAAATATGTCGGGCATTTCTTTTTATTCACACCAAAAAGAAGTATTTTCGCGACGAAGTATCAGAAAAAGAACCGGAATGAAGAAAATCTATCTTGCATACCTTCTGCTTATTATATTGTCTGCCTGCGGCAGCAAAAATACAAATTCAGTCTACCTAAATGGTGAAATCAAAGGGCTGGGGAATGATACCCTTTATATATATGGTACGGACAAGTTCTATAACCGTATGGACACTCTGCTTGTCAAGGATGACAAGTTCTCTGCAACCCTCACCACCGACACACTTGCCTCTACATGGTTGCAATTCAGTGACGGTACGGAATATCCGCTTTACCTGGACAAAGGAGACAACATAAAGATAAAAGGTTCTGCCGCCGAACTTACTTCACTGGAAATCACGGGGAATGTTCCCAATGAAGAACTGACCGCCTTTCAGAAAGAGTTGAAAGGTTTGAGTACTCCCTCGGAGAAAGCATTGGAAGAAAAAGCAGAAGCCTTCATCAACAGCCATCCTTCTTCACTGGTAAGTATCTATCTGCTGGAGAAATATTTCGTGCAAAAACCGCAACCGGACTTCTCCTTAATCAAAGAAATGACAGAACACATGACCGGAGGCCTGAAAGACCGCCCATATGTGGACGAACTGCTTGACCTTATCCAAGAAGAAGAGAAGGTATCCGTCGGGAAAACCATCCCTTACGTCAACCTGCCCAATGCCAAAGGCACACAAATCAGCCGTACTAGCTTTAAGGACAAATATCTGTTGATACATTTTTGGGCATCTTGGGACCCGCAAAGCATGGAAGCCAACGCTGCCCTGCGCCGGATTTACAAGAAAGAAGAAAAGAACAAGCTATTCGCACTCTGGGGCATTTCCTTGGATATCGACAGAAAGGAATGGGAAGAAGCAATCAAAAGAGATACCCTGAAGTGGGAACAGAGTTGTGATTTCTCCGGATGGAACACAGCGCCCATCAAACAGCTCGCCATACAAGCATTGCCTGCCAATCTGTTCCTTAGCCCTTCCGGAAAAATTGAAGGGAAGAATATGAGTGAGGAAGACATCAAAAAGAAACTGGAGGAGATAGAGCAAAAGGAAAAAGAGAAGAAAGAGAGTGAAAAGAAACTCAAAAAACAAAACCGACGGTAGCCTATCCTGCCATCACTAACCCCTAATCACTAAAAACGTGCTCATAAAAGTTTTTGGAGCGGCTGTTCAAGGTATTGACGCAACCCTCATCACCATTGAAGTCAACAGTTCCAGAGGCTGTATGTTCTATTTAGTCGGTTTGCCGGACTCTGCGGTCAAAGAAAGCCATCAACGTATCATATCTGCTTTGCAGGTCAACGGCTACCGGATGCCGACCAGCAATATTGTCATCAACATGGCTCCGGCTGACATCCGCAAGGAAGGTGCAGCTTACGATTTACCTTTAGCCATCGGCATACTTGCCGCCAGCGAAGTTATCCAGTCCGATAAGCTGGAACGCTATCTGCTGATGGGTGAACTAAGCCTTGACGGCAGCCTGCAACCTATCAAAGGAGCACTCCCCATTGCCATCAAGGCCAGAGAACTGGGGTTTGAGGGTATGATTGTACCGCAACAGAATGCCCACGAAGCGGCAGTAGTAAACAATCTGAAAGTGTACGGAGCGGGAAACATCAAGGAAGTTATAGAATTCTTTAATGGCACGCAGGAATTAACCCCTACGTTAGTCAACACCCGCGAGGAATTCTATTCCCAGCAGAGCAACTTCGATTTCGACTTTGCAGAAGTAAAAGGACAGGAAAATGTGAAACGAGCCTTGGAGGTAGCTGCTTCGGGCAGCCACAATATACTTCTCATCGGTTCGCCGGGCAGCGGTAAGTCCATGCTTGCCAAGCGTCTGCCATCTATACTTCCTCCCCTCTCTTTGGGAGAGAGTCTGGAAACGACCAAGATTCATTCTGTTGCCGGAAAGTTGGGCAAAGACGGTGGGCTCATCTCGAAACGCCCGTTCCGCGACCCTCACCACACCATTTCTACGGTAGCAATGACCGGTGGAGGAAGTTTCCCCCAACCCGGTGAAATCAGTCTGGCACATAACGGCATTTTATATCTTGATGAACTGCCAGAGTACAGCCGCAACGTATTGGAGGTTCTTCGCCAACCGCTGGAAGATAGGAAGATTACCGTGTCACGCATCCGATGCAATGTAGAGTATCCGGCAAGTTTTATGCTGGTAGCCTCTATGAATCCGTGCCCATGCGGGTATTACACGCATCCCACCAAGGCTTGTGTGTGCAGTCCCGGACAAGTACAAAAGTACCTGAACCGCATATCCGGACCTTTGCTCGACCGTATCGACCTGCAAATTGAAGTCACCCCACTCCCCTTTGAAGAGATGGCAGATTCTCGCCCCGGCGAATCGAGCGCCACCATACGCGAGCGTGTGATACGTGCCCGACAAATTCAAGAAGCAAGGTATGCAGACATTCCCGGCATATATTGTAATGCCCAGATGAACAGTAAACTGCTTGCTCGCCACGCCCGTCCGAATGACAAAGGACTTGCCATGCTCAAAACTGCCATGAACCGCCTAAACCTTTCGGCCCGCGCCTACGACCGTATATTGAAAGTATCACGCACCATCGCCGACCTGGAAGGCTGCGAATTGATACAGCCGGCACACTTGGCGGAAGCTATCGGATATAGAAATCTGGATAGGGAGGACTGGGCAGGATGAAAAAGGGATTAGCGGTGAGCGATTAACAGTCAGCCCCTTTAATCCCTAATCCCTAATCTCTAACCCTTATTTTTCTATCCGAATGCGCGCATCCACCGCTATCACCTGCTTTTCAGTCGCCAACAATGGATTGATATCCATCTCCTTGATTTCCGTTGCAAAGCGCAGCAAGGTGGAAAGCCGTACAATAATTTCGGCAAATTTATCTTCATTCACTCCCTTCTGCCCACGCGTACCTTTGATAATCTTATAGGCACGCAACGAGTGAATCATGGAGTAAGCCTCCTCGTAGGACAACGGTGCAAGACCGGAAGATATATCCTTCAGCACCTCCACAAAAATACCGCCCAGGCCGCAGAGTACCACATGTCCGAACTTCTCTTCATATTTGGCACCGATAAACAATTCCGTCCCTTTCAACATCGGCTGCACCATGATAGCACTAGCTTCGGGAATCTGCATCATACGGTCGAATTCCAATGCCAAATGCTGTTCACTCTTGATATTGAGCACAACACCGCCCACATCCGACTTATGCACCGGCCCCACCACCTTTGCCACCACCGGGAACCCCGTGCGACGCGCAAAGGCAAGCACTTCTTCCTTGTTGTCCGAAACAAACTCCTCCACAATAGGAATACCTGCAGAGCGGAGCAATGCCTGCACATAGTGCGGGGCGATATAACCGTCCGCAGGAATGGAATCTATAATCCGGCGGATACGGGGAACATCCACTCCAAAGAGCTCGATTTCATTATTGGCAGGCCGCGGGGCATTCATTATCCGCGAAAGTGCCGTGCCGAGAGTCACCTCATCGGCAAAGTTCACATGGCCCTTTGCCAGGAAAGCGGCAACCTCGGCTCCCGCCGTATTGATGGAAGGAAGAATCGGAAAAATCGGCTTCTTGCAATGCAGCATCTTCTCGTGCAGCACATCATACATTTCAAACATGGTCACCAGCCCCGGAGTGCCGAAAATAGCCATTACAGCATCAATATTGTCAAACTTCTCCTCACAATACTCCAGACAGAGGCGCAGATGTTCCGGCGTACCCGTAGCCAGAATATCAATGGGATTCCCCACAGCCGCACCGGGGAAAAGCTTACCCTTAAGTTCCTCCGCCACCGGTCCTTCCAGTTTCGGAACATTCAGTCCACCCTTACTCAATGCATCGGTCAGCATCACTCCCGGACCGCCGGCATGGGTAATGATGGCGAAGTTTTTCCCTTTCAGTTCCGGCAGTGTGAAGATACAACCTACGGTCGTCAGCTCCTCGCGCGAATAGCAACGCACAATACCCGCCTTACGGAACAAGGCCTCTACCGCCGAATCGCTACTGGCAATGGCCCCCGTATGCGAACTCGCCGCCCGGCTACCGCTTTCGCTACTGCCCGCCTTGATGGCCGCAATCTTGCAGCCCTTCTTGATGAGCGAGGATGCATGAAACAGCAGACGGTCGGGGTCACCGATACTCTCTATATAAAGAAGTTTTATTCTGGAATCCGCTTCCGGATTGAAGTGTTCGTCCATGTATTGCAACACATCCTCCACGCCGATTTGCTTGGCATTGCCCACAGACCATACAGAGTTGAATTGCAATCCCTTGGTCACGGCGCTCTCCAATATGAACACCGCTGTGGCACCGGAGCTGGAAATCAGGTCTACCCCTTGCGGATGCAGTTGCGGGATGGGCTGGCTGAATACACTGTGATGCCACGAGTTCATAAAACCGATACAGTTGGGGCCTATCAGAGAGGCTCCATACCGGTTCACCGTTTCCAGTATGCGATCTTCCAGCACAGCACCCTCATGGGTCTCCTCACCAAAACCGGCAGAAAGGATAATGAACGCCTTCACCTGCTTCTCCGCAGCAAGCATCTCCACCGCATCGGGACAAAGCGCGGCAGGTATGGCAAGGATGGCAAGGTCCGTATCGGGAATGTCCTTCACATCCGTAAAGGCAGCAACACCCTGCACTTCAGTCTCTTTCGGATTCACGGCACGAAGCTCACCGGTATATCCGCCGCTAAGCAGATTTTTCAGGATAGCCCCTCCGGGTTTGTGTACATTGTTGGATGCCCCCACTACCACAATACTGGCCGGGTGAAGTAATTGGCTTGTTATCATAGTCTGTTTTACATTAAGTTAATGATTCATGCACAAATATACATTTTCCATGCATAAAAGCAATCGGTAAAAGAGAAAATAAGCTTAATCCCTTTGCAAAATATAAATAAGTTTACGGAAGTATATATATTTGTGCCATCAATAACAATACGCAGAAAACTACCCTATATGGAAAGCCGTGTCAAAGAGATAGATTATCTGAAATGCATCTTCATCACCCTGATGATTATCTTCCACCTTGTATACATAGGCGACAAGTATCCGTATGCGAAACAAATCGTCTATACGTTCCACATGTCCGCTTTCCTGATTATTTCGGGCTATCTGGCCAATAATCGGAAGGATGCCCGGAGCTTTCTCCGCAAGTTTCTATGGATTTTCATTCCGTATGCCTGCATGGAGGCGGCCTATACGGTGATGTCGCATTTCCTGCCCGTACGCGAAAGTGTAGATGCCATTACTCCTGCTATATTGCTCGACAAGATATTCCTCCATCCGATGGGGCCTTACTGGTATCTGCATACACTGATTCTGTGCAGCCTCATCTATTATATCACATTCCGCTATGTACGGCTGTCGGTTGTCTCCCGGCTGGTTGTGGCCGGTGTCTGCCTGTTTGCCCTTTCCTATTGGGGAGGATTGATGAACTTCTCCAATGCCCTCTATTTCCTTATCGGCATGACAGTGAGCCAAAGCGGGCTTCGTTTTACACAAGTCTTTCGCGCCACAACCTTCGCCATTGTTCCATTCGTAATACTATGCTGTTTTCCCGCCAATCTGGATAGGGGTACTCTGGCAGGAGTCGCCATCACCTGGCTTTCCATCAGCCTGCTGTTGGCAGCCTACGGCTATCTGCCGGTACAAGCCAAACGGCTTTCCTTCTTTATAGGGCGCAATACGCTGGTCATACTCCTTTTCTCACCCATTTTCACCATTCTGTCCAAGGCGTTCCTGTCCGTGTTCGCCTTCGACCCTACGGGGATGCTGTTCCTTGTCACTGCCACCGCCTTCACTCTTAGCGGCTGCATGGGTATGGCGTGGGCTATGGACAAGATGCACGTTTCCAGATTCTTCTTCGGGAAGAGGACTATATTGTGCTGAGACGGTTCACGTCTTCGCCCACAAAGGGAAGTTTCACCACAAACTCCTTTTCGTCCTTAAGAATCTCCACCAGCGTGCCGTATAGGGCATACTGCCGTTGCAGGTTCTTCAATCCCGCTCTATTACTGGCCACATAGTTGCGCAACTGAAGATTGTTGCGTACCGTAATCCCTTCGTTTCCTATGGATATATGGACTATCAGCGGCGACTTCTTTGTACTGATATTATGCTTCAAGGCATTCTCCACAAGCATCTGTATGCTGGCAGGAATGACGAGACAATGATGATTCCGCAAATCATCTTCTATCTCCACATGCAGCGCATCGCCAAAGCGGATATGCTCCAGGTATAAATACGACTCTACGAACGACAGTTCTTCCTGCACGGTCACCGTAGCTCTGCCATGCGTAGTGAGCAGATAACGGTACACCGTAGACAGCTTCTTGGCAAACCGGTTCGTCTTTTCGGTATCCTGATAAGCAAGGGAGGCAAGGACATTCAGACTATTGAATAAGAAATGGGGATTAATCTGGTTTTTCAGCACCTCGAACTGATACAGCGCCTTCTCCTTCTCGATGACAGCCATCTGCTTCTCCATCTCCGAACGTTGCAGGCTATAGAAGAATATCTCTATCTGCAGAACGATAATCCAGTTCCACGGCACTACCGGCAGGGAGCTTCTCAAGATATGCCAGAAATTTCCATGCCCGCCCATCAGCAGGAAGTTCAAGATGTACGTCAACAGAACAACCAGTGCAGTGGTCAACACAATATCCACCAGAATCCTCACCGCATTGTTGCGCTGTTTCAGTCTTTTATATATCAAGTTGATAACCCCAAAGTCGATGAACCCCAGCCCTATGCACAAAGGAAGATTCAGAAAGAACTGCACCATGATATTCGCATACCACGGCTTACCGCTGATGACGTTATAAACGCACCCTATGACAAGCAACGAGACGGAAACCGTCAGTATAAAAAGGAATATGTATCTCTTATGCCTCATAACTTATAACTCATACCACTCCGTCCACCCATTTCAAGAAATCGGCCACGCGACTGCGGCTCACCAATACCTCGTGCGGGCACTCCGGCTCGAAGTAAAGCTTCAAGCGACTGCCGAAGTACCTGGAACTCTTCCGGATGGACCTAATGTTGGATATGCAGCTCCTTGAAACCCTAAAGAAAACATCCCTATCCAGCATTCCCTCCAACTGGTCCAGCGAGTAGCTGATGATATACCGTTTCCCGAAGAAGAGGTGCAGATAAGTCAGCTTGTCCTCACTATAAAAGAAAGCGACATCCGGAGTTTCTACGTAGCGGAAGGTATCGCCCACCTGCACCAGAAAACGGTTCTTCTTGTTGGCTGCCAAGTAGCCGAGTTCCAGTTGCCGATATTCGGGAGCCGCAGTACGGAGGGCACTGTTGCGCTCGAACTTGCACAAGGCTGCTTCTAGGTCGCTTTCTTCAATGGGTTTCAGCAGATAGTCGATGCTGTTTACCTTGAAAGCCTTGATGGCATATTCGTCGTAGGCGGTGGTGAAGATAACGGGCAAATCGACGGGACACTGCTCGAATATCTCAAAGCTCAACCCGTCGGACAAGCGGATATCTACAATCATCAAGTCCAGGCTGCCCTGACGCAAGAGCAGTACAGCCTGCTCCACGCTCTCTGCCCAGCCCGCCAACTGCCAGGAAGGGCGCAGCCGTTGCATCATACGCTTCAGCTCTTCGTAGGCGAAGCGCTCATCTTCTACTAATAAATACTTTACCATAAAACGTGTCTGTTATTGCGACAAAGATACTATTTTACCTCTTGTCTTTACTAAAATGGCATTTGTCATTTCAGCGTATACCTGAATCCCACCGTCAGGCGCAGAGTCGGTCTGAAGCAAGGCTCGTCCTCATCGTTCTTGAAGTTATTGAGAAAACCTTTCAAACTACGGTCCGACATACTTATTCCGCGTATCCAGTTACCGCCCACTCCCAGATAAACAGCCGTCTTCCTACTCAACTGGTACGAAGGACTGATGTATGACCTCAGCATGACGGTAGAATAGATTTTCGATTTCCCGTCGACTTCCATCACGGCAGACATGCCGTCCATATCGAGGGCGGTCAGTTCCAGCTTCAGCTTCTTGTTCAGCCAGGTGGCGACGGACACTTTCATGCCGCTGGACATATCCACTTTCAGCTCATACCTGCCGGCATTCCTCCAACTGAAGTACATCATGGGCAGTATCATCGGGATACCGTAAGAGTTCGTCAACCCCGCACCGATGCCCAAGTCGAGGTTCTTCCGCAGTTTATAGACAAAGATGATTGCTCCATTAGCCAGTAGGGTCTTCATGGAAACCCCGTCCAACGAGGCATAGACACCGCCGCCCACAGAGGCTATGATACTCCACTTGTCGGACAGGGGACGGATGTGGGAGATATTCAGACTGGCATTCAGCAGATTGTCCGGATTCAACTCCCGCGCCTGCCCCTTATTATGGAATACGCCATAGGCAGCATTGACGGTTGCCGACCACGCCACCAGCCTGCCCTTGTCGTCATGCCTGACGGAAAGCGGCAGGTTATACCTTCCCGATACCATCATCAGGCTGCCCGAACCATACTCGTTGCCGAGGTCATCCTTCAACGAACTTTCGGGCAGATAGTCGTAACTGATATAGCCTTGCCCCCGGCAGCAGAACGGCCACGCCGCAAGCCACAACACCAATAGAATCACAGAGTTTGTCCTCATGGGAATATGCAAATGTTTTCTGCAAATATAGTCCTGCGGCAAGTAAGCGGGAAGCATTTACGGACGGGGTGCGGAATGGGGAGGACGAAATGCGGAAACCGGAAGGCGGAATGATTCCATGTTTTACGTTACGCATTTCACGTTACGTAAAATACATAATATTTTCGGGATAAAACAAATATCAGGTGAAGCACCCATCAATCTCCAAACTAATTGTACCTTTGCGGAACTTTAAACAAAAAAATGATGAAAGAAGAAACTTTCGATTATTCCAAAGTTCCCCATAACTTCGGCTTATGCGCTACTGACACATGCCCTTATACTGACACCTGCCTGCGCCGGATTGCATATACGTATGCACCCTCAAACAACATCTTCCTATATGTACTGAATCCGAAAGCAATAGAGTCCACAGCGGGAAAATGCAAATATTATTGCTCGAATAAGAAAGTGCGCTATGCCAAAGGCTTTATCCATACGGCAGAAGCCATCTCTGTCGGCCAGTCCGGCACGTTCCGCTACCGGCTCATCGGCTTATGGGGTATCCGAAGATATTATCAGAAGCGGAAAGGGGAAACTTTGCTCTCACCAACCGAGCAGCAACAAGTCATTGCAATTGCCCGTAACTTAGGACTCCAACGGACGGAGTACTTCGACGCTTATGTAGAAGAGTACGACTTCACATGACAGCTCCGGTCACCTCACATGATAACTCCGGTTACCCCAAACGGTAACTTCATTTACACTACGAGGTAAAAGGCTTTACACTATGGTGTAACGACCGTTACAATATGGAGTAACGGCCGTTACACCCTATGGTAAACGGCTTTACATTAGAAGGTAAACAAGCGGTAAATACAATACGCTGATTTAAAGGGAAGTATTCAGTATAAGATTATGGCAGTATTTCACCTTCCGCTGTCACCTTTACGTAGATTTCCCTTTCCCCTTGCTCCATCTCTACCAAAAAGTAACTGCCATCGGGAGTCTCAATAAAGTCGGCATCATCAATGACATAACCGGGATGGGCAGCCGTAACGGCGTTCTTCACTACATCCTCCAGATGTCTCTTACTGATATCCCAGATAGTATAGGCCCATGCACCCTCAGCGGTGAACATCACATCCTTGCTGATACTTCCGTGCACGATTTCGACTTCCGTCATACCGTTCTTTTCTTTTTCAATATCCACAATGCGGGCATTGGGATATTTCTCTGCTATAAAATCTTTGATGGCAGCGGAAATATCAGAAGGGAGATAATCTTCGGGAGAACCGCCGTTGTGCGCATCGGCCACTTCCTTCACCAGAATGCCGTCCTCCGAATAATAGAGGTCCATTTCCTGATTACCTTTCTCCACTTCGATGATGTAGACAACAGCCATTTCCTTACGTTCCAGCTTGTCTACATCTTCCACCTTCCATACATTATAATAGGTACTACTCTCGTAAGAGCTTTTCACCGGAGCGGGAAGGTCTGCATAACGGAGGTCGGTTTCGGTCATCTGCCATACACCGTCTTTGGTGAACCAGGCCTCCTTTTCGAAATTGTCCTCATGGAAATCAGCCACATAATATGCACCTTTTGTTTCCCATTCTATACGCTGGGCATTGGGATGCTCCTTGGCCAACGCATTACTCAGTTCCGCGGGCACGGAGATTCCGTCGTTGTCGTCATCATCACAGCTTTGCAAGGCAAAGGCAAACACGCCTAACGCCAATAATAAGAAGTACTTTTCCAGTTTCATAGTCATTTCGTTTTTTTACATTATCAATACCAAGTTTGTTCATTTTGTATGGCAAAGATGAAGCCTAAATCTGGAAAGAATCTGGAAGAATACTCATATTTTGCAGAAAACAGCTATCTTTGTGCCACTAAAAGCGTTCATAACAAAAGAGATACATAATAACACAATGGAAAAGAAATTCAAACGTACCACCGTGACCTCGGCATTGCCGTATGCCAACGGCCCGGTTCATATCGGACACCTGGCAGGCGTTTATGTTCCTGCCGACATTTATGTCCGCTACCTGCGACTGAAAAAGGAAGATGTAATCTTCATCGGCGGCTCCGACGAACACGGAGTGCCCATCACCATCCGCGCCAAGAAGGAAGGCATCACCCCTCAAGACGTGGTGGACCGCTATCATACGCTTATAAAGAAGTCTTTCGAAGAGTTCGGCGTCTCCTTCGACGTGTACAGCCGTACTACTTCAAAGACACATCACGACACGGCTTCCGACTTCTTCCGCAAGCTGTACGATAAGGGAGAATTCATCGAAAAGACCAGCATGCAGTATTACGACGAAGAAGCCAAGACCTTCCTTGCCGACCGCTACATCACCGGCGAGTGCCCCCACTGCCATGCCGAAGGCGCTTACGGCGACCAATGCGAGAAGTGCGGCACCAGCCTCAGCCCCACGGACCTGATTAATCCGAAGAGTGCCATCAGCGGCAGCCAGCCCGTGATGCGCGAGACGAAGCACTGGTATCTGCCGCTGGACAAGCACGAGGAATGGCTTCGCCAATGGATTCTGGAAGACCATAAGGAGTGGCGTCCCAATGTTTATGGCCAATGCAAGAGCTGGCTCGACATGGGCTTGCAGCCGCGTGCCGTGAGCCGCGACCTGGATTGGGGTATTCCCGTTCCCGTAGAGGGTGCCGAGGGCAAAGTGCTCTATGTATGGTTCGACGCCCCTATCGGCTACATCAGCAACACCAAAGAGTTGCTGCCCGACACATGGGAGAAATGGTGGAAAGACCCCGAAACGCGTCTGGTACACTTCATCGGAAAAGACAATATCGTGTTCCACTGCATCGTGTTCCCCGCCATGCTGAAGGCAGAGGGTAGCTACATCCTGCCGGACAACGTGCCGAGCAACGAGTTCCTGAACCTGGAGGGCGACAAGATTTCCACTTCACGCAACTGGGCGGTATGGCTGCACGAGTATCTCGTTGACTTTCCCGGCAAGCAGGATGTGCTGCGCTACGTGCTGACCGCCAACGCACCGGAGACAAAAGACAACGACTTCACCTGGAAGGACTTCCAGGCACGTAATAACAACGAGCTGGTTGCCGTTTATGGCAACTTCGTGAACCGCGCCCTGCAACTCACCAAGAAGTACTTCGACAGCGTAGTGCCCGCCGCAGGCGAACTGAACGACTACGACCGCGAGACGCTGAAAGAATTTGCCGACGTCAAGGCAGAAGTGGAGAAGTTGCTGGACGTATTCAAATTCCGCGACGCACAGAAGGAAGCGATGAACCTTGCCCGCATCGGAAACAAATACCTGGCAGACACCGAGCCGTGGAAGCTTGCCAAGACAGACATGGAGCGCGTAGCCACCATTCTCCACATCTCGTTGCAGTTGGTCGCCAACCTTGCCATTGCTTTCGAACCGTTCCTGCCCTTCAGCAGCGAGAAGCTTCGCAAGATGCTGAACATGGACAGCTTTGACTGGGCAGAGCTGGGACACACCGACCTGTTGCCTGCCGGACATCAGCTGGGCACCCCCGAACTGCTGTTCGAAAAGATAGAAGACGACGTCATCCAGGCACAAGTAGACAAGCTGCTTGCCACCAAGAAGGCAAACGAAGCCGCCACCTACAAGGCAAACCCCATCAAGCCGACCATCGCCTTCGAAGACTTTGAAAAGCTGGATATCCGCGTAGGTACAGTGCTTGAATGCGAGGCAGTGCCCAAGATGAAGAAGCTGCTGAAGTTCAAGATTGCCGACGGGCTGGAAAACCGCACCATCGTCAGCGGCATTGCCCAGCACTACAAATCGGAAGAACTGGTAGGCAAGCAAGTGCTGTTCATCGCCAACCTCGCTCCACGCCAATTCAAGAACGGGCTGGTAAGTGAGGGAATGATTCTCTCTGCCGAGAATTATGACGGCTCGCTGGCGGTGACTTCACTGCTGAAAGAGGTGAAGCCGGGCAGCGAGGTGAAATAAAACAGTAACAAGGTAACGAGTTAACAAGGCTACAAGGAGGAAGGAAAAGCCTCGTGGCCTTGTTAACTCGTTGCCTTATCAACCAATAAACTATGTCCGATACATCACTCAAAGAAAAAACAGCCAAAGGCCTCTTCTGGGGAGGATTCAGCAACGGCATACAGCAGTTGTTAAATCTGGGATTCGGAATAGTCCTTGCCCGTCTGCTGGATGCTTCGGATTATGGTATGGTAGGGATGCTTACCATCTTCTCCGCCATTGCCGCCGCCTTGCAGGAGGGTGGGTTCATTTCGGCACTGACCAACCGGAAGGAGACTTTGCACAAGGATTACAACGCCGTGTTCTGGTTCAGCCTGATGTGCAGCACTACTATATATATATTACTCTTCTTTGCCGCACCGCTGATTGCCGACTTCTACGATACGCCCGAGCTGATACCGCTGTCCCGTCTCTCCTTCTTGGGATTCGTCATTTCCAGCATGAGCATTGCACCGAGGGCATATCTATTCAAGAACCTCAGAATCAAGGACACTACCGTCATTTCTATTTCAAGTCTGATAGTCTCCGGTATTGTGGGCATCACATTGGCGGCAAACGGATTCGCCTATTGGGGTATTGCATTGCAAAGTATCTCATTCGTCACCGTGATGACGGTTCTCAATTTCTACTTCTCGCGTTGGAGGCCTTGTTTCCGGTTTGACTTTACCCCCATCAAGGAGATGATAGGGTTCAGCAGTAAGATAATCATTACGAATATCTTCACCATAATCAATAACAATTTGTTTTCCGTCTTGTTGGGTAAGTTCTATTCGGAACGGGAAGTGGGTAACTTTACGCAGGCAAACAAGTGGAACGGCATGGGACATACCACGATTACGGGCATGATAAACGGCATTGCACAACCCGTCTTTACCCGGGTTGCCGACGACAAGGCACGACAACTTGCCGTATTCAGAAAGCTGCTGCGCTTCACCGCCTTTATCTCTTTCCCCGCCATGCTGGGATTGAGCTTGGTATCGAAAGAACTGATTATAATCACTATCACGGAGAAGTGGCTGCCCAGTGCCGATATCTTGCAACTGTTATGTATTTGGGGAGCATTTATTCCCGTCATCAATCTGTTCTCCAACCTGCTCATCAGCCGGGGACATTCTTCTATCTATATGTGGAGCACCATCAGCTTGAGCCTGCTGCAAATAGCAGCTGTATGTGCCATATACCCATACGGGTTGGAGTGGATGCTGCGTATTTTCGTCATTATCAATATCGGCTGGCTGTTTGTATGGTTCCGTTTTGTCAAGAGGGAGATAGGATTAAGACTGCGCGATATGCTGAAAGACATCTCTCCTTATCTCTCCCTATCCATTGTACTCGTAGTGTCAACTCACTATGCTACTCAGCCCATAGAAAACCTATACTTAAATATGGCAGCCAAAATCATTATGGTAGCTGGGCTTTATGCACTGGTTTTGTGGAAACTACAATCTACCATCTTCCGGGAAAGCATTGAATTCCTCTTAAAGAAAAAAAGAGCATGAGCCGCATAGCCTACATCATATCCGCCTACAAGGATGCCCCACACTTGGCACGCCTGGTTGCCGCACTGGATGACCGGGCAGACTTCTACGTGCACATCGACCTCAATGCCGATATACACCCTTTTGAAGAAGCCTTGGGAGACAAGGTCACTTTCGTGCCCCGCCACCGGATAAGCTGGGGAGGATGGGAACAAGTGGAATACCAGAAAGAATTGCTTGCTGCCGTATTGCACAGCGGTATCCCCTATACCCGCGTAGTATGCCTGAGCGGGCAGGACTACCCATTATGGAGCAACAACGCCATCCACCGCTATTTTGAGGAGCATCAAGACACTGAATTCATCGGCGGTTTCAACCTGACACACTGCACCGTGAAACAGCAGTTGCACAAGATAACCCATTACCACCCTTTCCGTGACCTGCCTTGGAAGAGTATATGGTGGAAGAACAAACTCATCGTAGCATCGCGCAAGCTGGCACAGATACTCCCCATCCGGAAAGCCCCTTTTGCACCCTTGGAGGGCAAGCAGGCAGATGTCTATTTCGGTTCCGACTATTGGGCCATCACGTTGCCCTGCGCACGATATGTATATGAAAAGTTGTGCACGGAGGAGAAGCTGGTGAAGTATTTCAGAACCAGCTTTGTACCCAGCGAACTGTGCATACAGACCATCGTATTCAACTCCCCTTTTGCCTCAAAAGGGCTTCTTTTAGAGGGAGAATACCCCGGACTTACCCGTCTCACCCCCTTGCACTACATAGACTACGGCGCATCCATCCGCGTGATGACACTCGAGGACCTGCCGGTATTGCGGCAGTCTGGAAAGATGTTCTGCCGAAAAATAGTAAGCGGCACATCAGACAGATTAGTGGAAGCCATAGAGCAGACAAGAAGAGAATAAAAAGAGAGTTATCCCAACAGATATGCCACTTTATCCCAACCGGAATGCTGCAAAGAAGCAATTAATTCGTATTTTTGCAGCATCACATTTCTATTGATACAATGAAAAAGAATGTAGCAGTCATATTGGCAGGAGGAGTCGGTAGCCGTCTGGGATTGTCCACTCCCAAGCAATTCTTCAAGGTAGCGGGAAAAATGGTCGTGGAGCACACCATCGATACTTTCGAAAGCAATCCACATATTCACGAGATAGCTATCGTATCCAATCCTTTCTATATCTCCGATTTCGAATCTATCATCATCAAGAACGGATGGAAGAAGGTCAAGAAGATATTGAAAGGCGGACAAGAACGGTATCATTCCAGCCTATCCGCCATCAAAGCCTACGAAGACACTGACGTCAATCTGATATTCCACGATGCCGTACGTCCGTTAGTGAGCCAGCGGATTCTGAATGACGTTATTGCCGCATTGGAAACCTACAAAGCTATTGATGTGGCAATGCCCGCCACGGATACCATTATACAAGTCAATGACAGATTCATTCAGGAAATCCCAGACCGCAGCAAACTGATGCGAGGACAGACTCCGCAAGCATTCCATCTGGAAACCATCAAGCATGCCTATGACATTGCCTTGCAAGACCCGGCCTTTAAAGTGACCGACGACTGCGGCGTAGTAGTGAAATACCTTCCGGAAGTACCGGTTTATGTAGTGAACGGCGAAGAAAGCAACATGAAGCTGACCTATAAGGAAGACACCTATCTGCTGGACAAATTCTTCCAGCTGCGCAAAAGTGAACTGAACACCTTGCCCATCGACCAGGAAAACAACCTGAAGAACCGGGTTGCAGTCGTATTCGGCGGTAGTTACGGCATCGGCGCAGACGTGGCTCAGCTACTCAAAGAGAAAGGAGCCAACGTATTCTGCTATTCGCGCAGCATGAACGGAACGGATGTAGGCAACAAAGAGCAGGTGAGCAAAGCCTTGCAGGAAGTGTACCGCCAATGTGGACGGATAGACTACATTATCAATACTGCCGGACTGCTGAATAAAGAACCTCTGATGAGTTGCGACTATCAGACCATCTGCAACGCTGTGAACACCAACTATATGGGTACTGTCAACGTGGCACTTGAAGCCTTCCCCTATCTGAAGGAGAGCAAAGGTAAACTCGTATTCTTCACTTCCAGTTCCTACACTCGGGGGCGTGCCTTTTACAGCATCTATTCATCGACCAAAGCCGCCATCGTGAACTTTGTGCAAGCCATAGCACAAGAATGGGAACCGTTCGGCATCAGCGTGAACTGCATCAATCCGGAACGTACCAAGACACCGATGCGTGTCCATAACTTCGGCATCGAACCGGATAACACCTTGCTGACCTCCGAGCAAGTAGCCATTACCACCATACAGTCACTGCTTTCCGAATTCACCGGACAAGTCATCGACGTAAAAAGAGAAGAAGTATGAAGAACCAATACCTATCGGACTACATTGCCGACAACCTACGCGCCTGCCAACTGAAGCAACTTTCCATACTGAAAGAGGTGGACCGCATCTGCCGGAAACACAAGTTAAGCTACTGGCTTGACGGAGGCACACTGTTGGGAGCCATGCGTCATGGAGGATTCATCCCCTGGGATGATGACATAGACATCGGCATGACACTGGAAGACATGCAAGCATTCATGAAGGTAGCCCCCTCCGAACTACCCGACACACTGTTCCTGCAAACCCCGGAAAGTGACCCTACCAGCAAAGAGCCCATCGTCAAGATAAGGGATTTAAACTCAATCTATATTGAAGCAGGAGATACCTTCAGCGTAGAGTATCAGAAAGGACTATACGTAGATATATTCCCTTTCATCGACTACCCCACCGTGCCCCGCCCATGGGCAAAGAAGCTGTGCAAAGGCATCTCCGTCAGTTACTCCATCCTACACGCGCAACACTACTACTCGCTGCGCTCCTTTGCAGAATTCTTCTACTTCGGCATGAAGTATGCGCTTTTCAAAGGGATATGGGCAATGCTCTGCCTGGTACGCCCCAAAGGGACCTATCTTTCGAATATACTCATCAATAACGGATACGGCATCATGCACCGTAAAGATTCCGTCTTTCCGCTCTCCACCATCACTTTCGAAGGAAAAGATTTCCCGGCACCGGGCAATGTGGACGCCTATCTGAAAGATTTATATAAAAACTACATGGACATTCCTCCCAAAGAGAAGCAGATAGTCCATGCCTGCTATATTCACCCGGAACTAAAACCATTGCCATGAAACCAGCCCTTGTAGATGTATCTGTACTGATTCTTTTCTTCAACCGCCCCAAACTGCTGGCGCAAGTATTCGAACAAGTGAAGAAAGCACGCCCCGCACGACTGTTTCTCTATCAGGACGGCCCGCGCGGCGAGCGTGACATGCCGGGCATAGAAGCTTGTCGCAAAGTAGTGGCAGACATCGACTGGGAATGCGAAGTACACCACAACTACCAAGAGAAGAACTACGGCTGCGACCCATCGGAATACATGGCACAGAAGTGGGCATTCTCCTTGTCGGACAAATGTATCGTGCTTGAGGATGACGACGTGCCTGCCGTCTCTTTCTTCGGCTTCTGCAAGGAACTGCTCGACAAGTATGAGCACGACACACGCATCAGCATGATTGCCGGATTCAACAACGAGGAGATTACACCGGACATCACTTCCGACTACTTCTTCGCCACCACCTTCTCCATCTGGGGATGGGCGAGCTGGCGGCGGGTGACGGACCAATGGGATGAATTCTACACCTTCCTGGACGACAAGGAGAACATGCGGCAACTGAAGAACCTCATCCACACACGGCGCTACCGCAAAGACTTCATCTACATGTGCCAACGCCACCGCGAACACGGGAAAGCCTATTACGAAACCATCTTCCACGCTTCCATGTTGTTCAATTCGGGTCTGAGCATCGTGCCCACCCGCAACATGATAAACAATCTGGGAGCCACTGCCGACTCCACCCACTTTGCCGGCTCCGTGCACACCATGCCGCGCGGTTACCGCCGCATCTTCACCATGAAACGCCACGAAGTGGAGTTTCCACTGAAGCACCCTCGCCACGTCATCGAGAACACAGCCTACAAGGATAGCGTTTACCGCATCATGGCATGGCGGCATCCCTGGATAAAGATTGCACGGTCGTTCGAGGAACTGGCGTTGAACCTACGGTACGGCAACTTCACCATCATATGGCAAACGCTGCAAAAGCGTATCCGGAAATGGACGAAACAAGACCGGCATCTGTAACAAGAAAAAACATTCAAAAAAGAAGAAACGAACAACAGTCATGAGAGTACTACTTATCAATACCTCCGAACGCATCGGCGGCGCAGCCATCGCCGCCAGCCGTCTGATGGAATCACTCAAGAACCACGGCATCAAAGCCAAGCTGCTGGTACGCGACAAGCAGACCGACCAAATCTCCGTTGTGTCACTGGACCATAACTGGCGCATGGTGTGGAAGTTCGTCTGGGAGCGCATCGTCATCTGGAGCGCCAACCGCTTCAACAAAAAGAACATCTTTGCCGTGGACATAGCCAACACGGGGACAGACATCACCTCACTGCCCGAATTCCAGCAGGCAGACGTCATCCATCTGCACTGGATAAACCAAGGGATGCTCTCGCTGAGGAATATCGAGAAGATTCTCGCCTCGGGCAAGCCCGTCGTCTGGACCATGCACGACATGTGGCCCTGCACCGGCATCTGTCACCATGCCCGCGAGTGCACCCGTTACCGGCAGGAATGCCACAACTGCCCCTTCATCCACGGAGGCGGAGGCAAGCGTGACCTTTCCTACCGCATCTTCCGGAAAAAGCAGAATCTATATCGCAACCGTCACATCAACTTCGTCACCTGCAGCCGCTGGCTGGAAGAACGTGCCCGGACAAGCGCCCTCTTCTGCGGACATGCCGTGACGTGCATCCCCAACCCCATCAACACCAACCTCTTCAAGCCCCGCAACCGACAGGAAGCCCGCAGCCGTTGCCTACTGCCGCAAGACAAAAAGCTCATGTTGTTCGGCTCGGTGAAGATTACGGACAAACGGAAAGGCATCGACTACCTGATAGAATCGTGCCGACTGCTGGCTGACAAGCATCCCGAACTCCGGGAACAGTTGGGTGTCGTCGTCTTCGGCAACCAATCGCAACAACTGGAAAACCTGCTTCCATTCAAAGTCTACCCGCTGAACTTCGTCAGCAACGAACACCAACTGGTGAACATCTACAATGCCGTGGACATCTTCGTGACCCCCTCGCTGGAAGAGAACCTGCCGAACACCATCATGGAAGCCATGGCATGCGGCATTCCCTGCGTCGGATTCAACGTGGGCGGCATCCCTGAGATGATAGACCATCTGCACAACGGCTACGTGGCACAATACAAATCCTCGGAAGACTTTGCCAACGGCATCTACTGGACGCTGACCGAACCCGACTACCCCAGCCTCTCGGAACAAGCCTGCCGGAAAGCCATCTCCCACTATTCGGAGAACGTCGTCGCCAAGAAATACATTGACCTTTACAACAAAGTGACCGGAAGAAATGCATAACCACCCCACCCCGAAATTCAGCATCATCACCGTGACCTACAATGCCGAAGCGGTACTGGAGGACACGATTCAAAGCGTTATCTCGCAAACCTACCACCACGTAGAATACATCCTTGTGGACGGTGCGTCCAAAGACGGCACGCTCTCCATTATCGACCGTTACCGCGACCGCATCACCCGCATCGTGAGCGAACCGGACAAGGGACTGTACGACGCCATGAACAAAGGTATCCGCCTTGCCACTGGCGATTACCTCTGCTTCCTCAATGCCGGCGACAGCTTCCACGAGGACGACACCTTGCAGCAGATGGTGCGTTCCATCTCCGGCAACGAACTACCCGACGTGCTGTACGGCGAAACGGAACTGGTGGACAAGGAAGGCCACTTCATCCGCATGCGCCGCCTCGCCGCCCCGGAAGTGCTTACCTGGCGAAGCTTCAAGCAGGGCATGCTGGTCTGCCATCAGGCCTTCTTTGCCAAAGCTTCCCTTGTAGAACCCTACGACCTGCAATACCGCTTCTCCGCCGACTTCGACTGGTGCATCCGGGTGATGAAGAAGGCACGGACCTTGCACAATACCCATCTCACCCTCATCGACTATCTGGAAGAGGGAATGACCACCCAGAACCGGCAAGCATCCCTGCGCGAACGCTTCCGCATCATGGCGCGGCATTACGGACTGATGAGTACCATAGCCCATCATGCCTGGTTCGTATTACGGGCCGTGATAAAGAAATAGCACAAGTTTCGAGAGCAAATATACTTTATTCCCGCAAGACCTATACCTTGTGGGAATCCCCCCTATACCCAGCTCCCTACAGTATAGGAGTGAGTACCCAAAACATCCCCATGTTTTCACCTAAAACATCCGGATGTAATGGGGCAAAACATCCCCATGTTTTTGGGTAAAACATCCGGGTGTTTTGGAGAAAGGCATCCGGATGTTCTGCATATTAAGTCCTATACCGTGAGGGGCTAAGTCCTAAGACGTAGGAGATTAAGTCCTAAGGCAAAGGAGGCTGGGTAACTGTAAGCAGCGCCTTCAACTCTTTTACCCCTTCCGAAGCTCCCTTTTGAATGACATGTATCGGACGCATGACGTGCGTGTCCACCGGCTTGGGGTCTATCAGATACACTTCGGCGGCACGGGGCACGTAGTTCAGCAGTCCCGCAGCGGGATAAACGTTCAGGCTGGTGCCGATGATGACGAAGATGTCCGCCTGCTCCACATACCGGATGGCAGTCTCAATCTCCGGCACCGACTCGCCAAACCACACGATGAACGGGCGGAGCTGCGTACCGTCGCCCGCCTTGTCGCCCAACTTTACTTCATATTCCTCCGGCGCCAGTTCCTTGACGAAATGCGGATTATAAGGGTCGCGGCTGGAACAAACCTTCGTCAGTTCCCCATGCAAGTGTATCACGTGCGTACTGCCGGCACGCTCGTGCAGATTATCTACGTTCTGGGTGACGACCGTTACATTGAAATCCCTCTCCAGGTCGGCAACGCCCAGATGCCCGGCATTCGGCACCACATCGAGCAACTGCTTGCGACGTTCGTTATAGAAATTAATGACCAGTTCCGGATTACGTGCATACCCCTCGGGAGTCGCCACCTGCTCCACCGGATATTTGTCCCACAGTCCGCCCGCATCACGGAATGTGCTGATGCCGCTCTCGGCGCTCATACCGGCACCCGACAATATGACCAAGTTCTTCATTTTCTGCTCCTTTCCTTTATTAAAGTAAGACAAATATAAGAAGAATGTTCAAGTTGTGATATAAATAAGAAAAATTAAATACTTAAAAGCCTTATCATTCAAATAAAAGACGTACTTTTGCCACTCATAAATTTGCAATAGACTGGAAAAGAAACCAATCCGGTCGTCAACAAAAGAATCTTATGGACAAATTCAGTTATGCTATCGGCCTTGGAATAGGTCAGAATCTTTTAAGCATGGGTGCCAAAGGCATTGCAGTAGATGACTTTGCACAAGCAATCAAAGACGTTTTGGAGGGCAACCAGACGGCAATCAGCCACACAGAAGCCCGTGACATCGTCAACAAGTACTTCGCCGAACTGGAGGAGAAGATGAACGCAGCAAACATAGAAGCCGGCAAAAAGTTCCTGGAAGAGAACAAAAAACGCGAGGGAGTTGTTACGCTGCCCAGCGGACTTCAATACGAAGTTATCACGGAAGGAAACGTGGGCCGCTATGCCAAAGCCACCGACCAGGTGCAATGCCACTACGAAGGCACACTGATTGACGGAACGCTGTTCGACAGCTCCATCAAACGCGGCCAGCCTGCCACGTTCGGTGTAAACCAAGTGATACCCGGTTGGGTGGAAGCCCTGCAGCTTATGCCCGAAGGTGCCAAGTGGAAACTCTACATCCCCAGCGACCTGGCATACGGAGCGCAGGGTGCCGGCGAGATGATTCCTCCCCACAGCACGCTCGTATTCGAAGTCGAATTACAGAAAATTTTATCTAAATAAACAAACAAGTAAAAGCAAAATGAAAAAAGTAACATTTCTCATGGCTCTTGCAGTAGCTGCCGGCATGGCATCTTGTACTGCTCAAAGTCCGAAAGCTGATTTGAAGACGGACATCGACTCATTATCTTACGCCATCGGTATGGCACGTACAGAAGGTTTGGACCAGTATCTTGCACAACAAGGCATTGACTCAACCCAGATGTCAGAATTCCTGAAAGGTTTCAACGAAGGCGCAGCCAAAATCGATAAGAAAGACGTGGCTTACATGGCTGGTCTGCAAGTAGGCCAGATGGTCAGCAAGCAATGGGTGGAAGGCTTCAACCAACAAATCTTCGGCAACGACTCCACACAGAGCATCAGCCGCGAAAATCTGCTGGCAGGTTTCGTAGCAGGTGTCATCGGCAAGGGTGGTGCTATGGATATGATGAAAGCTCAAGAGTACATGCGTACTCAGATGGATGCCATCAAAGAAAAAGCAACTGCAGAAAAGTATGCTGACAACAAAGCTGCCGGTGAAAAGTTCCTGGCTGAGAACAAGGCTAAAGAAGGTGTAGTAACTACCCCGAGCGGTCTGCAATACAAAATCATCACCAAGGGTAACGGTGCCGTTCCTGCCGACAGCAGCAAGGTGAAAGTAAACTACAAAGGTACGCTGATTGACGGAACAGAATTCGATAGCTCTTACAAGCGCAACGAACCTGCTACTTTCCGTGCCAACCAGGTAATCAAAGGCTGGACAGAGGCCCTCACCATGATGCCCGTCGGCTCTAAGTGGGAACTCTATATCCCCTACGACCTGGCATACGGTTCAAGAGAAACCGGTAGCCAAATCAAGCCGTTCTCTACTTTGATATTCGAAGTGGAACTGCTGGGTATCGAGAAGTAATGTAACAATCCGAAGGGAGGGGCAAAACCCTCTTGATACTTCTTTTAGGCGCGGATTACGAGGAATAACGCGGATTTGGTAAACTAAATCCGTGAAATCCGCGTAATCCGCGCCTTATCGTTACCCCTCACTTTTATTCATTTTTCCGTCCCTTTTTATAGATAAATTAAAATAAAGTCCTATATTTGCTTACTATTTGATAACTACAAGAACTTTACTTATTTACTATTATGGAAAAAATAGACAATCTTGACCGGCAGATTCTGGAAATCATTTCCCAAAATGCCCGTATCCCTTTCAAGGACGTAGCTGCTGAATGTGGCGTGTCACGTGCTGCCATCCATCAACGTGTACAGCGCCTGATTGACCTTGGCGTTATTGTTGGCTCAGGCTATCATGTAAATCCCAAGTCCCTTGGATACAGAACCTGCACTTACGTAGGAATCAAGCTGGAAAAGGGCTCCATGTATAAGACGGTAGTTGCTGAGCTGGGCAAGATTCCCGAAATCGTAGAATGCCACTTCACCACTGGTCCGTACACCATGCTGACCAAGGTATATGCCCGCGACAACGAGCATCTGATGGATTTGCTGAACAACAAGATGCAGGAGATTCCTGGCGTAACCGCTACCGAGACCTTGATTTCCCTGGAACAGAGCATCAAGAAGGAGATTCCTATTTGCCCCGAGAAATAACGAACAACAATGGATTTCTTGAACGAATATCATCTGTCGGGCCTTGTCATAGGTATCTGCACATTCCTCATCATCGGCTTGTTTCACCCCATAGTTGTGAAAGCCGAATATTATTGGGGCACCAAGTGCTGGTGGATTTTCCTTTTACTCGGCATCGGCGGCATCATTGCCTCCCTTTATACGGAGAACATCATGATAGCCTCCCTTTTGGGCGTCTTTGCATTTTCCTCGTTCTGGACCATCAAGGAGATATTCGAGCAGGAAGAACGAGTGAAAAAAGGCTGGTTTCCCAAGAATCCAAAACGAATTTATAAGTTCTAAGGACAAAGGTTATAAGGAATTTTATCCAAAAGTCTTGCATATTTCAATAGAAAATGCTACTTTTGTCCCCGCTATCCAAGCAAGGATGCATCGGACTTGTAGCTCAGTTGGTTAGAGCAACAGACTCATAATCTGGAGGTCCCTGGTTCAAGCCCAGGCTGGTCCACAAACTAAAAGGCTCATCTCTAACGAGATAGAGCCTTTTTTAGTTCATGGAGACCTCCGATTAAGGGTCTGTTGCTTGGTTATATTTAGTATTGTATTAGGTATTTGTTGACTAATTGTTGACTGATTTAAACATTACTAACATGCTGACTATCAAAGCTGAAATCAAGAAGAGTGAACTAAAAGTTGACGGAACGTACAATGTTAAGATTAGATTTACTTTAGACCGTAAGGTTAAAAGACTATCAACTAATCTATTTATAACTTCAAAAGACCTAACTAAATCCCTCAAATTTAAAGAGGACACTTCCATTAAGAGAGCGATAGATAGACTGGTACTTTATTACAGAGAACAGTGTTTCAAACTGCAATTAGACCAAAATCATTATTCGTTAGATGAGATAATTGAGTTCTTAAACGGAGAACAAGAGAAGCAACAAACCATTGACTTTATAAAGTTCAGTCGTGAGTGGATAGCCTCAACCACTATCAAAGGTGCACCTAACTACACCACTGCCATTAATGCCTTAGTCCGTTTCATAGGTAAAGAGGAATTGGATATTAATTTGATTACCCTTGACTTCTTAGAAAGCTTTAAAGCATTCTTGAATAAAGAACGTGAGATACGGACTAAAAGATTAATGCAGCAGGGTAAACGGGTACCTTCCAATCGTTCACTCTCTCTATATTTGATAAGCATTAAGAAGTTATTCAATGAAGCCAAGAAGAAATACAATAAGAAGGAGAAGAATTTAATCCTAATCCCCAACTCACCCTTCATGGAACTTGAAATACCCAAGCAGGAAGCAACAAGAAAGAGAGCCATATCCGCAGATATTATAAAGAAGCTATGGAAGCTACCCTATAAAGATATGAAGAAAGGCTACAAATCTACCTGCCATTATAATTTGGCAAAGGATTGTTTCATTCTATCATTCTGTCTTATGGGAATCAATTCAGCAGACCTTTACAATGCCACTGAAATGGAAGGTTATACAATCGTCTATAATCGTACCAAGACGAAAGACCGTAGATTGGATAAGGCTCAAATGAAGGTTGACATACCCAGATTAATCCTGCCTCTTGTTGAGAAGTACAAGGATAAGACTGGTAAACGTCTCTTCAATTTCTATCAATACTATGCTGACGAGAAGGATTTCAATAAGGCTATCAACTACGGCTTAAAAGAAATTTGTACAATATTAGAAATTGACGATTTGGAATACTACGCAGCAAGGCATAGTTGGGCTACCATTGCACTTAATAAAGCTGGCATTGATAAATATATAGTCCATGCAGCACTTAACCATATTGACGATGCAATGAAAGTAACGGACATCTATATTGAACGTGATTTCGTAAATGAGAACAAGGCTAATACTAAGGTTGCGAAGTACGTGTTTGGCAAGTAAGCTAATAATTCCCCACTAAAAATCTACTGAGCTATAATTAGTCGCTATCCTTTTTCGGCTTCCACATGCTTCAAAGGTAGAATGCCTAAAAAGGATATCAAATCAACACTTCAGTAATTTAATGGATATCAGTTATATACAAATTAAAACATATAATTATACGCTATCCTATTTCTAGTGTATAAGGGAAATACTAGACTATATATCTAAAAAACGACATCAAACGAAACAAATGCAGGTTCTGGCAGATTCCCCAGCCCGATAATCTTATGCAATTTTGTACACAAAGCCATCTGATAGATTCGTTTATCCAATATCAACTTGGCTATGGGTACTCCCGAGTAATTGAAAACCAGCACCTTGTTCGCCATGGATTTTTGCGGGTCATTATAGTCATACTCGCTTAAAAGTTGATCTAAGTACAAAATATAGATATATTGGTCATCCATTGCCAAATCCAACACCTGCCCAAAGCTTCTTGCCTTACTAAACAAGAGGTTATAGTCTTTACATTCATAAAAAGACCGATCAAAATAAAAGTTCCAGTCTTTTACCATGGTTCCATTTTCCAGGTGGTATTTAGCAAGATACGGCAGTTTGCTAGGCGCAAACACCATATGCCCGTCATGCGCCGACAGATAACCTTTCAAATTCATCCGTGAAGACTAGACAGAAATTTTGTTCCCCACCGGAGATTCGCCGAACCTCTGTAAAGGCTGCAGATTGGCATCCAGTAAGGAAAAGAAACTACCGTCCTTTCCGCACAATAGGGAGACAAAATGCTGTTCATCCAGTCGTACGAAATTATAATCTGCAGGATTGAGCTCACCTTGCACACGCTTATAAGGAGTTTTTTTTTCTGGACAGCTCTTCAATTTCAATAGCATTTCCGTTGCCTTTTAGAGACATCACTGCCAACATTTGTATATTGACATCATTCAAACCGAAGGTGTTTTCGTGAGCGTATGTAATTATTGGCTGTAGGAACTCGCCAGGACCATTTCCCAATGAACCCCAAGTATGGATTTTTTTCATACCCGAAGGAATGGAATATACATGGCAAAAATCATTTTGGGCGACATGCGTCATTACCAAGAATGTATCAACACAGTCAATCCATCCCATATTAATCAGCAATTCTGTATCAGATTGCTCACCATCTACTCTAATCTCCTTATCAAAGGCTGGAAATTCTGTTTTAGATTCGAAGCTACAACTTGACAAGAAGCATAGAAGAATGAATATAATAGAAGTTGTTTTCTGCATAAGTACTTCAAAGCAACATGTAGAATAATCAATGAGCCCTACTTTAAGTTTCACTTTACATCTTATTACATATCTGTTGTAACAAGCTAATGGCTAAAAGTGAAATTTAAAGCAGGCTTAATAATTGCACTTTAGCACTAATCATTATATCCAACCAGGCCTTTTGGTATGACCCAGCAAAATATTTTCACCATAATCTCCGTCAGGATATATTACAACCATTGAATATAAATCAGGGAATTATCACTATCCTTTTTCAACTTCCACATGCTTCAAAGATGAAAAAGCATTAGTGTCCACCAATGAATTCTTACAACAAATTAAAGGCAAAGAATAACCTAAAATGGATCCTTGTAACATGAACTCGAATTACTTTTGCAGTACTTTCAAATTTAACAATTGCCCACTAAAATTTCCAGTAAAAGCTAATGGAAAAACAAGAGTGGACTGGTAGTACACCACCTCCTCGCCAATTTTATAAAGTATCTTTTTATCCAAAGTCTGATGTAGTTTTCCATCAATGTATAAACTTGTAGAGGTATGGTCACCTTTAATCACAATTTGTACCCGTTGACCGATAGGAAACATATAATCAAACTCATTTAAATAACCATCTGACCAGAATGCCAATTTTCCAGACTTTGGGCTACTCTGATACAAAATGGCATTGGAAGATTTAAAAAGCACACTGCCCTTATCTGCGGATTTTGCAGTGAAATCAAAAGCCACTTCATAATCATACCCTACTTCTTCTATCAAAAGCTTTTGATTCCTTTTCAACTTCGAGACTTGAAGCACTTTCCCATCCATCGTTTTTACCTTTGCTCCAATATTCACTCCCGGAGCTTCCGACAAAGCACGACGGCAAGAATCAAACCGTGCGAAAGACAAATCATCCACAGCACCGGTCCACATTTTCAAGCTTAATGTCTGCATAGCAGGATACGCACGATGATGAATGTCCTTGAAAGTAATCCCATTTCCAATGTAATCATTCCATACGGCAAACATTCCCCCTTTCACACGCCTATCATTCCGACTAAATATTCTATCATCAAACATATAGGGTTCCCAGTTATTAAAAATCCACTCTATATTCAGGTAATCGTGGTAATAGAGTGCCGTCAATGGTATTATGTACAATTGGCTACATGCCACATTCACCAATCCAAATCCCAATTCGGCCATTTCAAAGGGATCGGCATAACCATTGTACCAAATGTCCAATAGTACCTCGTCAGACTTCACAGGAAGATCTCCTCTGGCATGCGTCAATGCACCCCATGCCACCGCTTTCTTCCCAAAACCCTCCACATATTTAATGTAATAATCAGTAAAAAAGCGAAACTTTTCAACAACATTAGGATCCGAATTATCGTATTCATCTGTACCAATATGCACTTCTTTACCCCTAAACACCGGATTTTCTCCACCTAAATACTCTGCAAACAAGCTGTCCAAGAACAAATAAGTCTCCGGATTAAACAAATCCAGGTGATCCTCTCCGTACTCCTTACTAGCAATTTCCGGCTTATAGCGCGTAAAGGCCAATGAATGCGCAGGCACATCTATTTCCGGCAAGACAGTCACTCCATACTGCTCGGCTAACATCTGAAGTTCAACAAATTCTTTTTTTGAATAATGAGCCCCCTCCGTGGCCAATCCCGGAAACACGGTACTTTCTAATCGGAAAGCTGCGGGTGTTTGCGACCAGTCATTGCCATAGAACTTTTTAAAGCCGTTGTCATTCAAATGAATCTGGAAACAATTCATTTTATAATAGGACATTATCTTCACATAATCCCTCAAAAAGCCAATGGGGACAAATTTACGTCCTACATCCAACATAAATCCACGCTTAGGATAATTGGGCCAATCTACAGCCACTCCCTGCGGCACCGCCCCATCATACTGTTCCATCATTTGAAGAATGGTCCGAGTTCCCCAAAACACTGCCTGCGTCGTTGCACCCGTCAACACCATCCGATCAGACACATCCAAATAATACTTCTCCCGATTCTCTTCTGTTTCTTTTCCAGCCAAAGTCAAAAAAATATCTCCCGAGCAGGCAGAAACGCCTTCCGCCACCTTATATTTCCTGCCAAACATCACTGCTAAATCTTCGGCAAATGTGTTTGCCACCGGATTGAGTTCTGCTGCATAGCGGGGGTCCAACACCAACCGACACGATGAGCGCCAATAGCCATCCCCGCCTTTCCACTCCTGTAATGCCGGTATCACAAATGGCCTAGAATTTTCTGCCTTTAGCCCTGGCACAAATAGTATGCAAGACACTGCTCCCAATAACACACCTGCCTTAAACACCTGCAACACTTTACCAAAGAGAAACTGCCCCAAAAACAAAATAGTCATTTTCACATCACGAAATATCCACCTCATGTAGTTTGGTCCAAAAACATCAATCCAAGCATTATGCTTGGTAATCCATCTATCCAAAGCAAATTCCATACTATTTATTTTAAAGTTTCAGTTCACTCTACAAGAGTGATTTTTTTTACAAAAGTAACTCCATGATAAGGGACTTGTGTCCAAAATCCCCCTTTATACTCCCCTAAATCCTTTTGATGCCACAAATCACGAACAGAGACTTTTTCTGTATTTCCAAGGCTGCACCATAGACTATTAATCTGTGGAACCTCAGGTGCTTTGGGGGTTAGGATATATTTCTCCTTTGCCATCGATTTTGACCAAGAAGGAATTGGTACAATTTCCCCGCGGCCTACACAAGCAAGAAACAGCCACACCGTTAATAAACACAAACTCACTCTCATCTCAACTGGTCTTTATTTTATCACCGGATTAACAAACAACTCATCCATATACACTTGTTGCGAAGCTTCGAAAGCCACCTTCATATAACGGATGCTTTCATCCAATTGATCAAATAACAAGTTTTCAATCCATGCATCATGCCGATTGTTCGGGAAATGGGGAGTATCCTTGATAGAAGCTAATCTATATTCTTTTCCATCCAACGAAGTGAACAGATAAACTTTCAGCGGCATACCTATTCCATCTAAATTATAGTCCAGCATACGAAGCATGACTTTCCGTAGTCTGGTCTTTTTCTGCAAATCTACCACAAGCTCATGATAACCTTTCTCGAATTTCACCCAACGGGCATCTTTACTGTCTTCCTCGGCAACCCTGCCATCAAGCAATGCCTTCAAATCCGCTTTTCCCAACACCATGTCAATGGTAGCCCCGTTAGCCAATCTCTCCATAAAGGCAGCTTCGGCCAATTGCCAGCAGCCAATCCGCCTTTTCCAGGCCATATAGTCATTGTATACTTTATGTGACCACACCGGTTGCCCCAACTGATAAGTTGACGTGGGGCTTTCTATGATTCCACAAACCATAAATGAGATAATCCTGTCAACCCCTGCCACAGAAGCAGCCACTTGTTGAGATAAAAGACGCGGATAAGCGGCAGGAATCAAGGCCGAAGAACGGTCGTTGGTTCCCTGTTCCCAAGTGAAAGTCTCACAATTGGCCCACATCTCAATATTCAGACGGTTGTGGATGTCTCTCAACCGTTTCCAAGTCTTCTTTAAGCGAGGCAACATGAATTTATCGCGTACACAGCCCACTTCGTCCTGATAGGCTATGATGTCGACTTTCAGCTTTGCCAATTGTTTCTCATACTCCGGATTATCAAAATCAGACAGTCCGATACCATAAGGAGAAATCAGTGTCTTCTTATCCGGAGTCAATGCTCTTGCCTTTTTGGTCAATGCATTAACCGATTGTACAGCATGTTCTGCAAAAATGGGGCAAAGACAATCCTCTACCGGCAAATACCAGCCATAAAAGGCTTTATGATTTTTATAAAAGACGGCCAGTTCCTCCATAATTTGCAATTGGCGTTGTTTGATAGCAGGATCCTGCAAATTATCATCCTGGTCTTTTGCCCATCCAGTACTCATAAAAACCTTCATGTCATATCGGGCAGCCTCATCAAGAATGGCTTCCACAGGACTCTGTTTATCTTTATCATACCACCAGGGCATTAATTGAGAGGGATAATAAGCCTTACCCTCATTGGCAACTTCCATGAATACCAGATATTCAATGCCCATAGCTGACAGTTCCCGCACTTTAGCTTTCCATAATTCCGGATCCGTATTATCAAAACTCTGCGGATTGGTATATCTATTACGTACATCCTTATATGCCAGATTTATCCAAGTACCAGTAATGGGCTTCACCCTCAAAACAGATTCCTTCACCTTCTGTTTTCTCTGTCGGCCAGGAACATCATTGCCAGCAAAAACTACTGCCGACGGCAGTACGGCTGATATCATCAGTACCCCCAATAGGATTGGCAGAAAAATCCTCTTCATAATATACACATTTTTTTAATTAATAAAAGATCAATTGCCACCGGACGTAATAATTAACGCCAAACCTAAAATAAAGAGAATAAACATCAAGGCAATCAATAGATTAGTAGATTTAGAAGCCCCTTTGAATTCCTTCCAAATAAACACCCCCCATAATGCGGCAACCATCGTAGCCCCTTGTCCCAACCCATAGGAAATGGCAGCACCGGCTGTTCCGGCAGCAATATAACTGCACGCTGTTCCCAACGCCCAAATGGCACCCCCCAAAATACCAACCAAATGAGTATTCATATTTCCTTTGAAGTATTGACTGTAAGCCACAGGCACCCCCGTAAAAGGTTTCCTCATTAACAAAGAGTTGAATAGAAAGTTACTGATAAAGATACCTATTGCAAACACAAACAAGGCAGAATACGGAGTCATCATACCAACAGCAGGCGATTCCAGATTTTCCAAATCCATAGCAGCGGCGACAAAACGATAGAAAAACGCCATCAGAATACCAGCGCAGACAGCGATCAGAACTCCTCTTTTTCGGACAGTCTGACCTGATACTTCAGAAACTTTACTGGAAGCAATCCCATTAAAAACAATGGCCAACACAATCAAGAAGACACCCCCAAAAAGAGTGACAGGATCCCCCTTCGGTACACTAAAGTAATTGACAAATACGCCTAATACCAACGCCAACCCCACCCCTATCGGGAAAGCAACCGACATACCAGCCAACGACATGGAAGCCGACAACAATATATTCGAGGCATTGAATATGACGCCACCCAGAAAAGCGCTCCAAAAATTCTCCATACCAACTTGCTGCAAGTCCTGCATAAATCCGCGTCCCCCTTCTCCAATGCTGCCCAGTGTCAAGCCCCAAACCAAAGAAAAAAGAAGTATACCAATCACATAATCCCAATAGAACAATTCATAGCGCCATGTTTGGGCTGACAATTTTTGAGTATTTCCCCATGATCCCCAGCATAACATCGTGACCCAGCACAACGCTACCGCCAATCCGTAACTTTCAACTATAAACATAATCGTGATATTTAATATTGTTTTTAATGATTACAACTCTTCACGGTAAGGAATAGAAGACTGGGCTCCCATTCTGGTTACAGCTATGGATGAAGCTTTTGAAGCCATCACAGCAGCTTGTTTCAAGTCCATGCCCTCTGACAATCCTACGCACAAAGCCCCATTAAACGTATCTCCGGCAGCTGTAGTGTCAACAGGCTCCACTTTGAAAGCATCTATACGATAAGAAACGCCCTCTTCCCTTATAAGACATCCTTTCGAACCCAAAGTGATAATTACATTCTTTACCCCCATCGCGCAAATCTCTTCCGCCACTTTCTCAACATCGGCATCATTGGCAATCTTTATGCCCGTAAGCATCTCCGCCTCGATGCGGTTCGGAGTGACCATGTACAGATGCCGGAACAATTCTTTGGGAAGACTGCGGGCAGGAGCCGGATTCAGCACCACCTTCACTCCTTTCCCGAAAGCCTTTCTGGCAGCATACTCCACTGTTTGAAGCGGAATTTCCAATTGCATCAAGAGGATATCTCCCTCACACATTTCCTCCAACATTTTATCCACATCTTGTTCGTTCAACAACATGTTGGCACCGGATGCCACTACAATACTATTCTCCGCATGATCGTCCACGCTGATCAGAGCTACTCCGGAAGCAGAATCTTCATCGAGAGCAATATATCTTGTATCAATTCCTTCCTTTTTAAAATAACCGACAGATTGCCGACCTAATACATCATTCCCCAATTTTGCCATAAATATCAGATTGCCGCCCAATCTCTTTATTGCAACAGCCTGATTTGCTCCTTTTCCACCCTGGTTCATAAAGAATTCCCCTCCCAGAATCGTCTCACCGGGAGCAGGCAGATGAGAAGTTCTCACCACCATGTCCACATTGGAGCTGCCAATCACTATAATTTTTTTCATAACACTATATTATAAATAAATTCAATCTATTCATCATCGTGCCCGGAAGAACACAGGAGGTGTATCTCCGGCATCGGATACTGCCACACGAGCCGTTATTACCTTTTCATCTCCCGGAAAGAGCGTAATAAAATTGTCACTCCAGAATACCGGATTAATCTCCTTACCCCGGACGTCCAGCAAAGTCAGATGATTGAAATGGGACAAACGATCCGATTCGTTCTTCAAACAAATAGAAAAGACATATTCCCCTTCCTCTTTGGTAACTTCAACCTCCTCCTTCAATTCCGGTTTCTCCATAGAAGTGAACCAAAAGAAATCCATATGCTGGGAATAGAACCAATATAGGTTCTCGGACAGAAGTTTACCGTATTTATCATGCAGCTCCAGCTTCACAAAGTAATTATAAGAGTATTTTCCACACCGGGGCACCGTAACAATCTCCTGATAGCAATCGGGAGAAACAGTTATCCGCTGGGAGTCCTCCCAAGCCACTTCCATGTCATTGTTGATAACTTTAGCCGTCACTTTCACGTCTTGCAGTGTCTGATGGGAGGCATTAATCACAGAAACCCTGAAATCATTCGCATTCAACTGTACGTGCACCGGTTCCATAGCTTTTTTTGCAAAATAATAAGAAGCATTGGGAGCCAGATACCAGTCGTATATCTGCCAGCACACATCGGGCCAGCAAGAATTAATCTTCCAAATCATCACACCGGAAGTAATATCCCACATCCGGTGATTAGCCGCTTCAAACATAGCGCGATAACCATCGGCACTCAGAAACTGGGCATTGTCGGCATATTCTTTTGCCGTCTTCGGATCACCGAACATTGTGCGAATGGCATTGTCATAAGAGCGATAGCAATAATTACTTACATCCCAAGCACCATGTTCAGCCCAAATGCTATCCAATGGGAAAATAGGGCTGTTTACATTAGCCGTACTCTCCGCGGTAGGAATAAATTTCCGGAGGCTGTTGTACGTCGGCATGGAAGGCATCCCCAGTTCATTGCGGAACATCTGCAAATGGACCTCACGCACTTTATCAAAGAAGTAGGAAGAAGGCGCCCAATTATAGTCGGGCGCACCGTCATCCGTCGTACCTGTTGGCAGATCTTCTTTCAGATAAGGAGTCAAGGCGTCTACATCCCAATGAAAACTGGTAGTCGGAAGATAAACACGCGTAGTATCGATACTCCTCACTTTCTCCTTGGTCAGCTTGTACAAGCTTTCATTCATCAAGACCTCATTGGCTCCTATCCATGAAATAATAGAAGGGTGATTGCGATAGCGGAGCATCATATCTTCCACTCCTGCCACCGCCAGACCATGATCCAGAGGATTGTCAGCAGTTTCAGTTCCGGGAGTCATACGGAAACATTGATAGAAAACATGCCACCACATCAGGCCATATTTGTCAAAACTTTCAAACCAGGTTTCAGAAGGAGACGGCATATCTTCACTGCCAATCAGGTTGATGTTCGCCTCTGCCATCAAGCGGGCTTCATCATAGATACGTTTTTCAGATTCCTCCAACAAGATGTCCGGCTGTATCCAACCGCCCTTACAGAATATCCGCTTGCCATTCACATAATATACACGACCACATTCATCTCCCACCCGGTTCAGTCCACTTGCCACCTCACGGATTCCGAAATCAAACTCTTTGGTATCGGACACTTTTCCACCGATGCTAAAAGACAGTTTCATGTGATGCAAGTATTGCTCGCCATACCCATTCGGATACCACAAATACGGGTTTTCTATCAGCAAGGAAGGAAAGTCCTCAGGGGTCAGTTCCACTACTTTTCTCTCACCGGCACGCAGGGCTACTTTCTTCGTCAGCTTGATTGGCTTGAGGTATCCCTCCATATGCTTGGTATAAGTGGGAAATTTGACTTCGTTGAGTAATGTAATCCAAGCATTCACCTTTCCCTCGACAAGCTTTGCAGAAGTATTCCTCACTTCAAGTTTAATATTGACCTTTGCAAGCCCAGTGTCAACCTTCATAGGCATGGTAGTGGACTTTGGTAAAGTAGTGATAACAAAAGGATTTTCAATCAACACCTCGTCCGTGGCTTCCACTATCACTTTCTGGTAGATACCCATATTCCGGTCGCGAACCACGGGAGCACAATCCCAGCCACCGGATATCTTCAATGTCTCATCCTTAAAGATATCGTAGGAATGTCCGCGTACAGGACCGAATACTTTCAACTGGGTGCCGGGAGTCGGGACGCCCGGATGATCCACCTGATAAATTTTTATCGCAATGCAATTGTTGGCTCCGGCACGGGCATATCCGGTTATATCAAGTTTAAAGCGACGAAACATACCCACAATATCTTTTTTATCAGCAACCTGACGACCATTTACCCAGACATCTGCCCGGTAGTTGATGCCGTTCAAGGTCAGCCATACCTTCTTGCCTTTATATGATTTGGGAAGAACGACTTCCGTACGATACCAGTATGGATCTTGCCAAGGATTACGGCCACTTTTCAGGTAGTTGTATTTAGATAGATCCATCCGGGCATTAAATTCATCCGACACATCCGGAATCAGGTAATTATTCAGGCCGATTCTCGGATCAGGATATACGTTTTCCTTCACCAAAGCGTTCAACACGGTAGTGGGCACAGTGGCCTGATACCATCCGGCAGTGGGATAAGACAATTGCGAAACCTCAGCAGCTCCGGCGTTTAGCTCGGAAGAATTGATAATCTTCCAGTTCTCCAGTTCAAGAGATTGGGCATTGACAAACAACATGTTACATATCAACAGTATAAAAAAGAGTTTTCTCATAGTTTCTTGTTATTTTAATATTAATGCAGCCGCACCAATAAATCCGGCATTGTCTCCCAAGGCTGCAGGCAGCAAAGTAGTATGCCGGGCTGCTGAACGACAAATGAATTTACGAAATAGCCACTCTGCCTTGTCCCAGTATAAATCGGAAGATTTCAGAACAGATCCGCCTATGATGACAATTTCGGGATCGGTAATATTCACTGTCCATGACAAAGCATGAGCTAATGCCTGGGCAAAAGCATCCCATACCTGCAAAGCCATTTTATCACCGGACCGTGCCAGTTCGGCTATACGATAAGCCGGCAACTCCTCCTTTGTATATTCTTTATAAAGACGGGTGACGGCATTGCCGGATACATAATCTTCCAATATCCCTTCTTTATAAGGTGAAGTCCATACTTCTCCAGCACAACCGGAATGCCCACGCCATACTTTTCCTCCATTAATCCAAGCACATCCTATCCCCGTTCCTAAAGTGAAACCCAGGACTGAACCGGCATTCCGACCCGCTCCCCATAATGCCTCTGCATAAATCAGCGCATTGGCATCATTATCAAGGATCACCCGCAACGGAAATGCTTGTTCAACGGTGTCTTTCAACGGAAAATAGTTCAAAGTGGGAAGATTCTCAACATCCAGCAGTATACCTTTACCTATATCGAGAGGTCCGGTACACCCGATACCAATGCCCTGAATATCGTAATCCGCAGCATCAGCCAGAATATTTTTCAACAGAGAAAACAAATTGGCAATAATTACTTCGCCGGGTTCTTTCGGATTAGTTGCAATAGTACGGGGAGAAGCATAAACCAATCCCTCTCCGCCAACAATACCCGCACTGATCTTTGTGCCTCCGATATCGACTCCTATGGCTACCTTTCTTCGTCCCATCATTATTCTATTGAAGTCACTTTAGCACCATGTGTAAAACTGCCGGGCACTAGTTCCATTTCTTCCGCCCAAGCATTCACTATCAGCTGAACAGGAACAATGGACGGAATTGCAAACAAATCAGGGTCTCCGCAATGAACATTGATTTCCAGCAAATTCACACTTTCAATGCCGGAGGAGATATCCGACACCAGGATCACTTTACCATTAAAAGACAGAACATCAGCCATAAGCCTGATGCTCTGCCGATAAACACCGGACCGTGAATGCGCATAAATGATACAGATAAAGCCAGGGCCTACCATCTCTAGTGGGCCGTGGCGAAACTCACCGCCCAACAAAGCTGAAGCCGGAGTCTTGGTAGCCTCCATAAACATCAGGGCGGTTTGGGCAGCGCTTGCAAAAACCGTACCCCTGCCTATCACTTGAACAAACGGATGCCCACTTAAAAAAGCGACCGAACGGGATAAATAAATCCCCCCTTTCTCAAGCTGAAGACCGACTTCCCGAACGACACTATCTAAAAGAGCATTATCCACCCTGCGACCATCCAATGCTCCTGCAAGCAGATACACTACCAGATAGGTGGTGATAAATGTCTTCGTAGATGTCATTTCCTCCCTCCCAGCCTTACATAGCAGACTGAGAGTAGCCATCGCCGCTAAAGAACTTCCAGACTCATTTGTGACCCCAACCACTGTCAACCGTGAATGATGCCGTTCACCAAGTTGTTTAAGCAGTTCAATCACCTCATAGCTCTCGCCTGACTGTGAGATGGCAACCAATAAAGTGCGCTCTGTCAGAACTGAAGACTGAAAATGCAATAGCTCCCCGGCATTGATAGCAAAAGCGGGTATATTATAAGCGGTCATCATGGTCGCGGCAGCTTGCGATACAAAATAAGAACTTCCCATACCGGTAAGTACTATTTTGTCATAGTCACCGGTTGTCCACAGAGTACAGACAGCATCCAAACGCTCCTTTCCTTCTCTTGAATGATAATAGCCAAGAGTACGTTCCAACATTTCCGGTTGTTCTTGTATTTCTTTGATGAACTGATTCATAAAAAATATTTGTTTTTTATTGATTAAACACTACCAATTCCGCTAATGAGCTATTTTATTGCATCAGCAATAGGTCATTTTCCTTCAATATACCTCTTATAACCTTCATAAGTGTCCGTTCCCGGCTTAAAGGTAGCCCAACTGAAATTCGTAATATGATCGGTAAACATTCCGGCAACCCTTAATTGTTCTTCCAACTCTGACCAAGGCTTGGTACGCATTGTAATCTTCGGACACCAGCATTCCTTAAACGACTCGATGTCTACCCCGAAAATCACTCCGTTGGCATCGCAGGCTTTCTTTATTTCGGCAAACCAATTGGGCAGATCCACATCAAAGTCCACCAGACAACGTCCGCCTATGTCCTGAAGATAAAGAACATCAATATCGGGTGTTTGGGCAAATATCTTACCGAACCACTCCCCACAAAGATCGGCCGGCATGCCACGCCACAAGGCAGGAGCGATGCAGACTTCCTTGGGAGATTTCGACTTTATATAAGCCGCCACCGTCTGCAAATAGTTGGCCAGCATGGAGAGTGAAGGTTCTTGCTGCCACCCCACGGGATAGGAGCCATCGTGAAACTCTTCCGTTATATACCAACCATCCAGGCAGGGATGATTTCCCCAAAGGGCAAACAGTTCATCAAAGACCTGCTTGTTCCGCTCTACGAGGAAATCGTATTGCTCGGGGCTTGCAGTGTCTTTTTTGCTATAATCACCGGGATAAAGCCCTACGATAAGCTTCATTCCATTCTGCTTGGCAGCCTCGAACATCCGGTTCATGATATCATATTGTTTCGTGACCCAAGGAAGTTTTGTTGGAACATAAAAAGAAGTTTTTTCTTCTGCACGGTCATTGAACCCCTCGGCATACTGTATAATCCAGGTATCAATGCCCACCTCTTGGCTTGCTTTAAACTCCTTATCCCAATCGGTGTTTTCATATACCCCGTCCAATTGAATAAACACACTGGAAAACTTTGGAGCCCCTTTGAACTCGGGAGCATAAGAAGTCAACTGCTCCAGATTGTCAATGCAGAACGAACCGGTACACATTACACCCTCATCATTGGTTACTTCTATCCGATACCCCTCAAAGCGGTTCAGCATCAGTTTATTATCCCCCATATCATGTCCCTTGACAAAAGTAAAGGCTTCGTATGGCATCACCACCCGAGTCCACTCTTCTTGAGTCAACACCTCTTTGTCCACATATTCAAAGAATTGCCAGCGCCCTTTGTCGTGCAGTGTCCCCTGGGTGAACATGCCTGCATCTTGAATTATCATAAAACGGAATGTACCCTTGTTGTTCTTATTACCCTTCACCCAAATGGAAAGTCCCAGAGGATGAAAAGATAAATCACTGCGGTAGTCTCCACCACTTTGCTGGATATACACCGATTCCGCTTCGGAAGAATTGCCGGAAAAAGAGTATCTGATTTCAAAACTTCCTGCACCTTCTACACAGTCATCACTGACAAAACGGTCTATCGAACTTTTAGGCGAGGCAGGAGTTACCTTCATATCATACACCACACAATTCATCTCATCATAAGCGTTCAATGTCTTCACAGCACGAGCTTCTGTCAAGATATCCTCGCTTGTGGGGAGCTGCTTATTGCTGCAAGCTGCCATACATAGCAACAAAGAAGACAAGGTTGCCAGAATCATTCTTTTTTTCATGGCTGTCATTTCGTTGTATAGGTTATAATTTCGGTAATCCATATCTTTCCGCCGGACACGGGATTTTTCCATTTAAAAGTCACTGCGTGCTTACCCACCGGACAGTCGTAGCAGAAGAACAACTCGCACTTCCGGTGATTGAGTTCCTGAGGCAAAGCAGTGGTCTCATGCAATTTCCCATCTATATACACCTCCATTTCGGCCGTATAGTCTGTCGGAAGAGCACCTGCGACGTACCCCTTCACCACCAGACCTGTGCCTACGAAAGTGAATGGATTCACCTCATCTATCGATTTTTCAACAGTAAGTTTGCCACTAACTTTCAGGTCCTCAAAGGCCACTTCCAACGCAACAGGACGAATATCCTCCCGCTTGATTTCAAAAGCATTCCCTATTTTCGCATTTCCATGCTTCCGGAGCATATCACAAGCATGTTTATAAGTCATTTCGTAAGCCTTGTTCAGACTTATGTCTGTATGAGAAAAAGGCCGGTCTTCCACCTCATACAAAGTCCCTTTCCAGTATTCGGGAATGTTGCTGTAACCTATCATGGTTCCCAATATACCTGCTGCCGATGCCGGGTTGCAGTCAGAATCCTGCCCAGCACGGGTAGAGATATCAATGGTTTTTGTAAAATCACCCTCTCCATAGAGCAATCCTAAAAGGATGTAGGCCCCGTTGATTTTCGTACCGATATTAAAAGAATTGTGGATGCCTTCGGGACAACTGATTTCTTCGCTCCACTTGTTCTGCAGTTCAAACCAAGTACGCTTCCAGTCATTGGGATATTTCTTGTGCCAACGAATGACATCGGACATGCACTTGTGAAAATCGCTTTCCTCCGGTATGATTTTAAGGGCTTCTTCCACAATATACTCCATATCATCACTGACATAGGCCAAAGAATACATGGCTGCAACATACACCCCCCCGTACCAACCTTCGCCATAAGACATGATGTGACCTACCTTATCGCAAATTTCAGCCGCTTGATTGGGCATCCCAGGCGACATAATTCCGGCAAAATCAGCCTCAATCTGAAAATCGATACAATGGGCATGAGGGTTGTTCTTCCAATGCCCGCTCTGAGGAGCTTTCATTCCTTGCAGCAGGTTATAGCGCGCTACCTGATTGGCATGCCACAAGGGATATTCCGTTCGCTTAAAGGCAACGGCAAACGAATCCACCGGAGCATCCAAACCGCATCTTTCAAAGACTTCGACAAATGTCAAATCTACATAGACATCATCATAAAGTCCCGGAAAGCTATCGTACCATTTTTTCACCATGTGTTCATTCCAAGGAATGGGAATATAATCCTGAATAATAGTTCCCAGGAATTTGAATTCGGTGGGACCACCATAACTGCACCCTAACGTTTGCCCGGCCCAAGCACCTTTCACCTTATCCTTCAGCACTTGCTCTGACAAAATTCTCTTTTCGTTCTTTTTAAAAGCAGCTTTTACTTCAAAGGTACCAAACAGAACCAATAAAGTCAAGAGAAATACTTTTTTCATTCACACTTCTTTTGATAATGATTATACCATTCTGTATATTGCTCATATAATTTTATAGAATCCGGATGCCCTGCCACAATATCTGTATCAGGTTTGTTCATAATGCCCAAATATTGATAGCAGAGCACCTTATCCACATAAGGGGACACAGCTTCCAGCTGCCTGATAATGCGTTTGCCAAAATCAGCAGGAAGCAAATTACCACCGGTTCCATCCTCAAAATAAAACAATTCGACATCTGCCCACAAACGAGCCCTGCAAGCTTTTTCATGCGCCTTATACAATATTTCATAGAACTTGGCCGAGTCTTCCAATGAAGTATGGTTCACTCCCACCCCGTCCTGATAGGCTATGATATCAATATTCATCTTCTCCAACTGACGAACAAAATGATCATCAAAACGGGCTTCCTTGATAAAATAAGGGGCTATCAGGTTCACACAATTGGGCGTCAGGCGTTGGGCAAATGCCGCAGTCTCATTGACATAGTTCACACAAGCATCCACAAAATAAGGTTGCAGCATGGCTTCATTCGGGAAATACCACCCATAAAAACACGCATGATGACTGTACCTCTCAGCTATCTCTTCCATCGCCTGGAAACGAACTGTCTGTACTCCCTTGTCCAACATCATGTTGTAAGCATCTAAATCGCCCCAAAAATCATTGCTGACAAAAAATTTGATACCACATTCATCTGCCGCAGAAAGGACAGCTTCCAGCGGGTCATCACACCCCATTGGAATCCGAGGAGCAATTTTAGAAGGATAGAAGGGTTTGCCGGCACGAGCCACTCCCATCAAAACCAAATACTCCATACCGACCTCACGGATTTCAAACACCTTCCTGCGCCATTGGTCGGCAGTAAAATGGGCCAATGCTTCATTCCAATACCCGCCTTCGGCTGCCGAATGTTGAAATTCAAACCAAGAGCCCGAAATAGGCTTGGTCTTCTTGTCCGAACACAATGTGGTGGCGGCAGCAGGAACTGCATGCATAGCTTCGGGTATGGTCACAGCCACACTTCCCAAGCCTAAATATCTTATAAAATCACGTCTTCTCATCTCTTGTTCTTTTTTTCTGTTTTACTCAATAATTTTATCAGCCAATTCCCACCCCATGAGGGTCGAGATATAAGGAATTATCCACATAGCCATTTTCCTATGTCCACTGTATCCGGGATGCCAGGCTGCACCCAAATCTGTTGTCCTGTTATAAAGTCCTTCATCCAGCCTCAGCAGAAAGAGTTTCGGATCATTCAATTCAGACACTATTGTTTCATAATAACTGAACACCGGAGCCTGCATAGCAACCGGATAAAGGCAGAGAATAGGAATATTCCCATAATGCTCGCGCAACTGTGCTATTATCTGCATATAAGCTTTTACAAACTCTCTCTTGTAAGGATGCGGTTCTGTAGAAAAATCGTTCGAGCCTAAATTTATAACCACCAAATCCGGTCGATAGCCCGTGAAATTCCATTTAACAGTAAGGTCTTCATCAAGAGTATTTAGCATTCGGTCTTTCATCGTTACTTTCGACACCCTCACCGAATCACCGTAGTTACGGGCTACTCCTCTGCCCGAATGGGCAACCAACGTATAATCGGCATCATAATAGCGGGCTACCATGGCTGCAAAGGCATGATTACAGTTTTCCGTTTCCACCCCAAAAGGCTCATCACGGTGCCTACCATCCACCCCATACCCACAAGTAAGCGAGTTGCCGATAAACTCAATATGACGGGTACGCACAGTAGGACTTGCCTGCAACTGTCCCGAAGCAGAGAGCACAAATCGGTGGATGGTTGTCTTTCCAAACTCTCCCTCAGAACGTTTTTGCATCCTCAAGCTATGAAGACGCTTATCTATCCCCGACACCACATTAATTAGAGTATCTGTCCCGCACACCTTTACAACCCGGTGCAGTTCATCATCCACAAACACATTGTAGTAGCTTGTTCCGGTTTCAGAGACTATCAAAGAGAGTCTTCCGCCCGTAAAACGAGTCTCCCAATAGGTGCCCACCCAATCGAAAGATACCGACCCGTCCGAGGAAACCAGCGTTCTGCCAACATATCTCACGGCCGGATCATTCCCTTTGAAAACCTTGCCACAACTCTTAGCAGAAAGCTCCGACAGGCAACACATCTCTATTAGGATAAACAGGTATAGATAACAGCGCTTCATCACTTTCTTTTTATTTACGTGTTTTATTCCTATATTTCAGTTCTTTCAAATATCTCATATACCCATTGAACAAGTTGATTGTACGCGCTTCGCCCACACGGATAGACATCTCCGGATCGTTGAAAACACCGGGGAACTGATAGCAAAGGATCTTCTCGAAATTGTCAAACAGATTCAAATCATGAATAATCTGCTCTATAGGACGGGGATACAAAGAATTGTCCGGATTGAATAGAAAAGCCTCAAGATCGAACCACAAGTGCGCATTCGCCTCATCGCAAACCTTCTGCAACAAATCGGCAGCCTCTTTGCCGCTTATATCGGTTGCCGGCATACGTGCAAAGCCGAATGGACAAAGAATATCCAGATATTTCAATAATTCCGGATAAGTATCCATCCCAACAGGGACATCAAAACTATTAGTGGCAAGCATTATGGGTTTCTCAGGAGCTAAAGCACTACAAAACTCCTTAAATTCCTTGAAGAAATGTACTATTTCAACTTTTCTTTCCTTACTGCGTTGTGGATCTGGTTCCCAGTTATTTAGGCCCCCACCACTTTCTTCGGATACATAGAAAGCATAAAAAGACTCATGATGCCCATACATATCCCACAGTTCTTTGGCAACCCGTTTGTGCCATTCCAAGGACTCGGGGGTAAAGTCGAACCAAGCGAACATACCAACCCCCATCAATACTTGCATTCCTTGCTTATCCGCTTCCGAGAGAATGGCTTCGATAGGATCTTCAGCTGCAATGTCCATACGGCCGGGATATAATTTAGAAGGATAGAAAGCCTTCCCCGGATAATCCTCAACGGTAGTAGAACTTCCGATATAAGCTTGATGGCGAAATACTTCCTGAATTACCACCATATCCATCTCAATCTTGTGCATGGAACGAATCATCTCTCTCCAATGGTCATCGGTCATCTTTTTGATATCTTGATTCCAGTGCTTACCTTCCTCTTCACTCCAATGATAGATTCCGGTCCAAGCACCTGAAATCTGCTGAATGGAACGAATGTCCGATTGAATTACTTCTATTTCTTTTGTCTTACGATATACTCTTTTGCCATCAGACACCTTCAAAATCACCTTATGCTTGCCCACTTTATCTTTCATGGGAATCATAATCTTCACAACATCCGATTTACTTGATGATATTTTCAAAGTTGTATCACACAATAAAGCAGATTTTTTCTCTTTATCCCAAAAAAGGGAAACTTGATAAGTTTGCAGAGAATTACCCCTATTCACAATTCCTCCACGTATATCCAAATTTATCTTATTTGAAATTTTGCCGGGAGGTATCAATGTTAAACCCACTTTCTCATTAGAGTACATATTCACAGTACAAAACAGAGAAAAAAGAAACAATAATAAATATTTCATAATTACCTTTTTTGAAAGTATAATTTCTATTAATAGAAGCTGTTGGGAAAAGTGACAAAAGATTCCATCTCATTATTAGCTACGCGAATATAAGTATCAAACCTACGTTCACCTTCATGCAAAACAATGACACGAGCTCCATTAGAAGACAAATCATTATAAACAGTTTTTCCACCTGTATAACGACCATAAGCCAACAACACTTCTTTATATGCTACTGCATAATCATTATCATGATCATGTCCAACGAAGATACCCATCACATCACCACACTCCTTAACTGAAGTGAAAAAGCCAGAATTGGTAGTTGGACAACATACCATTTCTCCCTTACAACCAAACAAACGGTTTTTATCTTCCAGTAATGCATCTTTATATTCTGGGAGAGCAATATGGAAAAAAGCCAATGCAGGCAGAGGTATACCTCCGTTGTTTTCTGCAAACTTCTTACTGTGCTCACGATACCAAGCTATCTGATTAAATTTAATCCAATCATAACCCGGAACTGACTTAATTTGAGTATAAGAATGAGAATCAATGCAATACAGTAATGCCGCATCTTTATTCTTATCTTTTGAAGATTTCACAGTCAGCACATAATCCGGAACCACCTCACTTATACGGGTAGGCATTAGACTGCCTTTCTTCTTCGCAATATAGTCATAGAGTTCCGGACGGGTATGATCGTATTCGTCGTCATGATTACCAAATACGACAGCAAAAGGAATATTACGTTTGATACAAACGTCCAACACTATATCCAACCCTTTAAAAGATTCGTTAGAAACCACAACATCTCCCGTGAATATTACAAATTCGGGCTTCTCTATATCCAAGACCTCATTCATACGATCCAGTGCTACCTGAGAATTGACCTGATCATCATATTTATAATGGACATCCGTAAACTGTACTATTTTAAATGTTCTATTCTGATTGAATTTCAATGTCTCTTTTTGTCCCCATACTGTAAAAATATTCAATAAAGCCATAAGGGAAAAAAGTACTTTCTTACATGTCATAATCTAAGTCCGATAAACTAATTAATAAAAACCCAAAAAACAAAAATAGGCGGGATTATCACTCTTAAGACGAATTCCCGCCTATCAATCACCAGCTACATGTTACTTCTTATTGGCGATACCAAGTCATCTTATACATGCGTATTGTTGTTTGGGATGTATCACCACCAATCACACAAGTTGCAATATAAATATCATATCCAGTATCTGTAGGCACAATGGCAGTAGTCAAATCACCCCAAGAGTTATAACTTGTAGCATAAGGAGACCATTCACCCCTGAATAAACAGAACTTATCATAACCTGCATCATCAGGTCCCAATTCCATCTTAGACGGGTCGGTAATATCATAAACACTCAATGTAGAAACGCCACCAGACCAAGTGTCCGCTTGCTGGTCGTTCAACGCTAAATAAGTCTCGTTTTCAATATTGAACACATTAAATCCTAAGATGCGATACTCGTGATTGTCTTGATTCAAAGACGTAATTTCATAAGCCGGAGTAAACATACTAAATTTAGCTTTATAAGCAGCGTCATCGCCGGTAGCGCCAGAATAGCGATTATAAGCAATATAATGCTTAGAATCATCTTCAAGAGTTGCACGTTGTATCATTGGAGCGCTGGTCCAATCGCCACCAGCAGGGCCATAACGAAGTACATTCGGTTTTGCATCAGGAGTTACCAATTGACCATCCTCCAATTTCCAATAATAAATTTCCATATTATGAGGACACATACCATAAATATAAGCTACTCCTTTAGTTACATCCCCCTTCACACTCATGTTATAACCCAAATCATCGGGACATCCTGCATCAGCTGTCCAATTCAATAGATTAATATGTTCTTGAGTCTCCTCTGAATAGTAATAGACCATAAATCCTGCACCATAAACATTTTCACGGTTTGTAATCAAATGACCGGCATCATCTGTACGAGCTCTCATCATAAAGGTACTTGCTGCAGGGATTTCCTTCACAAACTCACCGCTATTTCTATCATACAATTTAATAGGAGCATTGTACTCTTGAATAGCCAAGTAGTTCTGATAGAAAGCCAAACCGGTAGTATTAGATGACATATTCAGTAAAGCGGCATTTTTCTCCCATAATTTAGCATATTTAGTCTTCGGAGGAGTAGGCACTACACGAATCGTGTTATGATGCTTATTTCCCAATGCATCCACTACCGTTATAGGATAAGGATTTGTAAAATCCATCTCACCACCAACCGCAGGAGTAACATAACAATTGTGTTCTACATTCACCATGCAGATAAGACGTGTTAGATCCAACGGGGTTTCATCTGTCGTAGGTACCTTAACAATAATCTCTTCATTTTCTTCATAAGGTCCAGTCTTGGTGGCTGCAAATTTCGATGGATTTCCCGGAATCTGTATGGTAACACTCATCAGTCCGTTCACTTGAGCAGTACGGCCTGTTTCATAATCAGGAGACTCACACGATGCCAATGTAGCCCAACACAAACAAGCGATTACTGATAATTTACTTAATATTTTCATGGTTAATTTTTATTTTCAAGTTAATACATTCAGCAAATAAATTGATTTTTTACTTCCATTCATCAAACTGTTGAACTGCTTCATTCTGTTCTATTTCACCAAGGGGTATAGGGAATCTGGCATAACGTTCTTCCCAAACACGGGTCTTGCCGCCATCAATATCTACAACTTCGTATGTAAATTCATTATCACCGACCTTAATCGGCTTCACTCCATGCATACTTGTACCGTTCAGTACAGTAGATGCCAACCCCCAACGGCGAAGATCCCAAAAACGATGGCCTTCAAAAGCCAGTTCAATCTTTCTCTCATGGCGAAGTAATTTCATGAATTCTGTTTGGGTAGCAGCCGTTAAATCCTTAGTAAAACCAGCTCTTCTCCTGACCTGATTTAAAGCATCTAAAGCCTCCGGCAACTTATCCTGCATCGCCATGGCCTCTGCATAAATTAACAGCACTTCAGCATAACGCATATAATAATAAGTCAAATCTCCCTGACCAGTAAAACTCGTGCCTTTGGGTTGAATGGCTTCTTTCATCAACTTACGCATGTAGTAGCCTGTACTGGTAGTACCTCCTCCCAAGCCAAAACCATCCTTACTACCCTCATAAGTATATAAAGTTTCCCCTTTCCATTGACAACCGTTATACAAGATTGTTGCATAAAAACGCGGCTCACGCCCTTCATAAGGATTAGCAGCCATCTCAGGATTATCCCAATCAAATTCACTACCATCAGCCATTTGATAAGAAGAAACCAAATCTTCTGTAGGAGAAATCTCAGCATAACCACCATCACTTGGCGGACAATAGAAATAATCAAAAGAATAAGTGAACTTATCCTTCAGATATCCGAATTCTATGACACTTTCTTTATTTTCAACCGGCACCAAACGCGAATTGGTAAACAGTTTACCGTAATCTTCATATAGCTCATAATCTTGGTTCATTACCTGAGCTGCTGCATCAGAAGCTTCTTTCCAACGTTCAGCATATAACATAGCACGAGCCAACATACCATAAGCAGCACCACTGCTCAAGCATCCCAATTCCACTTTATCTTTTGTAGGCAAATGTTCGGCGGCAAACTTCAAATCCTCATAAATAAAATCCCAACCTTCTTGAGAAGAACAAAGCGGATGATTTTTCTCACCTAACACAGGAAGTTGTCTATAGATTATATATTGCCCACCATAGCATTTAGCTAAATTAAAACAAGTTACACCACGGAAAAAGCGGACTTGTGCTTCAGCAAGTGTAGCAATCGAGTCTGAAAAATTAGTTCGATTCTTTTCTAGATTTTCCAAAAAACGAGTCAAAGACAATTGTGAGGAGTGGCTCCCCCCCCAAGTATCAAACATATTACTAGTAGTTGTTATAGGCATCGAACCAAAAACGAATTGATTATAATCAGATACAGGATTATTCTGCTTCAACATATCAGTACAAGCTTCACCTCCAAGTCCATAATAACCACCCACCAATGAATAATAACCATTGATATAAGTAATCAAGTTAGATTCATTCGACCAAATAATATCAGAAGGATATGAAGATGTTAATGTTGGATCAATATCACAACTACCCAATATGAAACAAGTAGAAGTGAATACCGTTAATATTTTCTTTATAGATTTCATCTGATTAAATTTTTAGAAAGTAATGTTTAAACCAAATTCATAAGTACGCTGCTGAGGATAATATCCTTGATTTACTCCAGGCATTTCCGGATCCATATAATCCAGTCCACAAATAGTCAGCAAATTACCACCACTCACATAAGCACGAATAGTTCTAAATCCAGCCTTTTCCGTCAATTTCTTAGGAAGTGTATAACCTAACTGAACTGATTTCAAACGTAAATATGTACCATCTTTTACCCACCAAGAAGAGAATTTTCCACCATTATCGCGAGCCTCAATCCCTAAACGAGGAAATTTTGCATTGGGATTATCAGGACGCCAAGAGCCTTCCACCAAATAATAAGGGGTATTTCCATCAGCATAAAACGGACGGGTATAGAACGTATCGTCACGAATTCCACTATCATAAATACCGCATAAATTCACATCGAACATAGCAGCTCCCTGCCAGAACATACTGAAATCAAATCCCTTCCATTCAGCTCCTAAATTTAATCCAAATACCATTTCCGGAATACTACTACGACCAATGGGTACCATATCTTGATCCCAAGTAATCTTTCCATCACCGTTAATGTCTTTCAATTTAATATCACCTGGTTTTGTATTTGTAGACCCTTCAAACAAAGCGCTGTGAGCTATTTCTTCTTCCGATTGAAATAATCCTTCTGCAACGAATCCCAAATAGCGTCCCATACTTTGCCCTGTAGCACGTTTATAAATCGGCACATTAGCATCTTCTGTAACTTTCAAGATTTTGTTACGAGCCCATGACAAGTTGCCTCGTACATGATAATTAAAATCTCGAATTTTATTATGGTGCGTCAATACCAATTCAAAACCACGATTGTCATGTGAACCATAGTTAATATATCCCGGGAAGTAACTGCCTAAAGAAGGTGGAAATTTCCCAGACTGACCTTCCAGAGAACGAGTGGTCTTCATGTAGAATACATCCAATTCAAGCCCCAATAGGCCATTCCACATATTAGACTCAACACCAATATTATAGGTATCAGTCAATTGCCATTTCAAATCCGGACAAATAGGCCCACTCATACCTATATCTTTCAAAGCATTAGTACCAAATACGACTACGGGGTCAGCAGATAAGGTTGCTGTAGAAAAATAAGTCATAGTGCTCTCAATAGCACGATCACTACCTAAACGTCCTATAGAAGCACGAATCTTTAAATTATCCATAAAAGGAACGGCTTCTTTAAAGAAATCTTCTTGAGAAATTCGCCAACCGACAGAAACGGCAGGGAAAAAGCCCCAACGGTTATGAGCCGGAAGTGCAGTAGAAGCATCCACACGTCCTGTAAACTCAAGCAGATACTTTTCATCATAAGCATAATTAAAACGCATAACATAGCCTGCACGTTTGTCATTACTATGACTGCCCTTGACTAAATTTTCGCTGACTTTCAAACCGTAACTCATATCCATTATATCTGTAATCGGAAAATCCTCCCGTCCAGCAGATATTCCTTCATAATCTTCTCTGGCATATTCATACAAGAACAAACCTGAGACATCGTGCTTACCAAATTTATTAGCATATTCAATGGTAGGTCTTATCGTATAACGCTGCTGGGAACCGTACCAGTGTGAGACAGATGCCATTGAACAGATACGCCCTTTTTCAACATTACCCTGATGTGTCGTTTGATTCCAAGAATAAACATTATACGGTGTCATTGCAGCTTTCCTCATTGAATGACTCTTCAAAAAAGCAGCATCCAATTTTGCTGAAAGCCCCTTGATAGGCAACTTATAACATAAAGAAATATCACCTTGAAACTTAGTAGTCTTACTTGATTGATATCCAGACAAGTCTCTGGCACCTAAAGGGTTATTATTACCATTACCTGCTGTATTTTGACTTGCTATAGGCATACCGTCTTTGGTATAAGGCCTCAAATAAGGATAAGACAACATCGCTTGTTGGAATACTCCCGCATAAGCATTCGGACCAACAGAAGCACCCGGTGAACGCTGGTCATCTACAAACCCAGATAAATTCAAAGAAAAATCAATATTATTAGTTACCTTAGCATCCAAGTTTGAACGGAAATTATACTTATCATAAGATGTGTTTTCGACAATACCTTCCTGATTATAAGCTCCCAAAGAAGCAAAGAACTTGATACGCTCATTACCACCAGAAACAGAAACCGTATTCGTATATGTAGGAGCTACATTTTTAAAAAGCAAATCAAACCAGTCTGTATTACCATAGATCTCTTCATCCTCTCCAGGATTATTTATACGTTCAATATCTTCGGGAGAAAAACGTAAATTCTCCTCAGCTACACCATCCATCAACTGAGCTTTATTATACCAATAGGCATAATCCGGACCATTCAAAAATTTCGGAAAATTAGTATTCTGGCTCAACGTAACGGAAGAATTCAACGTTACAGTCGGTTTTTGTACAGTACCACGTTTTGTCGTTACCAAAATTACACCGGCAGCAGCACGTACGCCATACACGGCAGCAGCTGTGGCATCCTTCAAAATAGTAACTGATTCTACTTCATCTGGAGAAAAAGAGGGAAAATAATCTTGTATCACACCATCCACTACTACCAAAGCGTTACCGTCACCAGCACCTGTACCACGAATATAAAGATTTGAACCATCCTGCCCAGGCTGTCCACTGCTTTGTTTAGCAATCAACCCCGGAATACGTCCAGCTAACATATTAGAAAGTGTCCCGCTTGGAGCCTTCTTCAACTCTTTGTTACCCACTTGAGCAATAGAACCTGTTACACTGATTTTTTTCTGTGTGCCATAGCCTACTACCACCACTTCATCCAACAATTCGGAATCCTCTTTCAAAACCACTTTCAAAAGCTTTCTATCTTTCAGAGCAATCTTTTGAGTAGTATATCCTACATAAGAAAAGGTTAATGACACTTTAGTATTGGGCACAGTAATCGTAAAATGACCATCCACATCTGTCACTGCACCAGTCTTGCGATTCTCTGTAAAAACAGATACACCTATCAACGGATTATCCATCTCGTCGAACACACTACCCTCTACCTTCACTTGGGCACTTGCACCTAAACTTACCAAAGTGAACAACAAGAACAGCCAACAAAAATACTTGTTTTTCATTTTAACTAGAATTTAAAATCGAACAATTGAATTAGTTTTTAATATTGTTTATCCAGAACAATCTCTTCCAAGGTCTTCCAGCATTGATAGAGCCCTCTGGGAACATGGAAACAACCTTTCCACTTGCCACCCTTCAAAGGCAACAGAACTTCACCTCTACGATTCAAATAGCCAAACCATTCCGGATATTCTTGATCCTTGAAATGCGTCCATACATAACCATGTACTTTTTCAAACCACTCCAAACATTTTTCGTCTCCGGTCAACCGATAGCCTTTAAGCAATGAAATCAGCGTCTCTATATGCACCCACCAGAGTTTCTGATCCCACTCCAATTGCTGGGGAGGGAATCCCTTGCGATCCATAAAATAATAGATACCGCCAAATTCATTATCCCAACCATATTCCAACATCTTCAAAGCCGTGTTCTTAGCCTTCATTATCAATTCCGGGCGTTTCAACCGCTTACCCAAATCCATGATAAACCACATGGCTTCAATGGCATGCCCCGGAGTAACCTGACGTCCTTCAAAACAGTCTACCAAACTATTGTCGCCATTCAGGCTCTCAACAATAATTCCTCCAAGTTCCGGACGCAAGAACACCTCCATCACCTCGTGAATGCACGTATCCATTGTTTCTACCAAAAAATCCTCGTCAAGCAAATGCTCTATTTCTAATGCCAGGTTACATAGAATCATAGGCAAAGCAAAACCTTTAAGGTTTCTTGTTCCCAGATGAAGCTTATTCCATTTTCCTTTCGGATTATCGACTTTCGACAAAACAATGTCAAAAGTCTTTTTAGCTATATCCGCATACTCTTGGTTTTCGGTGGCCAAACTCAGTTGCCCGAATGCCATCGTTGCAAAAGTGTATGAAAAGATATTATAAGGCTCTACCAACGGATGTCCTGCACGATCCAATGAAAAATACCAGTTGTAATTTCCATCGTGCCCGTATTTCTTCAAGAACTCACCACCCTGAATGGCACAATCAAGCCACTCCTGACGCTTCTCCACCCTATTGTAAAGCATGGAGAACATCCATACTTCCCGACCTTGCAGCCAGATAAATTTATCCGTGTCGAAAATATTCCCCTCCCGATCCAGACAAGTAAAATAGCCACCGTATTCGGTGTCTTGGGAATGATCCAACCAAAAAGGAAGAACATTATTCATAAGTTCGTCCTTATACTGATTCGCCAATTTCTTAAGATCCATCATCTTCTTTCTTTTTTAAAAAGCAGGGCTGGAAACGTTATTTATCCAGCATGCATCTAAACCAGCCCTTTACATTCACATTATTTATCTGTTGTATAAGAAATTATATTTCTCACCCAAATATCAGCTCCTTCAACGGGGTTTACCCATTTACAAGTCACTGCATATTTACTATAAGGCTGTACATAATTAAAGAACAGCTCATGCTTACGGTGATTATACTTCAACGGAAGCTTGCATACTTCAATCAATCTATCATTGAAATAAACCTCCAACTCAGCAACATAATCTTCGGGCACATTCTCACCTTTCAATTCACCTTCAATTACAGCTCCTACACCTTCAAATTCGAAAGTTGGGAAATCAGCAATCCAATTCTCCACTGCCACTTTCTTATCAAGCTTCAAACCTTCGAAACTAATTTCCAGTTGCACTGATTCCGGCTCTTGGAAGTGGATAATCACTTCATCACCTCCAACTTTTCCACCGTTTTTTTCTATCATTTGTAAAGCGTGCTCAAAACTCAATTCACAACCTTTATTAAAGCTCACCGCATTATTAAAAGGAGTATCCGCGACCACAGTCAACTCTTTTCTGAATTTCTCGGGAATGCGATTATACCCAATCATTGTTCCCAAAATTCCCCCGGAAGAAGCCGGATTACAATCAGAATCTTGGCCGGCACGTGTAGAAATATCAATCGTCTTCTCAAAATCACCTTGTCCATAAAGCAATCCTAAAATGATATACGCACCATTTACACAAGTTCCAATATTAGCAGGAACTTCTACACAACTGGGACAATCAATATCGCTACTTCCCCATTTCTTCTCTATTTCTTCCCAACATTTCTTCCAATCCTTTGGATATTGCTTATACCAGTTGATAACATCAGTCATACACTCATAGAAAGTAGTCTCTTGAGGGATAGACTTCAACGCTTCTGTCACAACATACTCAACATCATCGCTCACATAAGCCAAAGAGTACATGGCTGCTACATATACACCACCATACCAGCCATCGCCATACGCCATGATGTGTCCTACACGATCGCAAATTTCAGTAGCACTATTTACCATACCTGGAGCCATGATACCTGCAAAATCCGCTTCAATCTGAAAATCCAGACAATTGGCATGGGGATTATTTTTCCAATGCCCGCTGGCAGGAGGAGTCAAGCCATGAAGAAGATTGTAACGGGCCATCTGATTGGCATGACACAAAGGGTATTCTTTAGCCAAAAAGGCTGTGGCAAAAGAATCGGCCGGAGCATCCAAACCGCATCTTTCAAAAGTCTCCACAAAAGTCAGGTCGACATATACATCGTCATAAAGGCCGCCACCACCATCGTACCATTTTTTAATTTCACCCGGTCCCCAAGGCATCACTATCGAATCCGGAATCATAGTAGACAGATAGCGGAACTCTGTAGGACCTCCATACGTACAGCCGATAACCTGACCGGCCCAAGCACCTTTTACTTTATCAAACAGAGCATCTTTTGATAGAGTAAGATTCAAATTCTCGTTTTGAGAACCACCACATGAGCATAAAGTTGCCACCAAACAACCACTCAATAAAATTTTTCTAATTTTCATCATATCTATTATTAAGGTCAATTTTTTGTTTTCATCCAATAACGTTCAATCTCTTCCAATGATTTTCCGGTGGTCTCCGGCACCAGTTTCCAAACTATCAGCATGTAGGGAATACACATGGCAGCAAACAGGAAGAATGTTCCGGCGGGGGTAAGATTTTGGAGCATCCAGGGGGTAAGCTGCCCAATCAAGTATGTACCTATCCACAATGCAAAACCGGCAATGGACATGGCCAGTCCACGCACCCGGATTGGATACATTTCGGAAAGCAATACAAACACGACTGCGCAAATGGAAACCGCACAGCAAAACACATAGAACAAAAAGAAAACTAGCAGGAATAGGCTTGAAATGCCCCATGATTCTCCGGCAATAAAATAAAAGCCTATCAATACCAATGAAAGAATCATGCCTGAAACACCGTAATACACCAATTTCTTACGACCCACTTTATCAATAATGGCAAGAGCCAGTACAGTAGTCAGGGTATTGACTAGCCCCACCAACACCTGATAGAACAAGGAATCGCCACCGGAAAGGCCAGCCCCTTCAAAGATGGAAGGACCATAATACAAGACTGCATTCACTCCCATAAACTGTCCGAGGATGGCTATACATACACCAATAATAACGGCTTTCATAATACCCGGCGACAAAAGCAAGGACCACTCTGATTGGGTTTCGGAAGTAAGAACAGACTTCGTTTCGTTCAATTGCACCAACGCTTCTTTGGAAGAGCTGTAAATGTGCTCCAAAATATTGACCGCACGTTCTTCACGATTGCGGACAATCAGCCAACGCGGACTTTCCGGAATAAAAAAGACAATGGCAAAGAACAGCAAAGCAGGCAAAGTCTCCATTCCCAACATTCCTCTCCATACTTCATTCACAAAAATCCAGTTAAACCAGCTATCGGCAGCTCCTGCATGGGTCTCAGCATACATAAGCAACTGATAATTCATTAGATAAGCTCCTAAAAAGCCAATGGTAACCGCTAATTGATAAAGTGATACCAAGCGTCCACGATACTGAGCTACCGACACCTCGGATATATAAAGAGGGGATACAATGGAAACCACACCGATACCTACACCTCCGACAATACGGTAAACCACCAACTGATTGAAATCTGCACATACCGCACAACCGATAGCAGACATGGAAAAGAGTATGGCCGACAGAATCATGGTACGTTTACGACCAAGCTTGTCACTTAAAATACCAGCAAAGAGCACTCCTACAATGGAACCTATCAACGCACAGCCCACATACCACCCTTGCGACATGGTATCTAAATTAAACTGAGCGGTTACCTTGGCAATGGTACCGGAAATGACTGCTGTATCATATCCGAAAAGAAATCCTCCCAAAGCAGCCACAACAGACAAGAAAACTACATAACCAATATTGACCGAAGATTTCATAGTATAAAATTTATCGATTAAATTCAAATTATTCTTTTACAAGTTGCTTATAAACAGTACCGAAGCGATCGGTCACCAGTACTTCTATGCGAGCCTTTTTATCTTTAGGAACAGCCTTAAACAAATGATTGGTAGGAAAAGCATTCACCCAGAGTGCACCCATCTTTTCACGATCGGAAAAAGCTTCTACAGCAGCCGGATCCAAACCTTTACAACGGGTCATCTCACCCATACAAGTACCATTCTCGAACCACTCTACCTTCCACTGCTCATCCCAATTCCAGACATTGGCCAGCACTTCTTCGGGAAACTCTTTCGAACTACCCGGAGCATAAGCCTGAAACTGGTATTCCAGCGGATAATCTACCGCTTTGTAGTGCCACTTCACCTGATTACCATCTACCTCATAAAGTCCAAAGCCTTGGGGGGTACCGTCAGAACAAAGCATGGATTTCCAAAAACCTGCACATACAGCAGCTGTATTGTGTTCCATTAACCGGTCGTTGAACACCACGTTACCGTTCACATGGGTATGTCCGGTAATGAGGTGTGCCTCATGGTCTTTCAGCAAATCATACAGACTATTGGCATTGCTTGTCTCGTCGGGTAGCAAGGCATTGAACTTGATGTCCTTGGTAGTGCTGGAAGGAATATGCATCATTACAAATACCAGATGATCTTTCGGCACCAAAGCCAAATCTTTCTCTATCCATTGCAGTGTACGTTCATCAATGTAACCTATATAACGATAATCCCTATTGATATAAAAACAATTGTCTAGTATAATATAATGTGCCTTTCCACGATTGAAAGAATAATAAATGGGACCAAAATAGTCCTCATAGGTCTTGTATGAATGTTCAAAAGAACGTACACCCATTTCCATATCATGATTTCCTATGATACGGTAAACAGGCAATCCCAGACCGCCAGACACTTGAATGTAATCTGGGTATAAACCAGGAGTATTACCCACAATGTCACCACAATCCAACACGAAGGCATCACGCTCCTTGGCATACTTTTCCATAAAGGCTCGTGCCTTACCTACATAAGAACGATAACTGTCTAAATGCTCCTGACAGCTGACTTGCACATCAGTCTGTACCATAAACACATGCTTCATATCATCTTTCAGATTCCTCTTCAATTCAAAATCATACTTTAAACGGCCTTTCTTAAGCGGGAAAAAGAAAGCGATATGCCCACCACCCTCTTGCGGCAGATAACCTGCAGGCGTGGAAAGATATACAAACCGAGCATCCCGGTTGCGCGGCAACTCATAACGGCCCTGAGCATCAGTCAGCACCACGTCAAAACCATCTGTCACCACAACACCAGCAAGCCCTTTGCCTTTACAGGTCACCACGCCTTCAACGGGATCTGGATAAATTGCAGCCTGCATGATTGAGACAACCAAGAACAGACAACAACTGCAAAACAATCTGAGCATAAAATTCATAATCACTTAATATTGAAATATTCCTTATACCTATTATACAAGTGTCCTGCCTGCAAATATGCTGATTGGGGACTCATAAAATGAGAAAACTCAAAAGTGATGGCCTTGTCATAACCGGCTCGCTTGGCAGCCTCCAGCTTCATCCGTAACTTGTCAAACTTAATAGGCAAAAAGTCGATGGGCATGTCACGATCAAAGGTTTCAGCGTTTGTCCAACATTTCATGCCATACTTATCAGCCAGCTTTTTGTTCACCGTAAAGAAAGCATCCAGTTCATCGTAATCGATATGTCCGTCCTGAAAAGCACAGGCGTCAACCACATCATGAATGCCATCGAAAATTTCATTCCACTCCCTTTCATGCTCCTGAACAGAAACCGCATTCTCCTTTGTCAACTTATCTGTACCCATCACGGCCTTTTTCCCGTCAATCCACGGAGAAATAAAAGTCGGCAAACCGCCGGAGACATCCTTGCATTGTTTGCCCATCGCATGAAAGGCATCAATGGCACCCTTCGTCTTACGGCTTATCTCACAACTGATATACCATCCGCCGAAACTCTTGTACTTCTCACCGTACCTGCTCCACACCTCATCAATCACATACTTGTTATCCTCAACCTCCCACGAAAGGTCACCGGTATCCCAGTACTTGCCCGAATCATATAAACCAAAATAGAACTTCATGTGATATTTCCCCGCCAGCCGAAGGAACATGTCCAACAAATCGACGGAAGGCATATAACACCCTTTGCCCAGCAAATGCGCCGAAGGATAAGTAATGAATTTGCGATAACCCGACCGGATCATTATGACCGTGTCAATTCCAATACTCTGCATATACCGGAAATCCTGATCCCATTCCCTTTCCCCCCAATTCTGATGGGGAATATCATGGGATATCTCATCCAAGAACGTGCCGGTAATTTTAAGTGCATCGCCCATGGGAACTAGCATGGAAGAGGCAGACTCTTGAGAAAAGAAGCAATCCCCATCACCCTCTCGCCCCAACAATGAAGGGGCCATGAATGCAGACGCACCGAACAAAGCGGTCCTCTTTAAAAAATCCCTGCGTGTTTTCATTATTAATAAAATTAAGATCAACCATTATATATTAAACCTATCGAATACACTTTTTTAAGATAAAAAATCAATTATGTTTTTCATTGTTTTAGATATTAATTGTTATTATTCAATTATCACGCTGCAAATATAGATATATTTATTATATTTGCAAGACTTAATAAAGTATTTAATTAATATATAACCTACAATTAATATATATTAACGCGTAATTACAAAACAATTTACATAATAACAAATCAAATACATAATATTTCAGAATAATAAATCCGTATTTATTAATATAATAAACAAAATAGAGTAAATAACATAAAAATACATACATATGAAACAGAACTTATTAAAAGAAATGGAAACCGGGAGCAAGAATGCACTCTTAAAAAAAAGGATCATCACACATTATATATATAATGGGAGCTCCACTATTACCGATTTGGCCAAGGAACTCGATCTGAGTGTGCCCACAACCACCAAATTCATCAATGAAATGTGTGAGGACAACTATATAAACGACTATGGGAAACTGGAGACCAGTAGCGGCCGCCATCCAAGCCTATACGGACTCAACCCGGAATCAGGATACTTCATTGGAGTGGACATTAAGAAATTTGCCATAAACATCGGACTGATCAATTTCAAGGGGGATATGGTGGAAATCAAGATGAACATACCATACAAGTTCGAAAATACACAGGAAGCTTTGGAAGAACTGTGTGCACTCATCCGAAACTTCATAAAGGGAACGGAAATCAACGACAAGAAGATAATGAACATCTGCATCAACATCTCCGGAAGAGTAAATCCGGAATCAGGATATAGTTTCAGCATGTTCAACTTTTCAGAGCGTCCTTTGGCGGATGTACTGAATGAAAAGATAGGATACCCGGTCTGCATAGACAACGACACAAGGGCCATGACCTATGGAGAGCATATGCAAGGATGCGTCAAAGGGGAAAAGGACATCATCTTTGTCAACATAAGCTGGGGACTCGGAATCGGCATCATCATAGACGGGAAGGTATACACGGGAAAATCTGGATTTTCCGGAGAATTCGGGCATGTCAATGTTTTCGATAATGAAATACTGTGCCACTGCGGCAAAAAAGGATGCCTGGAAACGGAAGCCTCAGGATCGGCACTACACCGCATCCTGTTGGAAAGAATCGGTAGCGGAGAAAGTTCCATACTATCAAAACGGACTGCAGAAAATCCGCCCACCTTGGATGAAATCATCACCGCAGTCAATAAAGAGGACTTGCTATGCATTGAGATAGTGGAAGAAATAGGCCAAAAACTGGGAAGGCAAATAGCTGGATTAATAAGCATATTCAATCCGGAACTAGTAATAATCGGGGGTACACTATCATCAACAGGAGACTATATAGTGCAGCCAATCAAAACGGCAATAAGGAAATACTCATTGAATCTGGTCAACAAAGACGCCACGGTGACTGTTTCCAAGCTAAAAGACAAGGCTGGAGTAGTTGGGGCCTGCATGCTGGCACGGAGCAGAATGTTCGAAATTTAAAACGACCATTGCCAGCATAATGGGATTGACAAAGAGTATACCAAGAACGCAACTATCATATGCAAAAATATTGAAAAAGCGAGTCAGTAGTTGGTTACTGATAAAAGCACAGAATAAACCAGCATCATGATAACCGATTTCCAATACTGCCTCATATTGTGGAATTCGAAAATGCAGATTATTAAACTGTCAATAAAGAGAAGATGGAATCTATAGGATATACTCGGAAATATTACGAACATAACAAAGATTTGGGAAAGTATACCCTAAGATAAGGACAGAAAAGCAAGAAGCCATCATTACGGGTATCTATATTACTATAATTCCCTATCTGTAGCCTGCGTAGTGGGTTTAGGTGACGGAAAGAGGTTGTGGCAATCACAATCTCTTTCTTTTTATGATACATGGGGCAAGCTGTTGCATTTCAGATAAAATCCTTTACCTTTGCCGGCAAACACATTTATCAAGATATCAGGATGAAGAAAGTATTTAAATTGGCCGGAGGATTCATGGTCGGGGCATGCATCGGCTTTGTAGGAATAATAGGTGTAAGAGTCCTGGTTTTGGGAGACTCGTTCGACGGTTTACACAGCAAGTTTGCCGAAACCGGCATGCTGGAGACAGTAGGAGTTTCCTTGTTAGCCATACTGATTCTGCTGTTCTCCATCTTCCTGCAAGTGCTTCTGCACGAAGGCGGGCATCTTGTCTGCGGACTGGCAACCGGCTACCGCTTCGTCTCCTTCCGCATCTTCAACCTTACCTTCATACGGAAAGACGGGAAATTATGCATCAAGCGTTTCAGCCTTGCCGGAACGGGAGGCCAATGCCTGCTTACCCCACCCGAAAGGCCTCTTGAAGATATCCCAACCACCTTGTACAATCTGGGTGGAGTGCTTGCCAACCTGCTGACCGCCATCCTTGCCTTCCTCCCCCTGCTGACCGTAGACGGGCTGCCTTACCTGCTGAAATTCTTCCTTCTGATGCTCTCTTTGATTGGCATTCTCCTTGCAGGGATGAACGGCATCCCCATGAAGATGGGCGGCATCGGCAATGATGCCGACAACATGCGCCTGCTTCTCAAGGACAGCAAGAGCAAGCAGGCACTGGTCACCCAGCTGCGCATCAACGCACTGGTGCAAGAGGGCATGCGTCCTAAGGACATGCCTGCCGAATGGTTCAGCCAAACGGGAGACATCAACTACAAAGATGCCCTGCAGGTCACCATAGCCTTGATGAGCGCCTCGCGCCTGCTCGACTGTGAAGAATGGGAAGCCGCCTACAATGCATTTGAGAAAATAATGAGCCACCGGCACGAAGTCATCGGACTTTTGATAAAGGAAAACGCTTGCGAGCTGCTCTTCACCGCATTGGTGACAAAGAGGACCGCACGGGCAGAAGAATTATATACCGATGAGCTGGATACCTACATCCGGCAATATAAGGATGTGACGTCTTCCAAACAGCGGCTGCTCTGCGCCCTGGCACTCTACCGGGACAAGGACACAGCAAAAGCAAAGGAGATTTACGAAGCCACCTGCCAACGGAAAAACAAATACTTGATGCAGGGAGAAGTCAGTTCGGACATAGCCTTGATGAAATCAATCCTTACCGCCAAGAATGCCTTGTAAGATGGAACGATATTTCTTTTACTTGTTATATCTGCTGCTTGGCTGCTCACTATGCGGTTGTAGCAGAAAACAAGCGCCAAAGCAGGCACAAGACCCAGATACGGAGACCACCATCCCGTACGCCGACACCATAGCGGCACCCGTCCCTCCGGCTCCGGTTAAAAGCCGGACAGCCCGCTACCTGGACTCCCTCGGTTTCGTCAACATCGCCGAAGCGGACAGCAGCATCGCCATCGACTTGATGTACACCCGTGCCGACAACTTCACCGGAACCCTATTATACGAAGACCTGAAAGAAGCCTACCTGCACCCCGATGCCATGAAAAGCCTGAAGCGGGCACAACGCCTACTGAAAGAACAGTACCCCGGCTACAGCCTCATCGTCTACGACGCAGCGCGCCCCTTGTCCGTACAGCAGAAGATGTGGGACGTAGTGAAAGGAACCTCCAAATACATCTATGTCTCCAACCCCTCACGCGGCGGCGGCCTGCACAACTACGGATTGGCGGTGGACATCAGCATACTCGACGATAAAGGAACTCCTCTGCCCATGGGCACCCCGGTAGACCATCTGGGCAGGGAAGCCCACATCACAGAAGAAGCCGTGCTCGTGGCACAAGGCAAGCTTACGGAACAAGAACGTGAAAACCGGCTGCTGCTCCGGCAGGTAATGAAAGAAGCCGGATTCCACCCGCTACCCAGCGAATGGTGGCACTTCAACCGCGTCAGCAGGCAGACGGCAAAGGAGCGATACCGGGTCATCCCTTAACTCTCACCCCCAGCTTGTCCGGAAACTTAAATTTGCTATCGCTTTGACGCGGATGACGCAGATGACGCGGATTTTTATATTCTTAATCTGTATTATCAGCGTCATCTGTGTCTGAAAAATAATCAGACAGAAAGCTGCGAATTTATGCCCCACTTTGTCCTTTTTGAGATAACTTTGCATCAGAATAAATAAGCCAAGCCATGCCTTTATCCCAAGACACCCTCCGCTTCATCCGCGAGCATCGCCGCGACGACGTGCGCAGCCTTGCCTTGCAGGCACGCCGCTACCCTTCGGTAGACATGCCCGCCGCCATCACACAGATTTCCGGCTGGCAGATTGCCAAAGAGAAGATACCCGCATGGGCCGAGAACGAGCATATACTCTACCCCGCCCACCTTTCTCTGGAACAATGCTCCTCCCAAGCAACGGCACAGTATAAAGCGGAGATTATAACTAACCTGCTACATACAGAACAAGAACATCCCGCGCAGGACAGTACCCCCGCATCAGCCGGCACCTTTACCGACCTCACCGGAGGTTTCGGCATCGACTGCGCCTATCTCTCCTCCCGCTTCGGGCATGCCACTTACGTCGAGCGCCAGGAAACCCTCTGCCAGATAGCCGCACACAACTTCCCTGTCCTCGGCCTGAACCACATCTCCGTCTGCCACGCAGACAGCGTCTGCCATCTGCAAGAGATGGAGCCCGTGGACTGTATATTCATAGACCCTGCCCGCCGCGACGGACACGGTGGAAAGACCGTAGCCATCGGCGACTGCGAACCCGATATAGCCGCCCTCGAAGAACTGCTGCTGCGCAAGGCAAGACACGTACTGGTAAAACTCTCCCCCATGCTCGACCTCACCCTTGCCCTGAACGATTTGAAGCATGTCCACCAGGCACACATCGTCTCCGTGGGCAACGAATGCAAGGAACTGCTGCTCTTGCTGGGACAAGGCGAAGGAGTGCCGGCAGACGACATCCCCATCCATTGCGTCAACTTCACCGGTGTACCGGCTCCCCAAGCCCTCGTCTTCACCCGCCGGCAGGAGAAGGAGCGTGCATGCCCCTACACCCCTCAACTGAAATCATACCTCTACGAACCGAATGCCTCCGTGCTGAAAGCCGGTGCATTCCGCAGCCTCTCCTCATTGTATAAGGTGGAAAAACTGCATCCCAACAGCCACCTCTACACCTCGGACCACTTCCTGCCGGACTTCCCCGGCCGCAAGTTCCGGATTACCTCCTCCTGCGGCTTCGGCAAGAAAGAAGTGAAAGAGATGCTGGCTGCCGAGAAAAAGGCGAACCTCACCGTGCGCAACTTCCCCGCCACCGTGGCCGAACTGCGCAAACGACTGAAATTGGCCGAAGGGGGAGGCACTTATCTCTTTGCCACTACTCTGGCAGACGAGAAGAAGGTACTTATCCGCTGCCAGGCTACGGGATAAGACACCAACCCCTATACCTTCCCCTGCACGAGATGTACATCTCATGTTGCTCGATATGTACATCTCATACAGTCCGAGATGCACATCTCGTGCATCTTTAGCATCAGTCTGCCAGATGACGGCAAAGGGAGATACCGCCGAAAGGGTACTACCTCCAAGAATTTATGTAACCTCATTGTAACTGAATCGTTATCTGTTCTTCAACGCTCCGCAATCTCCACGTAACGGCAACCCTCTACTTTTGCGGCAGATTATTAACAGATAATAACAAGTATGAAACAGATTTTGAGAGCATTCTTATTCTTACTCCTATTCACCGCCACCGTCAATACGGCCATTGCCGACGAAAAAGCAAATGTCACGAAACAAGGAACTGTACGTGGACGCATCATCGACGCCACTAAACAAACTCTCCCGGGCGCATCCATCTACATCGAGAAACTACACACTGGCGTGACGAGCGACGTCAACGGCTTCTACACTTTCTCTAACCTTGACCCGGGAACCTATACAGTAAAGGTGAGCTACGTGGGCTACTCTCCCGTAGAACTGAAAATCACCATCCCCGCAGGCCGTACACTGGAAAAAGACGTCGTACTGAACGAAGGCGTGGAGTTGCAGGAAGTGGTGGTAGGCGGCGCCTTCCAGGGACAGCGCCGTGCCATCAACTCACAGAAAAACAACATGGGGATTACGAATGTAGTCTCTGCCGACCAGGTAGGCAAGTTCCCCGACTCCAACATCGGTGACGCCCTTAAACGCATCTCCGGCATCAACGTGCAGTACGACCAAGGCGAGGCACGCTTCGGGCAAGTGCGGGGCACGAGTGCCGACCTCAGCTCCGTCACCATCAACGGCAACCGCGTTCCCTCTGCCGAAGGCGATACGCGCAACGTACAGCTCGACCTCATTCCGGCAGACATGATTCAGACCATCGAAGTGAACAAGGTAGTAACCGCCGATATGGACGGCGACGCCATCGGCGGCAGCATCAACCTCGTCACCAAGAACTCCCCCTACAAGCGTACCATTGCCGCCACCGCCGGAACCGGCTACAACTGGGTGAGCGAAAAGGCGCAACTGAACCTTGGCTTCACCTACGGCGACCGCTTCTTCAACGACAAACTCGGCTTGATTGTATCGGCCTCCTATCAGAACTCACCTTCCGGTTCCTACGACACCGAATTTGTATGGGAGCAGGATGACAACGGTAAGACGTACGTCAACGACTACCAAATCCGCCAATACTACGTCACCCGCGAACGCCAAAGCTACTCCGCCGCACTGGACTGGGACATCAATGCCAACCACAAACTCACCTTCAAAGGCATCTTCAACAACCGCAACGACTGGGAGAACCGCTACCGTACCACGCTGAAAGACCTTGACCCCGACGGCAACGCCACCGTACGCATACAGACCAAAGCCGGTACGCCGGACAACCGTAACGCCCGCCTGGAACGCCAGCGCACCATGGACTTTGCCCTCGGCGGCGAACACCTCTTCGGCGCCCTCTCCATGGACTGGCACGCCAGCTATGCCAAAGCCAGCGAAGAACGTCCCAACGAACGCTACATCGACTTCCAACTGAAGAAACAGAAGTTCGACATGGACCTGAGCGACGAACGCCAACCCTTTGCCAGCCCCAAAACAGGCTCTACCATGACATTGAACGATGAATTCAGCCTGAAAGAGCTGACGGAACAGCAGGAAGACATCAAGGAGCAGGACCTGAAGTTCTCCGCCAACTTCAAACTTCCCTTCAAGAACGGCAACAAGCTGAAGTTCGGCGCAAAGGTAGTGCGCAAGACCAAGGATAAAGAAGTGGACTTCTACGAATACTCTCCTCTGGACGAGGATGCCTTCATGACGAACAGCCTGGCAAATACAGTGGACCAGACCAACAAGAACTTCATGCCCAACAACAAATATCAGGCAGGTATCTACGCCAGCAAGGAATACACCGGCTCTTTAGACTTGAACAACGCTTCCCTCTTTGAGAAAGAGCAGGTGCAGGAAGAACTTGCCGGAAACTTCAACGCCCGCGAAACCGTGACTTCCGGCTACCTCCGCTTCGACCAAAAACTGACAAAAGACGTGGAACTGATGACCGGACTTCGCATAGAGAACACCAACCTTGCCTATACGGGACGCACCTACGATGCCGACGAAGACCTCACCAGCAAGACCGACCGTCAGCGCAACAGCTACATCAACTTCCTGCCGTCGCTGCTCGTAAAGTGGAATGTAAACGATGACTTCAAAGTGCGCGGTTCGTTTACCCAAACCTTGTCACGCCCCAAATACTCGGCCCTCGTGCCCAGTGTGAACATCAAACGTTCCGACAACGAAATCACCATCGGAAACCCGGAGCTGAAACCTACCGTCTCCTACAACTTCGACTTGAGTGCCGACTACTACTTCCGCAGCATCGGTCTGATAAGCGCCGGCATCTTCTACAAGAAGATAGACGACTTCATCGTAGACCAGGTGAGCACCAACTACGAATACCAGGGTAACACCTACACCCGCTTCACCCAACCCAAGAATGCGGGCAACGCCAACCTGGTAGGGGTAGAGTTATCCTACCAGCGCGACTTCAGCTTCATTGCTCCCGCTCTGAAATGTGTAGGTTTCTACGGAACGTACACCTACACCCACTCCCGTGTGGAAGACTTCAACTTCGAAGGCCGCGAGAATGAGAAAGACTTGAGCATGCCAGGCTCTCCGGAGCATACCGCAAATGCTTCCCTATACTTTGAGAAAGGCGGTCTGAATCTGCGCCTGAGCTATAACTTCGCTTCCGACTTCATCGACGAAATGGGAGAAAGCACCTTCTACGACCGCTACTATGACAAGGTGAACTATATGGACGTAAACGCCAGCTATACCTTCGGAAAGAAGTTCAAGACTACCTTCTACGCCGAAGCCAACAACCTGCTGAACCAGCCGCTACGCTACTACCAGGGCACAAAAGACCGTACCATGCAGGCAGAATACTACGGCGTGAAAGTGAATGCGGGAGTGAAGATTAATTTTTAAACAGCGAATTCTATCTCAACAAGTTATCAACATTAACTACTCAACAATTTAATAATGACAATGAAGAAAATATTCCTTTTACTGTTTATTGCCCTACTCGGCAACGCAGCCATTGCCCAAATCACCGATTACTCCATCTTCGACAAGAAGTTCAACTTCTACGTAGCCAACGACCTCGGCCGTAACGGCTACTACGACCAAAAGCCCATCGCCGAACTGATGGGACAAATGGCAGAAGAAGTAGGCCCCGAATTCGTTCTTGCCACCGGCGATGTACACCACTTTGAAGGCGTACGTAGCGTGAACGACCCGCTTTGGATGACCAACTACGAACTTATTTACAGCCACCCGGAGCTGATGATAGACTGGTTCCCCCTGCTGGGCAACCACGAATACCGCGGCAATACGCAGGCTGTGCTCGACTACAGTAATATCAGCCGCCGCTGGACCATGCCCGCCCGTTATTATACCAAGACGTTCGAGGACAACGGCGCTACCATCCGCATCCTCTGGGTAGACACCGCCCCGATGATTGACAAATACCGCAACGAAAGCGAGACCTATCCCGATGCCTGCAAGCAGGATTACCAGCAACAACTTTCCTGGATAGATTCCGTACTGACTACCGCCAAAGAGGACTGGGTTATCGTTGCCGGACACCATCCCATCTATGCCGAAACCCCGAAGGACGAGAGCGAACGCGCGGATATGCAGGCACGTCTCGATCCCATCCTGCGCAAGCACAAGGTGGATATGTACATCTGCGGGCACATCCACAACTTCCAGCACGTACGCGTGGCAGGCAGCGACATCGACTATATCACCAATTCTGCCGGTTCGCTCGCCCGCAAGGTGAAGCCCATCGAAGGGACCGTATTCTGCAGCCCCGAACCGGGTTTCTCCATTGTATCGGCCAGCAAAAAGACACTGGAACTGCGCATGATTGACAAGAAAGGGAATGTATTGCACACGGTGACGCGCAGCAAATAATCCAAGCCGGCACGCAAGCAGGCGCATTCCCCCGAAGCCCTGCCGAACAACCACTTTCCTCCCACGAAGCAAAAGACCATGTTTCGTAGGAGGATTTTTCCATCTCATACGACAAAAACAAAGCCTATCCGCAGGAATACAAGAAAAAGCCCTATATTTGCATTTGTCAATACATAACTATGATGAAGAAGATACACTTCCTGCTACTAATCAGCCTGCTACTTGCCGCTTGCAGTGATGACGACAAAGAGAAACAACCCGCTTTTGTGACCAATATCACCATATCCGATGCCGGAAAGACCTTCAATCCCGGTGATGCCGTGACCGTCAAAGCCGACGGCTTGCAGAGCGGCGACCAAATCATATTGGACATCTACTGGCCGATAGCCGACAATCCTCTCTTTCCCGAAGGGTATTCACGCTACACACGCGCCGTTACCACGGAGCAAACCACCAACAGCATTACTTTCCTTGCCCCCGGACACTGGCCCGCCTCACGGGTAGAAATGTTCCTGGAACGGGCAGGACAGCTTCAGCCTCTCGGCCAGATTTCGGTAGCCGACGGACAATCCCCCGAAGAACCATATCTCTACGGTATCACCAACTCCCACGCCATTTACACACCGACCGTTCCCCGCGGCATCACCCGTATCGACCTGGTAACACAAGAAATATCGGAAGTAATCCAGTTCCATGACGACGAAGATTTCCACCTTGCCGCCAACATCCCCGGCACCAACATCCTCTGCGGGATACGGGAGAAAGACGGCAGTAGTTTCATCGACGGATACGACCTCTGCATGCACTATTGGTGTAACCCGGTAGAACGTAACGCAATTACCATCTGCTCGGACTTCAACAACACTGTTTCCCTGGAAATGGCCGGAGATAAGCTCCTCACCTACTGTAGCATCTCTTATCCGGTATATACCCGGTTGAATATGCCACCGATACATACTCCCGAAATACCATTACCGGATGGACTGAAGCCCGAATCCCTCTCACGCTATCCGGGCGTGATAGCCGACGCCCACATGCTGCTCTCGGCCAACAACGGCGACGGCACCTTCTCGCCCGTCGTGATAGACATCGCCAAAGAAAAGATGCACTGCTACGACCCCATCAAAGCCGAAGCCTTGATACCTTTCCGGATTATGGAACCATCCCCCGAAAACCCAAACAGCCTGCAATGCAAAGGAGGCTATATCGTTTCCCGTGCCAATGGTGGAGATACGCAATTCTGCTTATGGGATACTACTGCCGGAAACTTGAAAGAGCCTTTCGCCACCTACCCCAACGCCGTACGCTCCGCTGCCATGTACTACTCCAAGGACGGGCAGACAAGGAAACTCTACGTGCAGTTTGCAGGCTATCGTGAAGGCGACTTCATCGAAACTTATGATTTCCAGACAAAGGAATGGAGGATGTTTATGTTCTACGTACCGTTTGCAGAGATTTTACTGGCACGATAACCGGCTCCCTTACTGCTTTTTCTCCCGTAAGTCATCCTTGGGTATGGTCGTCTCACTGCCGTCACGCGTAGCTATGTAGTGAGGAGACATGATTTCGATGCCTGCTTCGTTGAAGGCATCCTGGATATTCTGATGCAAATCAGAGTAAATCTGGCTAAGGCTGTTGGCATCCCTGATATAGGCATTCACTTGATAAACCGGATAATAATCCTGAAGGGAAGTCTCCAATACAAACGGACGGGGATCATCTATCACTCCAGGAGTATTCAATGCAGCCTCTATCAACAGCTGATGTGTCTTCCGCCACGGAACATCGTAGCCAATACTGACCTCCGAATGGATAATCAATCCATACTCACGGGCAGACTGGCTGTAATTGACCGTATGGGAAGACATGATGAAAGAGTTCGGAATGGTCACCACCTCATTCTTCGGAGTACGGATGCGGGTGACGAGCGGTGTTTTCTCAATGATGTTGCCCGTAGTATCGTTCAGCTTGATGCGGTCACCCAGCTTGAAAGGCCGCATGTAGGTTATGACCAGTCCTGCAATGATATTGCCGATAACCGTACTGGAACCGAGCGAAACAATCAAGCCGACAAACACGGAGATTCCCTGGAAGACTCCCGACTTGGAACCCGGCAGATAAGGGTAAATCATGGCAATCATAAACGCATAAAGCAAGAAGCGCACAATATGATAGGTAGGAATGGCCCAATCCGGATAGAAGCCGTTTATCTTCAGCCGTTCAGCCTGCACCTCATTGGCAAGATAACGCACCAGTCTGACCAGATACTTCACCGCATAGCATATCACAAAGATAGTGAACAGATTGGGTATATAGTCGGCTATTCCATTCAAGATGACCTTTATAGGATTCCAGATGTAGGAGAATAATGTATAAGCCAAGCTCTTGGTCTGAGGGAAAATGGAGAATAATAACGGAACCGTCAGCAGCAACTGCAACAGCATGACTACATAACGCACCAGGTTGGCAACAAACACCAGCAGGTTGACCTGCTTCTGCGTATCCAGCAATTCATAATCCTGAATAGAGATCGGTTTCAGCTTGGTATCCTTCAGCTTCTGAATGCGTAGTTTGAGTTTTCTGAACAGCCAGTTGGTAAACTTGAACAAGAAGAACTGTCCCACAAGCACCAGGATAAAGTACAAGATACGCTTACCCAACTGCCACAAGCTATGCTCCTTCTGCATGGCTTTCAGTTTGTCCACCACGACATGCCTCTTGCTGGCGGCCAGCTGGTCGCGGGTACAGTTTTCCCACAAAGCATCCTGATCGGTAAAGGAAATGATGACCTTTTCGCCATACATCAAGTCTGTAACAATATCCGTACTCTCTAAATAAACAGAGTCCGGACGCAGATTGAAACGCGTGCCCAATGCTTCGATGACGTTGCTTACATCTTTGGCTCGCTGTTGGGGCGTATGCCCTCCACGCTTGGCATACAGATAGAACAAAGTGTCCTTCTCCACCACCACCGGAATACCCGGTGTCACCGTCCGCAACGAATCAATGCGTTGTTTCTGCAATGCCAGCTTCACCGAATCGGCCGCATAGCCCGCCAACTTCATCTGCTCCATTTCCATCCGCAGGTTCGCCTCATTCAGCCGGGCTGTTTCCAACTCCTGCCGGACAAGCGACAACTGAATCGAATCGGAGTCAGTCCTTGCCACTGTGACACTCCCCACACTATCCTCACCTAAAACACTGAGCACTTTATCTACCAACTGAGCTGACACTCCGTCCGCCAGCATCAACAGCCAACAAAGACAGAAAGCACGGATAACCTTCATATATAAACTTCTTGATTTGATTCTTTGCAAATATACCCAATAAATGCTTCAAACATACGGAATGTTTTTAACTTCCTACTCTAATCGACATAACTTTTTCATGCAAACATGAAAGTTCTGTATCCGGTTTGCACTATCTTTGTACTCAAAATTGACATACCTATGGATATATTGTTTCTTGTCGGAGGACTGCTCCTCATTCTTCTGGGTGCCAATGGCTTGACAGACGGTGCCGCATCCGTTGCCAAACGTTTCCATATACCGTCCATCGTCATCGGGCTTACCATTGTTGCCTTCGGCACTTCCGCACCGGAACTCACCGTCAGCATATCCTCTGCTCTCAAAGGCAGTGCAGACATTGCCATTGGCAATGTGGTGGGAAGCAATACGTTCAATACCCTGATGATTGTGGGTTGTACGGCCCTTTTTGCCCCGATAGCCATTACCCGTAACACACTGAAACGCGAAATCCCCCTTTGCATCCTTTCATCCTTCGCCCTGCTGATTTGTGCCAACGACGTCTTACTGGACAGCAGTGGGGAGAACATACTCAGCATCACCGACGGCCTATTGCTGCTATGCTTCTTTACCATTTTCCTGAGTTATACTTTTGCCATTGCAAAAAGGGATGGAAGTATGAAGGAACCGGAAAAGGAGCACTTACAGGAAGAAGACGAAATCAGGCTGTTACCCGCGTGGAAGTCCGCCCTATACATTCTCGGCGGACTTGCCGGCCTCATCATCGGAGGTAATTTCTTTGTAGACGGTGCCAGCGGCATAGCCCGCGGATTGGGTGTCAGCGAATCCATCATCGGTCTCACGCTCGTAGCAGGCGGCACTTCATTACCCGAACTCGCCACCTCCATCGTAGCCGCCTTGAAGAAAAGCCCCGAAATAGCCATCGGAAACGTCATCGGAAGTAATCTCTTCAATATATTCTTCGTACTGGGTTGTTCGGCCTCCATCACTCCACTGCGTCTGACGGGCATCACCAATTTCGATTTGTGGGTACTCGTAGGGTCCAGCATCCTGCTTTGGCTGTTCGGTATCTTTTTCGGGAAACGCATCATCACCCGGGTGGAAGGAAGCATTCTGATTCTCTGCTACATTGCCTACACAGCGGTACTGATATACAACCTCTAACAGCAAATTTACAAACACCCTACGCGGTATTTTAAAGATTATCACGTATTTTTAAATAAGGCAAGCTGTACCTCGGCATAAAAAATAAGCAAGCTTATTTTGTTCTGCTCTCAGTTTGCATTACCTTTGTGGTCTCAATATTGAACAACTATGGCAATTACAATCAAGAAAGTAACCACAAGACGGGAACTGGAGCGCTTTATCCGTTTCAACTACCTGCTATACAAAAACAACCCTTATTCCGTCCCCGACCTTTTCGATGACATGCTCAACACCTTCAACAAGAAGAAAAACGCTGCATTCGAATTTTGTGAAGCCGACTATTTCCTGGCTTATCGGGAAGGTAAAATCGTAGGACGTGTAGCTGCCATCATCAACCACAAGGCAAACCAAACCTGGAACAAAAAGGAAGTCCGCTTCGGCTGGATAGACTTCATCGATGATGCGGAAGTCTCCGATGCCCTGATTCGCACCGTGGAAGAATGGGGAAAAGAACGGGGAATGACACATATACAAGGCCCGCTGGGATTCACAGATTTCGATGCCGAAGGTATGCTCATCGAAGGATTCGACCAGCTCAGCACCATGGCCACCATTTATAACTATCCCTACTATCCGCAACATCTGGAACGCATGGGCTTTGAGAAGGATGCCGATTGGGTGGAGTACAAAATCTACATTCCCGACGCCATACCCGACAAGCACAAGCGCATCTCCGACCTCATCCAGCGCAAGTATAACCTCAAGGTAAAGAAATACACATCTGCCAAGAAGATTGCCCAAGACTACGGTCAGGCCATCTTCGAACTGATGAACGAAGCCTATCAGCCACTCTATGGCTATTCTGCACTGAGCCAACGGCAGATTGACCAATACGTCAAGATGTACCTGCCCATCCTCGACCTACGCATGGTGACATTGATTACCGATGCCGATGACCAGCTGCTTGCCGTAGGCATTTCCATGCCGTCACTCGCCGAAGCGTTGCAAAAAGCCCACGGGCGCCTGCTTCCTATGGGTTGGTATCACCTGGCCAAGACCATCTTCTTGAAGAAATATCCCAAGATGCTCGATTTGCTGCTGGTTGCCGTGAAACCGGAGTATCAGAACAAGGGGGTAAATGCATTGTTGTTCTCCGACCTTATCCCCGTCTATCAGCAACTTGGTTTCGAGTATGCCGAGAGTAATCCGGAGCTGGAGCTGAACGGCAAGGTGCAAGCGCAGTGGGAGTACTTCAAGACGGAACAGCATAAACGGAGAAGATGCTTTGTGAAAGGAATAAAATAAGTTCTAAATCCAGAATATAAGCTTGTCAGAAGTCCATAAAAGACATTATTTTTTTGCGAACCCCCGAATTTCTCATTACCTTTGTCGCAATGCGCAATATGAAGGAATAACGTACTTATGGAAGATAACAACAATATGACCCTGCCGCTGGAAGAAGCAGACAACAATATCACAGAGAGCCCCGTTTCCAGCGTGGAATATACCGACGACAACATCCGCCACCTGGACGACATGGAGCATATCCGTGTCCGTTCCGGTATGTACATAGGCCGTCTGGGCGACGGCTCACAGAACGATGACGGCATCTATGTGTTGCTGAAAGAAGTGATGGACAACAGCATCGACGAGTTCAAGATGGGTGCCGGAAAGCGTATAGAAGTGACTATAGAAGACAGTCTGCGTGTCAGCGTACGCGACTATGGACGAGGCATTCCGCAAGGCAAACTGGTAGAGGCGGTCAGCAAACTGAATACCGGGGGTAAATATGACTCGAAGGCTTTCAAGAAAAGTGTCGGACTGAACGGCGTAGGTATCAAGGCAGTCAATGCGCTGAGCAGCCGCTTCGAAGTACGCAGCTACCGCGACGGCAAGGTACGTATCGCCATCTTTGAAAAAGGAACGCTGTTGAGTGATGTGACCGAAGACTCGACAGAAGAAAGCGGAACCTATATCTTCTTCGAACCGGACGCCACACTCTTCTTGAACTATTCCTTCCAGAACCAGTTCGTAGAAACCCTGCTGCGCAACTACACCTACCTGAATACGGGCCTCACCTTCATTTACAACGGCCAGCGCATCGTTTCCCGCCACGGGCTGGAGGACTTGCTGAAAGACAACATGACCAGCGAAGGCCTTTACGACATCATCCACCTGAAAGGAGAGGACATCGAGATTGCCTTCACACACACCAACCAATACGGCGAAGAGTACTACTCCTTTGTCAACGGGCAACACACCACCCAAGGCGGCACACACCAGACTGCCTTGAAGGAACACATTGCCCGTACCATCAAGGAGTTCTACAACAAGAACCAGGAATATGCCGACATCCGCAACGGACTGGTAGCCGCCATTGCCATCGACGTGGAGGAACCCATGTTCGAGAGCCAGACCAAAACGAAACTGGGCAGCAACAACATGTGGCCTGCCGCGCCGCAGGAACACAAGCCCGCCGGCCCCACGGTGAACAAATACGTAGGAGACTTCATCAAGACGGAAGTGGACAACTACCTCCACAAGAACCCGCTTGTGGCCGAAGTGATGCTGCAAAAGATACAAGACTCCGAGAAAGAGCGCAAAGCCATTGCCGGCGTCACCAAGCTGGCACGCGAACGCGCCAAGAAAGCCAACCTGCACAACCGCAAGCTGCGCGACTGCCGCTACCACTTGAGTGACGGTAAAGGCAAAGACCAGGAAACCGAATCCTGCATCTTCATTACCGAGGGAGACTCCGCCAGCGGTTCCATCACCAAGAGCCGCGACGTGAATACCCAAGCAGTATTCAGCCTGCGTGGTAAACCGCTAAATTCCTACGGACTCACCAAGAAAGTAGTTTATGAAAACGAAGAATTCAACTTGCTTCAAGCAGCCTTGAATATAGAAGACGGCATAGAGACACTGCGCTACAACAAAGTCATCGTAGCTACCGATGCCGATGTGGACGGCATGCACATCCGCCTGCTCATCATCACCTTCTTCCTGCAGTTCTTCCCCGACCTGATAAAGAAAGGGCATGTATATATCCTGCAAACCCCTCTCTTCCGCGTGCGCAACAAAAAGAAGACAAGTTATTGCTATACAGAGGAGGAACGTGTGAAAGCCATTGAAGAACTGGGTCCCAACCCCGAAATCACCCGATTCAAAGGTCTGGGAGAAATCTCGCCCGACGAGTTCAAGCATTTTATCGGCAAGGATATGCGTCTGGAACAAGTGTCCCTGCGCAAGACAGACCTCGTAAAAGAGCTGCTGGAATTCTACATGGGTAAGAATACCATGGAACGACAAAACTTTATTATCAACAACTTGGTTATAGAAGAAGATTTGGCATCATGAGAAGAGCTATCTTTCCGGGAACATTCGACCCGTTTACTATCGGACACTCTTCGGTAGTGAGCCGTGCACTGACTTTTATAGACGAAATCGTCATAGGCATCGGCATCAATGAAAATAAGAATACGTATTTCCCCTTGGAAAAGCGCGAACAAATGATACGAGACTACTACCGGAACGAGCCGCGCATCATTGTGCAGTCCTATGACTGCCTGACTATCGACTTTGCCCGGCAGGTAGATGCCAGTCTGATAATACGCGGCATACGCACCGTGAAGGATTTCGAATACGAGGAAACCATTGCCGACATCAACCGCAAACTGACCGGCATAGAAACCATCCTGCTCTTCACCGAGCCGGAACTTACCTGCGTCAGTTCCACCACCGTGCGCGAACTGCTGCAATACGGCAAGGACATAAGCATGTTCATACCGGAGGGAATGGAGATTAGGGATTAAGGATAAAGGATTAGGGATTAAAATGGAAATGATGAAAAAACTATTTACTATTATAATATGTATATGCGCGGTGACGGCACAAGCGCAAAAGCCGAACAATGAAGCCCTGCGCAAACTGCAAATGGCAGAGTTTGCCATCACCAACCTTTATGTGGACAAGGTGGATGAAGACAAGCTGGTGGAAGAAGCCATCATCAAGATGCTGGCACAACTCGACCCGCACTCCACCTACAACAACGCCGAAGAAGTGAAGAAGATGAACGAGCCGTTGCAAGGCAATTTCGAGGGCATCGGCGTACAGTTTCAGATGATAGAAGATACCCTGCTTGTGATACAACCCGTGAGCAACGGACCTTCCGAGAAGGTGGGTATCCTTGCCGGCGACCGTATCGTAGCCGTCAATGACAGCGCCATTGCCGGAGTAAAAATGAGCACGGAAGATATTATGAGCCGCCTGCGCGGACCGAAAGACTCGGAAGTGAAACTCACCATCGTGCGCCGTGGCGTGGACGACCAGCTGTACTTCACCGTGAAGCGTGACAAAATTCCCATCCTCAGCCTGGACGCATCTTACATGATACAACCCAAAACCGGCTATATCCGTATCAACCGCTTCGGGGCAACCACCGCCGAAGAGTTTGCAGAAGCCCTGAAAAGCCTGCAAAAGAAAGGAATGAAAGACCTCATCCTCGACCTGCAAGGAAATGGAGGAGGGTATCTGAATGCCGCCATCGACCTTGCCAACGAATTTCTGAAGCAAAAAGAACTCATCGTCTACACCGAAGGAAGGGCCGCACGCCGCAGTGATTTCTTTGCCAAAGGTACGGGCAACTTCAAGAACGGCCGTCTCATCATATTGGTGGACGAGTACTCCGCTTCTGCCAGTGAAATCGTGACCGGAGCCATCCAGGACTGGGACAGAGGCGTGGTAGTAGGACGCCGCACCTTCGGCAAGGGATTAGTACAGCGTCCTATCGACCTGCCGGACGGTTCCATGATTCGCCTCACTATCGCCCGCTACTATACTCCTTCGGGCCGTTGTATCCAGAAGCCTTACGACAGCACCGCCAACCTCGACGGCCGCCTAACCGGCGAGAACAGTCAGGATAAGTATAACCAGGAACTGATAGACCGCTTCAATCATGGAGAAATGATTCATGCGGACAGTATCCATTTTGCCGACTCCCTGAAAGCACAGACCAAGCGTATGGGACGTACCGTTTACGGAGGTGGAGGTATCATGCCCGACTTCTTCGTCCCCATCGACACTACCCAGTACACAGACTATCACCGCAACCTCGTAGCCAAAGGCGTGGTTATCAAAGCCACTACCGGCTACATCGAGAAGCACCGGAAGGAGTTGCAGAACAAATACAAGAAATTCGAAGCCTTCAACGAGAAGTTCGAAATAGACGATAACTTCCTTGCCGAAATACGTACGCTTGCCGACAAAGAGAAAATCAAGTTTGACGAGAAACAGTACAACCAATCCCTACCGCTCATCAAGACACAACTTAAAGCCTTGATAGCCCGTGACCTATGGGACATGAACGAATACTTCCAGGTGATGAACAGCACGAACCTGAGCGTGCAGCAAGCTCTAAAAGTGCTGAACGAAGGCATCTACAGCACTATTATCCAATAGCCGACTTGAAACAAACTTAGGCGCGGATTATGCGGATTTAGTTTATCTAACTCCGCGTATTCCGCGTAATTCGCGCCTAAAATCATTCTCCGAACAGCCACTTATTCAGCCACTTGTTGACGTAGATGTTGACCACAGCACATCCAGCACCGATTGCAGCCCCCGCCAACACATCTGACGGATAATGCACTCCCTCGTTCATACGGGAAACTCCCACGGAACAAGCCCACAGGGCAGACGGAGCTATCACATACCATTTAGGATACTTTACACTGAGCGAGGTGGCAAGGGCAAAAGCCGTCGCCGTATGTCCAGAAGGAAAAGACGGGCTGCCTTCATGGCTATATGCATGCACTCTGTCGGGATATTTATCATAAGGACGCTCACGGTCCACCAGATATTTCATTCCATAAGTCACAACAAAAGCCCCCGCTACACTTGTACCTACGTAGACCGCATCTTTCAGCAAACCCTTATCATGTTTTATCCAAGCGGCAACCGCCATCGCCACCGGAACACCGACAGCAACATAGGGCTCCGAACGTGAAATTATCTTATTATAGTTACGGACAAACTTGCCATCCCAACTGTTAACCCGATGCAAAGTGTTAATATCCCAATTCTGTGCCGAAAGACCGGATACAACAAGGCAGATAAAATATACAAAAAAAATAGCCTTTTTCATAAGTCCTTTATATTAGTTTGACGCAAAGATAGGACAAATAGATAGAGTTTTCACAAAAAAATTCTATCTTTGTTGCCACATTTATAATAATTCGCTAATCATTTCATGAGACTGGAAACTTGCTGCAACCGACAGATTGATTGTATGGTATGTCCCCAAAAATCAGAAGGAGTATTGGTTTACCGCCACTACCCCAAGGGACAACATTTCTCTGCTGAAAAGTGCACACAGAACTGCATGATATTTATGCTGAAAGGTGAATTACTTGTAAACAGTGACGAATATCCGGGCACCACTCTCCAAAGCCGCCAGCTCATCTTGCAAGCCATCGGCTCCAAAGTAGAACTCCTGGCTTTGACCGAAGTGGAATATATTGTCTATTGGTTCACCGAGCTTCCTCTGATTTGCGAAGAGCGCTACAAGGAGATACTGAAACGCTCGGAAGCCCCCTTGACTTATACCCCGCTTACCGCGATTTCCATGCTCGAAGGGCTCCTGAAAAGCCTTGCCTGCTACCTCAACGAGCAACCCTATGCGTGCAGCAAATACATTGAAATGAAATGCCAGGAATTGGTATACATATTGACATGCTACTATCCGCTACACCAAATCAGTACATTCTTCTACCCCATCAGCACTTATACGGAAAGCTTCCAATATTTCGTCATGCAGAACTACGACAAGGTGAAGAATGTGGAAGAGTTTGCCCACCTCGGTGGATATACTACCACCACATTCCGCCGTCTGTTTAAAAATATGTATGGGGTCCCGGTCTATGAATGGATTCTGGACAAGAAACGTGAAGGAATTCTGAACGACCTGCAATACACCAAACAACGCATTTCAGTCATCAGCGCCCGCTATGGCTTTGATTCCCTATCCCACTTTGCCCACTTCTGCAAAGACTCTTTCGGAGACACGCCCCGCGCCCTAAGAAAACGTTCGGCAAACGGAGAAAAGATTTCCATTATCTGCAAAGAGCAAGGCAAAGACCAGGAGGACGAGTAAACCTTTTACTTGTCCGTAAACTTCGCATTCTGCCGGATTACGGAATTATTTCTTTAATCGCTTGCTTTATCGCTGGATTTCTCCTATTTTTGCGAAACATTTACAGAAGTATCCTGATAGAACAAATTTTCAAACTATTAAATAACTTAAATTCAATCATTTATGTGGTTAAGTAATTCATCTGTAGGAAGGAAAGTGGTGATGAGCGTTACCGGTATCGCCCTTGTCCTGTTTCTGACATTTCACATGGCGATGAACCTGGTTGCATTAGTCTCGGCTAATGGCTACAACATGGTTTGTGAGTTCCTGGGAGCAAACTGGTACGCATTGGTGGCTACGGTAGGTTTGGCTGCCTTATTCATCATCCACATCATCTACGCTTTCTGGCTGACTATGCAGAACCGTAAGGCACGTGGTAGCGAACGCTATGCCGTTACGGAAAAGCCCAAGACTGTGGAATGGGCTTCTCAAAACATGCTCGTACTGGGTATCATCGTAATCGTAGGTCTGGGCCTGCACCTGGTAAACTTCTGGGCTAAAATGCAGCTTCCCGAGTTGATGCACAACATGGGCATGCATGCCGACACCCTCACGCTGGCATATGCAGCCAACGGTGTCTATCACATTCAGAACACCTTCAGCAATCCGGTATTCGTAGTGCTTTACCTTGTTTGGCTGGGCGCATTGTGGTTCCACCTCACTCACGGTTTCTGGAGCTCCATGCAGTCTTTGGGCTGGAACAACAAAGTATGGATTAACCGTTGGAAATGTATCTCCAACATCTATTCTACTATCGTTGTCCTCTGCTTCGCTCTGGTAGTTGTCGTATTCTTTGCAAAATCATTGTGCGGCGCTTGCTAAATTCAAATTGTAAATGACTAAATTGTAAATTGCATTATGACTAAGATAGATTCTAAAATACCGGAAGGACCGGTGGCTGAGAAATGGACCAATTATAAGGCTCACCAAAAATTAGTAAACCCTGCCAACAAACGTCGTCTGGACATCATCGTAGTAGGAACCGGACTTGCCGGTGCCAGTGCTGCCGCCTCTCTGGGCGAAATGGGTTTCAGAGTATTCAACTTCTGCATCCAGGACTCTCCGCGCCGTGCACACTCCATCGCTGCACAAGGTGGTATCAATGCTGCTAAGAATTACCAAAACGACGGTGACTCTGTATACCGTCTGTTCTACGATACAGTAAAGGGTGGCGACTACCGTGCCCGCGAAGCCAACGTTTACCGTCTGGCTGAAGTATCCAACAATATTATCGACCAATGCGTTGCACAAGGTGTTCCTTTCGCCCGCGAATACGGCGGTACACTGGACAACCGTTCTTTCGGTGGTGCTCAGGTATCCCGTACTTTCTATGCCAAGGGTCAGACCGGACAGCAGCTGTTGCTGGGTGCATACTCTGCATTGAGCCGCCAGGTGAACGTAGGCACTGTGAAACTGTATACCCGCTACGAAATGGAAGACGTTGTCCTCATTGACGGACGTGCCCGCGGTATCATTGCAAAGAACCTCGTTACCGGTAAATTGGAACGTTTTGCCGCCCACGCTGTGGTAATCGCTACCGGTGGTTACGGCAATGCCTACTTCCTTTCTACCAATGCAATGGCATGTAACTGCTCTGCAGCAATGGCTTGCTACCGTAAAGGTGCCTGGTTTGCCAACCCTGCTTACGTACAGATTCACCCCACTTGTATCCCGGTTCACGGTGACAAGCAGTCTAAGCTGACTTTGATGTCCGAATCTCTGCGTAACGATGGTCGTATCTGGGTTCCGAAGAAGCTGGAAGATGCCAAGAAACTGCAGGAAGGTACACTGCAAGGAAAAGATATTCCCGAGGAAGACCGCGACTACTACCTGGAACGCCGTTATCCGGCATTCGGTAACCTCGTTCCGCGTGACGTTGCCAGCCGCGCTGCCAAAGAACGCTGCGACAAGGGCTTCGGCGTGAACAACACCGGTCTTGCCGTATTCCTTGACTTCTCCGAAGCTATCAACCGTCTGGGTAAAGATGTCGTTGCACAACGTTACGGCAACCTCTTCGATATGTATGAAGAAATCACTGATGTCAGCCCATACGAAAACCCGATGATGATTTATCCGGCTATCCACTATACCATGGGTGGTATCTGGGTTGACTACGAACTGATGACCTCCATCAAGGGACTGTTCGCCATCGGTGAATGTAACTTCTCCGACCACGGTGCAAACCGCCTCGGTGCTTCCGCCCTGATGCAAGGTCTGGCCGATGGTTACTTCGTATTGCCTTACACTATCCAGAACTATCTGGCCGACCAGATTACAGTTCCCCGTTTCTCTACCGACCTGCCCGAATTTGCAGCTGCAGAAAAGGCCGTTCAGGAGAAGATTGACTGGATGATGAACATCAAGGGTAAGAAGTCTGTAGACTCTATCCACAAGGAACTGGGCCACATTATGTGGGAATATGTAGGTATGGGACGTACGGCCGAAGGCTTGAAGGAAGGTCTGAAGAAGCTGAAAGAAGTCCGCAAGGAGTTCGAGAAAGAACTGTTCATCCCGGGCGACAAGGAAGGTATGAATGTAGAACTCGACAAGGCTATCCGTCTGTACGACTTCATCACTATGGGCGAGCTGGTTGCTTACGATGCACTGAACCGTAACGAAAGCTGCGGCGGTCACTTCCGTGAAGAATATCAGACTGAAGAAGGCGAAGCCAAGCGTGACGATGAAAACTACTTCTACGTGGCTTGCTGGGAATATCAGGGTTCTGACGAAAAGGAACCGGTATTGCTGAAAGAGCCGCTGGTTTACGAAGCAATCAAGGTACAGACTCGTAACTACAAGAGCTAATCGGGAAGTTGAACATTTAAAGAATTAAAGAAAATGGATAAAAATATATCATTTACGCTCAAGGTATGGCGCCAGAAGGGTCCGAAAGCAAAAGGCGCTTTTGAAACATACCAAATGAAAGATATCCCGGGCGATACTTCATTCCTCGAAATGCTGGATATCCTGAACGAACAGCTGATTTCTGAAGGTAAAGAACCGGTTGTATTCGACCACGACTGCCGCGAAGGTATCTGCGGTATGTGTTCGCTCTACATCAACGGACACCCCCACGGTCCTGCAACCGGCGCTACGACTTGCCAGATTTATATGCGTCGTTTCAACGACGGCGATACCATCACTGTTGAACCGTGGCGCTCTGCCGGTTTCCCGGTTATCAAGGACTTGATGGTCGACCGTACGGCCTACGACAAGATTATGCAGGCAGGCGGCTACGTCAGCGTACGTACCGGTGCTCCCCAGGATGCCAACGCTATCCTGATTCCGAAGTCCATCGCTGACGAGGCTATGGATGCTGCCAGCTGTATCGGTTGTGGTGCTTGTGTGGCTGCTTGTAAGAACGGTTCTGCTATGCTGTTCGTTTCTGCCAAGGTGAGCCAGCTGAACCTGTTGCCCCAAGGCAAACCGGAAGCATTGCGCCGTGCCAAGGCTATGTTGAGCAAGATGGACGAACTCGGTTTCGGTAACTGTACAAACACTCGTGCGTGCGAAGCTGAATGCCCGAAGAATGTTTCCATCAGCAACATTGCTCGCCTGAACCGCGACTTTATCATTGCGAAACTGAAAGACTAATCCGGTCTTTCTGCAAATAATATAGGATGCGCTTCGGATAAACCTTTTGAGCAAGCTCAGATTTATCACTCAGCTTTCACTATATTTGATTAATATCACAAGAGACTCCTCTGCCGGGAAACCGCCGGAGGAGTTTTTTTATGACATGCCGTTTACTTCAGATAAATTGCCGGCACGCAAGCTACGGGGAGAAGCCCCGAAATTCTTTTTGCAGAAATTGGAAAAATGAGGCAGCGATTCAAAGCCATATTTATAGCAAATCTCTGATATAGAAGCATCCGTATAACGAAGTTCATAAACCACGCTTTCCTTCCTCCGTTCCATCATCCACTCGTACACCGGTTGATGAAAAACAGAATTGAATATACGCCGGAAAGTAGCTACTGTATATCCTCCCAACTGGGCAAGTTCCTCTACCGTCTTGACTTTGGCATGATTCTGCAAGACAAAGTAGTGAAAGGAATTAGTATACTGGGCAAGAGAATGTATCAGCATGGAAAGCTCATAGTCGGAGTAGTAATTTCCAAGAATGAAAGCAAGTTCTTTCCGTTTGAAACAAAGCATTTCCCGGCAAATCTTCTCCTCGGACAAATAGGCCTTGGAACTTTCCAGAAAGAGCTGCAACTCGGGAGTAATGGTCAAAGGATAGAATATCAATGGAGGGGTAACCTCTTTCATAATATGGTTATACCGGTCCTCACAGAAGAATTCAGGCTTACTGAACCGGTAACAAACGCATTCCACATCCGTCATGGCAAGTATTTCGTACTTGGAACCAATAGCTTGAAGGATGAACTCACCTGCATGCAACACAGTTCCCGCATACTCCTTACTGTTGACAAGCACTTCTCCTTTCAGCAGGAAAATTATAATATTTTCCTCACACTTTCGCGCCGGCAGATGGAATCCTCTGAGGTGGGAAGCATATATTATTGCATTGTCCACAGCCTTGGGACATTGAGCGCATTGTTTTTTACCTCTGCAAGCAGAAGAGTTGGGCATCGGCAAGTAGATTTGTTTGTTTGTTGCAGTGACAAAAATAGATAAATAATACTCATAAAAGAAACATTCCCCGAAAACTTTCATAAAGAAGTTTCGGGGAATGAATAAAATAGAAGTAATTCAGTTTTTTATTGCGGACAGTGCCGTTTTATTTTTCCACGTTCGTATCATCAGCCGTACTCCATGGACCAACTTCAGGTACAAAGGTTACTTTTGCCGCCTTATTGGCCAGCGTCAGCGTATAACGTATCTTTTTGCCTTCACCCCAGGCTTGTGTACCATCCAAGTCAATGGCGGAAGTTACAGTATCAAGAAGAACGTCTTTCTCATAGATGTCATAGACAACATTGATTTTGGCATTCGTATCCAACGTCTGGGGCATCAACATCCAGGCTGCATTCATTTCCACACCCGTTGTATTCACTTCCAATGCACTGCCGGCAATCGTATGCGCATAAGTGGCTGTTCCTTCTTGTGACTTCCATGTTGAATCATCAAAACCATAAGTTCCCTTATTGTGCACGCCGGATATTGTAAGTGTTTTCAGTTTATAAGTCAAAGCGTCGGCTGCCTTGACAGTGAAATTTATTTGGGTCAGTATATGGCCGAATTTCAAAGATACCCCACTGGCATTTGATGCCTTGGTTGCATCCGTCACTTTCGCGGCTACCAAGTCCGTTTGGGCAGCTACATCTGCTACCGTATAAGTAATGGAAGGATATATAGCACCAGCAGCCGGTTGATTGTACGTCAAGGCTCCGGTACCCGGATTCCCGTAAGCAAAGAACTGCAAGTTATCCGTCATTGGCCAATAATATGTTCCCCCAGTCAAACTCCAGTTGGGAGCACTATAGGTTACTTTAACATCTGTCATGAATTCCTTCATCGCATCAAAAGTCGCAACGGAGGCCATTGCTGTCGCTCCCGTATTATAAGCATACACAGTGAACCCTACCTTCTGCAATTCCGGCAAATCAGTCACTGTGGCTCTCGTAGTGTTACCCACTACTGTTCCCAATTTAATCTCTGCCTTTTGTCCGGCATTCTCTATCTCCTCACTTTCCGAGCAACTCATTACTGCTGCTGCAGCCAAAGCCAAAAATAAAACCTTCTTCATAATTGTCTGTTATTAAAGTTAATATATTTATTTGTCTGTTTGCTATCAATTCACCGGTAGCTCCACATCCGTCTCATCATCCCAATCATCCACATCGCCACCAATCCCTCCATCTCCTTCATCGGTTCCCGGTTCCAAATCATCCACCACAACCTTGTCCTCCGGTACGGGAACCTCGATATGGATTTCCGACCCAGGAACGCCCACATCAGGTTCTTCTTCGCCTCCTCCCGAGGGAGGAGCTGTTTCAATCACTTCCGTGATATCCACCTTCACCTCTTGAACCGTTTTATCTCGTTTCACAATCTTCAGTGTCAGCAACATAGGACTATCCGCACGGGTCTTGGCATCTTTCAATAATACAAAACTGGAGAAATACCCCCATAAAAGCCCGTTTTCACGCTTTGTATCCACACATATAGGTACCTCGCTCAAATGGCAAGCACGGTTGCCTATAAAGTAACTTCCGTTCAAGCCGTCCACATGGCAGATGATGCTCGATATTCTATCCCATCCTTCCACCTTTATATCAAAGGAATAATGGTCCACTACCGCTTCCGGCTTCCAGTTCAACGGAAGCGCCACATCACTCTGCCTTATTTCCACCTCGTCCAAAGCCACCACATACAAAGGGTCGGGCGACCAAACCATATCTTCGTGTACATCCAGCCCCGTACAGTGTCCCGTAAAAGCCTCAATCGTCTCATAACTCTCGTCGCCCCGTATCTGTATACTCTCCGTATTGAAGTTATAGGCCACCACCGCATACTTCCCCGGCGGTACCTTCACCTCACCCCCTCCGGCAGGCAGATAACTTTCAACCTTTCTCCCCTGAGTATCTTTCGGATAGAAGATAATCCGCATGGTCTGCGGCAGCTTATCCGTCACCCCTTTCCAATCCAGTTTAATCTGTACTCCGCTAACGGGATAATCATCCAGCATATCGCGGAAGTCACAGCTTCCCAGCATTGGCAACAGCCCGAAGAACAGCCAGAGAATCATATGCCGTGCATCTTTCATACCACTCATCTCCCCGACGTTAGAAGCCACACCAAAGAAACTTTTGCTTTTGTCGGCCCGATAAAGTGATACTTTCCACTGCTGACCCAAACCAAGTCATTTCCATAAGAAGTATATTTCCTGTACTCCGTATCCAAGTATCCAATGCCCACACTGAATTCAATCGCCAGATGCCGAGCCAGTGGACGCACGTATCCATAAGTTATTCCTGCAGCTGCGTAATACTTCCCCCGGTATCCCTTCTCCTTTTTCAACTGAAAATCATAGGTACCTCCTTCGGCATATGCTCCCAGGAAGTGTCCGGACAATCTTCCGCGCGTATGGCGGTTTCCCAACCAGTAACGCGCCTCTGTCCCTCCCGAAAGGAGCTGATAGCAGAAATTACATCCGCTGTCAGACCACCAAGGGCATTTGTACTCAACATTCAAAGACCACCTCTTTCCCAATGGCAGCTCCACTTCTATGTTCGGAGCCAAGGCCAGGTCGTAAAGCAAATTATTTTTTAACGCCAGCACCGTTTTACAAGTATGGCTATGGGATTCTGCCGACTTATTCTGCCCTATTACCTGCCCCGACATCATACAAAAAAGGAGTAGCCAAAGGACATATATAAAAATGCGTTTTCCCATAATTTCGCGTTGTATACAAACAAAAGTAGAAGATAATTACCGAATAAAAATCACTTTCCATCACTCTTTTCAAAGGCTGAAAGGTTCTGTGAAACGATTGAAACAGATTTGCAACTTCTGCCTTATCCGGGACGCTGTGAATAGATTCTTCTCTCTCAAAAAGTCAATCCGTGTGCGAAAACAGTAAAATTCAGTGAAAGAAATACAAAAGAAGTAGCAGGAACATTCTGAAATTTGGAAGATAACAACGGGAACCTTACATTTGTAATGTGATTTTTTTCATAGTATTAGATTTAAGGTTAACAAAGGTTGGAGTACAGCGGTACTCCTTTTTTTATGCCCATACGTTTCTCCGAATGACAAAAAATAGCTATCTTTGATGGCTTTTATAACTGTTAAAGAAGAAAACATCACCACTTGAGCCCATTATGAAAAAACCGGTACTCGCATTGCTTTCCATAATCCTACTTACCGCAGGATGTTCCCAACGGCCTGCCGCCACCACCAAGATACCCCTGACCAGCGCACACCGTGGTGCCGCCACCATCGCTCCCGAAAACACAATGGCATCCGTAGATTCGTGCATCAAATACGGTGTAGGCAATATAGAATGCGATGTCTGCATCAGTAAGGACAGTGTCTTCTACGTACTGCACGATTCCACCCTCGACCGTACCACCAACGGTACCGGCGCCATCTCCCAATGGCTGTCCACCGACATCGACACACTGGATGCCGGCTCTTGGTTTGCGCCCCGATTTGCCGGACAACGGGTACTACGCCTTACCGACCTGCTACGCAAGGCCAAAGAGCACGGTTTAAGAATCACCATCGACTACCGCAACGGCGGTCTGCACCAATTACTGAATCTGATAAAGGACGAAGGCATGCTGGAAAACTGCAACTTCACCTTCAGCAAGGAGTATCATGCCAAATGCTTCAGAAAGATGGCACCCGAGGTAAGAACCCTGCAAGCCTACATCAAAAGTGAAAAGGACATAGAGCATGTCGTAAAGGAACTGCATCCCGACATCGCTGTCGTCTGGATTGACTCCCTTACCCCGCAATTCGTAAAGAAATGCCGTGAGCACAACCTACAGGTACTGGCACTTGTCCTGGGGCTGGACGACAAGACGGAAGAGAACCAGAAGGCGGTCGACCTGGGGGTAGACATCATAGCGACGGACCATCCGGAAAAGTTCATCATGAAATACGGGCAACCGTCCATATAAGGCAAGAGACCTGCCGCGCTCAGGTCAGCAAATGATAGACACCGCCCACCATTGCCTTGACCACTCCTTTCATCTCCAATTCAAAAAGCAAGGCACTCATCCGGTTGACGGGTATATCCGCTTCCACCACCATCGCATTGATATGGAGGTCTCCTTGCCGCATAAGGATGCGTACAACAAGCTCCTCCTCTTCCGTCAGTTCCGGGAAAAGATTACGCTGAATACCTTCTGTCCGGGCAGGCTGCTCCGCTACGGCCCAGCCCATAATCTGCACAAACTCTTCCGCATTTTGGATAAGGGCGGCCTTGTTGTCGCGTATCAACCGGTTGCAACCGATGGAAGATTCGTCCGTAACACGCCCCGGAACGGCAAAGCAGTCACGATGGTATCCCTCCGCCAACTCTGCAGTGATAAGGGAACCTCCCTTTGCGGCAGACTCCACCACAATGGTAGCATCACTCATACCCGCCACAATACGGTTGCGGCTGACGAAATTATGCTTGTCCGGATTCGTCCCGGTAAGGAATTCGGTCAACAGTCCGCCTTGTGCCAGCATGTCGATGGCTGTTTTCCGGTGTACATACGGATAGATGCGGTCCAGTCCGTGAGCAAGGACAGCAACGGTAGGGAGATGATTTGCCAAAGCGGCCTGATGGGCATGGATATCTATCCCGTAAGCCAGTCCGCTTACTACCAGCACATCGGGACAAAGAACGGCCAAATCGCGCAGGAAGTCGGCACAGAATTGCTTGCCGTAATCGGTGGCACGGCGTGTACCTACCATATCGATGACATGCAGGCGGTTGAAATCGGTGTTTCCTTTAAAGAAAAGTACAATCGGCGCATCCTCACATTCGCGCAAGCGGGAAGGGTAAGCCTCATCCTTCAACGTCAGGCAGGAAAGACGATTCTTCTCTACAAACTCCATCTCCTGCTCGGCACGCAGAAAGGCAGCGGGACAATCAAGAGCCGTCACTACCCCCGGATTCACACCGGGCATGATTTCGGGGAGCTCCTTCCGCCGACTGAATACTTCGGCAGCACTGCCCATACCCTCTATTAAACGCTTTGCCCCGATATGTCCTATACCGGGGCAAAGTGTGAGAGCTATGCTGCAAATCCGTTCGTCACTGTTCATTCCACCACAGATTACACAGATTCACACGGATTGAGATAAGGGGCAAAGAGACGGTCGAACAGTTCGCTATCGCTTAACCGCCCGTTCACCACACATACGGTTTCAACTATGCCTTTGAGACAGACTTTGCCGTCGGAAGCACGGAAGATATCTTGGTAAAAGACGTACTTGATACCCTCCTTCTTCATGTAGAGTTTGGAGACAAACTCGTCACCACTCCTCAGGGGAGTCTTGAAAGCCATATTGATACGTGCCACTACCGGGTCTACCCCCTGCTCGTGCAGTCCGGCAAAGCTGACGCCGGCACTCAACAGAAACTCATGGCGCGTATGCTCCAGATAATGCTGATAATTGGCATTATTGACGATGCCTTGCAGGTCGCATTCATAGTCGCGCACCTTCATGGGAAGTTCATAGATATAATTCATATTTACTATTGGACTATTTGATACTTAGCCACGTTGTTTCTCCACATCCAAGCCTTTGAACTTCTTCAGTTCCTCTACGCTGACCAGCTTGTAGAGTTTGTCACTGGGACGTATTTTCACCGATTTCATCGAGAAATGCTGGCCTTTCTTTACAGTCTGCACGGGTTTCAAATCGACGCGTGCCTCGTCCAAAGTGACGAATTCGGCACCCGTTGTGGGACCCGTAATCAGCAACTTGTCGCCTACGCTCACTTCGGCTGCTTCTACCAGGAACTCTGCCACACCGATGTTTGAGAAGTAGCGGATGCCCTTACCCACATAGATTTTACGTTCCGTAGCGGCAGAGCCGTAGTTCTTGGTCCATTCGCCCAAGCGTTGTCCCAGGTAGTAGCCGTCCCAGAAACCACGATTGAAGACCGTCTTCAAACGTTCGTCCCACCGGGCAATCTTCTCATCGGTGAATGTATCGTCCAGATAGGAACGGATGGCTTCTTTGTAACACTCCACTACCGTGCGCACGTACTCGGGTCCGCGGGCACGTCCTTCTATTTTGAAAACACGAACACCTGCATCCAGCATCTTGTTCATGAAGTGGATAGTTTTTAAGTCTTTGGGGGACATGATGTATTGGTTGTCCACCTCCAATTCCACATTCGTCTCCTTGTCGCGCACCGTATAACTACGGCGGCATACCTGCATGCAGGCACCGCGGTTGGCGGAGTGGTTCATTTCATGCAATGAGAGATAACACTTTCCGCTGACTGCCATGCAAAGCGCACCGTGACAGAACATCTCTATACGTATCTGCTCTCCACTGGGACCGCAGATATTCTCCTCACGGATATGTCGGTAGATTTCTGCCACCTGCTCCAAATTCAGCTCACGCGCCAGCACCACCACATCGGCAAACTGTGCATAGAAGCGCAGGGCTTCCACGTTGCTGATGTTGAGCTGTGTGCTGAGGTGTACCTCCTGCCCTATCTGCCGGGCATAGCTCATCACTGCCACATCAGCGGCAATGACTGCCGAGATGCCTGCCGCCTTTGCCGCATCTACAATGGTACGCATCAGCGGAATGTCATGGTCGTATATAATGGTATTGACGGTGAGGTAGCTCTTCATGCCATGTTCGTCGCACGTCCGGGCTATTTCCCGCAAATCGTCGATAGTGAAGGTATTTGCCGAACGGGCACGCATGTTCAGGTTCTCTATACCGAAGTAGATGGAGTCGGCACCAGCTTGTATGGCTGCTGCAAGAGATTCGCGCGAGCCTACCGGTGCCATGATTTCGAAGTCACTGATTGAGTGTTTCATCATTTCTTTTTGAATTAGAGTATGCAAAGGTAGGCTTTTTTCTGTACTTTTGCGGACAAATCCGCTTAGATTATGAAGATTAAAGATATAGACCTGGGTCCACGCCCCGTATTCCTCGCCCCGATGGAGGATGTTACCGATCCTGCTTTCCGCCTGATGTGCAAGCACTTCGGAGCAGACATGGTATATACCGAGTTCGTTTCTGCCGATGCCTTGATACGCTCCGTAGGCAAGACCCAGCAGAAGCTGAATATCAGCGATGAAGAGCGGCCCGTAGCCATACAGATATACGGACGGGACACCGCCACCATGGTAGAAGCCGCCCGCATTGTGGAGCAGGCACATCCGGACACGCTGGACATCAACTTCGGCTGCCCCGTGAAGCGCGTTGCCGGCAAGGGTGCCGGTGCCGGTATGCTACAGAACATTCCGCTGATGCTGGAAATCACTCGTGCCGTGGTAGATGCCGTGAAGATTCCCGTCACCGTGAAGACCCGCCTGGGCTGGGATGCCAACAGTAAAATCATCGTAGACCTTGCCGAGCAGTTGCAGGACTGCGGCATTGCCGCCCTCACCATCCACGGCCGTACCCGCGCCCAGATGTATACCGGCGAGGCGGACTGGACACTTATCGGCGAGGTGAAAAAGAACCCACGCATGCACATTCCCATCATCGGCAACGGTGATATCACCACTCCCCAACGGGCCAAAGAATGCTTCGACCTCTACGGTGTGGACGCCATCATGATAGGCCGTGCCAGCTTCGGCCGCCCGTGGTTCTTTAAGGAAGTGAAGCATTATTTGGAGACGGGCGAAGAACTCCCTCCGCTGAGTTCCGAATGGCGGCTGAACGTACTCCGCCAGGAAGTGGAAGACAGCGTCAACCTGCTGGATGAGCGACGAGGCATACTGCACGTGCGCCGCCACCTGGCAGCAAGCCCGCTCTTCAAAGGGATTCCCAATTTCCGCGACACCCGGATAGCCATGCTGCGGGCAGAAACGAAGGAGGAACTGTACCGCATCTTCGAAGAGATAGAACCGTTGCTGCCATAGGAGAAAACCGCATACGATTTTTACCATCGAGTCCGACACTTGAGCAATCATCCTCACGCCCCTTCTTGAATAGCTTCTGAAAGGGAGGCCATTCAGACGCAGATGACACGCTTTGTTGCCATCCGCATAACTCACTGTCTGTCAGCAAGAAATTTTGCCAACCACTTGCCTTGCCCTTGGCAAACTTTTGCCATGCCTATGGCAAAGTTTTGCCAACGCGGTGGCAAAGCCTTGCCAATGGGAAGGCAAAACCTTACCAACAAGGAGGCAAGAAAAAAAACATTGTTTCTTTGGCAGAAAGAAACAAGTCCCTATATTCGTCTTTCCAAGAAAGAAAGAATCCCATAAATATGTCTTTATGAAAAAGAAAGAACTACTCAAACAGCTCATCGTAAACTTCCAGCATTCACTTCCGGCAGAAGTTTATCCGCGTACATTGGTATTGCCCACAGACAGTGGAAAGATAATCACCGTGCCCGACTAGCGGAACATCGGCTGCGCAAACCATCGCTTGAACATCCACGTGGCCAGGATATAAATGCCGAAAGCCGATACGAAACCCACGATAGAGTCTATCAGGTAATGTGCCTGGATATAGACCGTAGCCCCGCACAACAGCAGATAGAAAGGAAACAAGCAGGCAAACAGACGCTTGCTGCCACGCCATGCCATAATCATCAGTACCGTAGACATTCCGACGTGCGAACTGGGAAAAGCAGCCGTGGGGCGCTCACCCACCTGCTGGGAACTCTCCACCAGGTTGTAGAAGAAGCCGTGCTCATAGCCCGGACCGGGAAGAAGTTCCTGATGGTGATGGAAATAGTCACCGATGGACGGGAAGATACCTTGCGCCACATGGTCGCTTCCAATGGCGGGGAAGTAGAACTGCGGCCCGGCAACGGGGACGAAGATATAAATAAGGTAATAGATGAAGAAAGCGGTGACGATGACGAACGAAACCTTCTCGAAAAGGTCGAAACGATAAAGGAAATACCACACCACCACCAGCAGAATCATCGGATAATAGAAGAAGTATCCCATATTGAACGGCTCGCTCACCCACATCTGCGGAAACCTTTCACAGAACCATACAGCAGGCTGTCCGCCAAACATCCACTGCTCCACCGACGCGAACACGTGGTCGAGATTGGGGAATATCCGGTTGAACTCAAAGGTGTCGGGATACCAATAGGAAAGCAGTGACATCTGGATGGCTATGCGCACAAAGGCAGAGAACTTGCAGGGTGCCAGCCGGTAAAGATACATCAGCAGGAACGTCATACCCGCAATGACAACACGGTCTGCAAGCATCTGCACCGGATGATCCATTTCCTGAAAAAGAAACAGAATGAGAATGGAAGTCAGCAAATTGTATATCAGCGTAATCTTCTCTACCGCAAAAAGCCCCTTACGGGTTTCTACCCTTTTAAATAAATCTAAAGCCATCCCTTATCCTTATACCAGGCAATGGTTTCCTTTACACCCCGTTCCAGGTCGTACTCAGGACTGAAGCCCAGTTCCTCGACGGCCGGTGTGATGTCACACTGCCAGTTGCGTTGTTTCATTATTCTATACTTGTCCGAATTGAGCGTGCTGGTCTTGTTCTGCCGCTTCGCCCAGAATTCAGCGAGCAAAGATACGACTTTCAATACAATTAACGGACATCTCAGGCGAATAACAAACGGATTGCCCAATTCTTTCCTTATCAAATCGGAAAAAGCACGGCTGCTATACACCTTCCCGTCAGCCAGGAAATAGGCGCGGCGGGACACCTGCTTCTCTATCCCGAGGAAGACAGCCTGCACGATGTCCTTTACATATACAAACGTCAAGTCCTGGCGGCAGAAGCCTACAGAAAAGTCCGTATGCTGCCGGATGGACTTCGCCATGAGGTAATAATCCTTCTCACGCGGCCCGTATACACCCGTCGGCCGGTAGATGACGTAGGGGAAACCCGGAATACTCTGCAAATAAAGTTCTGTTTTCAGTTTACTGAGTCCGTAGGCGGTATTGGGTGAAGGGGGGTCACTCTCCATAATCGGGTCGTAGGTCCTCTCGCGTACCGGGCCGAACACACTCAGCGTACTGATGAAGATAAACTGCTTGGGAATCATGTTCAGCTCCCTCAGCGTATCGATGAAGTATTTGGTCTGCAGATAATTCACCAAATCGAATTCGTTCTTGTCCACACACTTCGTCACACCGGCACAATGGACAATATAATCAAACTTATTGTAGGTCCCTTTATGTCCCGAGAGTTGTGCCCTCAGTTCATTGGGGTGCGCAAAGTCCAGTTCGAGGAAATGTATCTTGCGGTCACGCAGATACTCGCGGCTGCTGGACGAACGTACACCCGCCCACACACCGAACTTGCGCTTCAACGCCTCCTCCACGATGAAACTTCCGATAAATCCGCTTGCTCCTGTAATTAAAATCGATTCCACTTCTTCTGTTACAAATTACTAATTACTTTTCATCCGGTCCGTCACCTTGACGCTCCTTGTGTTACTCTGTCGCCTCGTTACTCTTCTTCACCGGCTCCACATGGATGCTGACCAGTGTTCCTTTGCCGAACTGCCTTTTCAGCTTGTTCTCCACCGCCGTTGCCGTCTCGTGGGCTTCCTCCAGCGAGATGCTGCCATCCATACGCACATGCACCTCGATGGCACAATAACTGCCGATGCGGCGCGTACGAAGGTGATGCGGCGAGCTGATACCGGGAAAAGAGAGAATCGTCTTCAGTATCTCATCCTCCACCTCGGCAGGCAATGATTTCTCCAACAGTTCGTCCACACACGGTATCAACAACTGCACAGCCACCTTCATAATGAAGAAGCTGACAATAACCGCTGCCACCGGGTCCAGCACCCGCCAATGGTCACCCAAAAGAATGGCGCCACCTATACCCGCTGCCGTGCCTATGGACGAAAACGCGTCACTCCGGTGATGCCAGGCATTGGCAACAACCGCCTGCGAATTCAACTTCCTGCCCTTGAATACGGTATATTGATAAAGCACTTCCTTGAAAACGATGGATACCAATGCAGCCACCAGTGCCAGTATACCGGGTTCCTGCAGAGAGCCGCCTTGCAGGAAGCGGTAAATGGAGGAAGCCCCGTTCCAGAAAATGCCGAATCCCACAAACAACAGAAAAATACCGATAATGGCAGTTGCCAGCGTCTCGTACTTGCCATGACCGTAATCGTGTCCTTCATCTTCGGGCTTTGCCGAAATGCGCACAAAAACAATGACAATAATATCTGTAATGAAATCCGACAAAGAATGTACCGCATCCGCCAGCATGGCGGCACTGTGACCTACAATACCTGCAAAGAATTTGAAGACAAGCAAGAGAAAGTTTACCACACTTCCCACAACCGTCACCCGGTAAATGTCTTTTTCCCGTGTGGCATCTGCTTTTTTGTTCAGAGTTTGCATTTCCATCTGCTTTTCGTCTAAGGTACAGCCTATCTTCACTTTGTGTGCAAATATAGTACATAAATCCATTACAATCTGTCGTTCCTTCATTATTTTCAATAGAATGATAATATTTTGAAGTCTGAGTGAACGAAGGAACGTATTTATTTGTTTACTTTGCAAGAGGTAATCACCACAGATTACACAGATTGACACAGAATCTCTATTTATACATAAAATACATCATAACATTATGGCCAAAAAGAAAGAAAAGAAAGCCGGCAAACGCATGAAGAAGAAAGAGCTCGTCAAAGTACTGCTGGAATTCTTCCACACAAAGCAAGACGAAGTATTATCCCTGAAATACATCTTTGAACAACTCCACCTCACCACACATCCGCTGAAGATGCTGTGCATGGACATCTTGTCCGAACTGTCGATGGACGACTACATCACAGAAGTGGACAAGCACAAATACAAGCTGAACAACCACGGCGTGGAAATGACCGGAACCTTCCAGCGCAAGAGCAACGGCAAGAATTCCTTTATACCGGAAGGTGGAGGCGAACCGATATTCGTGGCCGAACGCAACTCGGCACACGCCATGAACAATGATAAAGTGCGTATCGCCTTCTATGCCAAGCGTCGCGGACGCGAAGCCGAAGGAGAAGTCATCGAGATACTGGAACGTGCCAACGACACCTTCGTGGGTACCCTGGAAGTTGCCAAGTCATACGCTTTCCTTGTAACGGAAAACCGTACGCTTGCCAACGACATCTTCATCCCCAAAGAAAAGTTGAAAGGCGGCAAGACGGGCGACAAAGCCATCGTAAAGGTGGTGGAATGGCCCGACAAAGCCAAGAACCCCATCGGCCAGGTAATCGACATCCTGGGGCGCGCAGGAGACAATACCACCGAGATGCACGCCATCCTGGCGGAATTCGGCCTGCCCTATGTCTACCCCGCTGCCGTAGAGAAAGCTGCCGACAAGATACCCGCCGAAATCTCCGCCGAGGAAATAGCCCGACGTGAGGACTTCCGGGGTGTGACCACCTTCACCATCGACCCCAAGGATGCCAAGGACTTCGACGACGCCCTCTCCATCCGCAAACTGAAAGGGGGACTTTGGGAAGTAGGCGTACACATTGCCGACGTGACCCACTACGTGAAAGAGGGCGGCATCATAGACAAGGAAGCCGAGAAGCGTGCCACATCCGTCTACCTCGTAGACCGCACCATCCCAATGCTCCCCGAACGGTTGTGTAATTTCATCTGTTCACTCCGCCCCGACGAAGAGAAGCTTGCCTACTCCGTCATCTTTGAAATGACGGAAAAAGGCGAAGTGAAGAACTCACGCGTGGTACATACCGTCATCAAGAGCGACCGCCGCTTCACCTACGAAGAAGCCCAGGAGATTATAGAAACCGGCAAAGGAGACTTCCAGGAAGAGGTGCTCCAACTGGATAAGCTTGCCAAAATACTGCGTGAGAACCGCTTTAAGGCAGGAGCCATCAACTTCGACCGCTACGAAGTGAAGTTCGAAATTGACGAGAAGGGCAAACCCGTCAGCGTCTACTTCAAGGAGTCGAAAGATGCCAACAAGCTGATAGAGGAGTTCATGCTGCTTGCCAACCGCACCGTAGCCGAAAAGATAGGCCGCGTGCCCAAAGGCAAGAAAGCCAAAGTGTTGCCATACCGTATTCACGACCTCCCCGACCCGGAGAAGCTGGACAACCTGGCACAGTTCATCGCCCGTTTCGGCTACAAGCTGCGTACCAGCGGTACAAAGACCGACATCTCCAAGTCCATCAACCACCTGCTGGACGACATCCAGGGCAAGAAGGAGGAGAACTTGATTGAAACCGTCTCCATCCGCGCCATGCAGAAGGCACGCTACTCCGTGCATAACGTGGGGCACTATGGTTTGGCTTTCGATTACTATACCCATTTCACCTCGCCCATCCGCCGCTATCCGGATATGATGGTACACCGTCTGCTCACCAAGTACTTGGACCAGGGAGGCCGCACCGTGTCCGAACAGAAATACGAAGCCCTCTGCGAACACAGCAGCAGCATGGAGCAGATAGCCTCCAACGCGGAACGCGCCTCCATCAAGTACAAGCAAGTAGAATTCATGACCGAACGCCTGGGACAGACCTTCGACGGCGTCATCTCCGGCGTAACGGAATGGGGACTCTACGTGGAGCTGAATGAGAACAAGTGCGAAGGCATGATTCCTATCCGCGACCTCGACGATGACTATTACGAATTCGACGAAAAGAACTACTGCCTGCGCGGACGCCGCAAAAATAAAATTTATAGTCTGGGAGATGCCATTACCATTAAGGTGGCACGCGCTAACTTGGAAAAGAAGCAGCTGGACTTTGCACTGGTGTAACCTCACCCCCGGCCCCTCTCCGAAAGAGAGGGGAGAGGAGAGCAATGAATTGAAAACTTGCGAAACTTGAGTGAAGTGAAATAAAGAATAACCCTACAATATTTAAATATCCCCACTCCCCTCTCTTTCGGAGAGGGGCCGGGGATGAGGCTTTGCACATGAAGACAATTACTATTACAGACCCTACACAGATTGAGGAAATTATCCGTAAATGCCCATACTGCATAGTGGGCATCACAGACCTTGAAGGAAACCCATATGCGGTTCCCATGAACTTTGCCTATCAAGACGGGGTAATATACTTGCATTCCGGTCCGGAAGGCAGTAAAGTGGAGATGGTAACAAAGCACCCGCAAGTTTGCATCACCTTCTGCGAAGGACACGAGCTGGTTTATATGCACCGGCAAGTGGCATGCAGCTACAGCATGAAGTCGCGCAGTGTTATCTGTCGTGGGAAAGTACACTTCGTGGAAGACATGGAAGAGAAGCGACGCGTACTCGACATGCTGATGAAGCAATATACGGAAAATGAATGCAAATATGCCGAACCCGCCGTACGCAATGTCAAGATATGGGAAGTGAAAGTAGAGAAAATAAGCTGCCGATCGTTCGGGTTAAGACCAAGTGAACTATAAATACCATCTGCCGGTCACCTGCTCCACATTGATGGAGCGGATAACCGGCAGAAATATTTACTTTTACAACGGATATTCCTCAAATGCATACAACAGCGTCGAAAGATACCGTTCTCCCGTATCGGGCAGCAGCGCTACAATCGTCTTTCCTTCATTCTCGGGCAACCGTGCCAAGCGGGTAGCTGCAGCAACGGCAGCTCCCGAAGAGATGCCGACCAGCAGTCCCTCATACTTCGCCAGTTCGCGACCCGTACGGATGGCGTCATCATTGGATACCAGCAGCACTTCGTCTATCACGGCACTGTTATAGTTCTTCGGCACAAATCCGGCACCGATACCTTGTATTTTATGGGGACCGGGCTTCCCACCGGAAAGTACGGGAGAATCTTCGGGCTCCACAGCCACAATCCTTACCTTTGGGTTATTGGCTTTCAAGGCTGCACCCACACCACTCACTGTGCCTCCCGTACCTACACCGGCCACGAAAATATCCACCCGGCCGTCTGTATCACGCCAGATTTCTTGTCCGGTAGTACGCTCGTGCATTGCCGGATTGGCAGGGTTGTCAAATTGCTGTAGAATCAGCGAGCCGGGGTTGGCGGCTTTCAGTTCTTCGGCACGGGCTATGGCGCCTTTCATACCGTCGGCACCCGGAGTCAGTACCAATTCCGCACCGAGGGCTTTCAAAAGGTTGCGGCGTTCCAAGCTCATTGTGTCGGGCATCGTCAGTATCAGCTTGTAACCTTTGGCAGCGGCCACAAAAGCCAGCCCTACGCCCGTATTCCCACTGGTAGGTTCGATGATGGTGGCACCGGGCTTCAACAGCCCTTTTGCCTCGGCATCTTCTATCATGGCAAGCGCCACGCGGTCCTTCACACTGCCGGCGGGGTTAAAATATTCCAATTTGGCGATAACACGGGCTTTCAGACGCTTATTCTTGTTATAATTATTCAACTCCAGCAAGGGAGTGTTGCCTACCAGGTCGGTAAGGCGTTCTGCTATCTTCTTCATAATCCAACTGTTTTTAAATTCCTCATTCCCCTAAGGGAAAAGACTAACAATCCGGAGTGGAACGAGGTATGTTATTTCTTACAAGACAAAAGTAGCGCAAAATTGGTTCGTAGAAAATACCACAAATATGGTAAATACGTACTATAAATGAGGGATATGTAGGATATTTGACGAGTATTTCCTATCTTTGTTGCCACTTTTAAACTTAAGGATATCATAATGAGTCCACTCAACTTTACCCACATTTTGACACAAGCAGTCGATGAGCTATCGGAAAGCGAATCATACAAAGGACTGTTTCACCAGCATACGGACGGCAACCCGCTGCCTTCGGCAAAAGTGCTGCGCGACATCATCGAACTGGCGCGAGCCATCATCTTCCCCGGATATTTCGGAAATTCTACGGTCAACAGCCGTACGGTGACTTACCATATCGGTGTCAATGTCGAACGCTTGTTCGACCTGCTGACCGAGCAAATCCTTGCCGGCCTCTGCTTTGCAGGCGACGGCGAATGCAACTGTTGTACCGAGCTCCAACGGGAAGAAGCCGCCTTATTGGCTGCCAAGTTCATCAGCAACCTGCCGGCAATGAGACGTACACTCGCCACAGATGTGGAAGCCGCCTACAACGGTGACCCCGCCGCACAGTCGTTCGGCGAAGTCATCAGCTGCTATCCGGCCATCCGCGCCATCAGCAACTACCGCATCGCACACGAGTTGCTCAAGTTGGGTGTTCCCCTCATTCCCCGCATCATCACCGAGATGGCGCACAGTGAAACGGGAATCGATATCCATCCAGGAGCGGAAATAGGTGGTTATTTTACCATCGACCACGGTACGGGTGTGGTAATCGGCGAGACCTGCATCATCGGCAACAACGTGAAGCTGTACCAGGGTGTGACCCTCGGTGCCAAGAGCTTCCCGCTAGACGAAGACGGCAAGCCCATCAAGGGTATTCCCCGCCATCCCATTCTGGAAGACAATGTGATAGTCTATTCCAACGCCACCATATTGGGACGCATCACCATCGGACAAGGAGCCACCGTAGGCGGCAATATCTGGGTGACAGAAGATGTTCCCGCAGGAGCAAGGATTGTACAGACAAAGGCCAAGAAGTAAGTCACAAACAACCAATAAACAATTAAAATCGTAAATAACTCAAATCAGCAGTTCAAGTAGTTAAGTGGTTATCAGCCACTAATGAGAGAAACGAGTGACAACTACCCAGATTGCCGATTCACATAAAGTAAATGCATAGATGAGCGAACAATCTTTTGAAATGATTGCCAAAACCTTCCAAGGACTGGAAGAGGTACTGGCACAAGAGCTGACTGCACTGGGCGCCAACGAAATAGAAATAGGCCGCCGCATGGTATCTTTCAGTGGTGATAAGGAAATGATGTACAAGGCAAACTTCTGCCTGCGTACAGCCATCCGGATACTGAAACCCATCAAACACTTCACAGCCAAGGATGCCGACGAGGTTTACGAACAGATTAAAGCCATCCGATGGGAAGACTATCTGGATACGGACAAGACCTTTGCCGTGGACGCGGTTGTATTCAGTGAAGAGTTCCGTCATTCCAAGTTCGTTTCCTACAAGGTGAAGGATGCCATCGTGGACTATTTCCGCGAGAAGACCGGCGAACGTCCCGGCGTGCGTGTCAACAAACCGGACGTGCTGCTGAACATACACATTGCCGAAACCAAATGTACGCTGTCTCTCGACTCCAGCGGCGAATCGCTGCACCGCCGCGGTTATCGCCAGGAAGCAGTAGAGGCCCCGCTGAATGAGGTGCTGGCCGCCGGCATGATATTGATGACCGGCTGGCGTGGCGAATGTGACCTGATAGACCCGATGTGTGGTTCGGGAACCATTCCCATCGAAGCGGCGCTGATTGCACGCAACATCGCTCCGGGCGTATTCCGCAAGGAGTTCGCTTTCGAGAAGTGGGTGGATTTTGACCAGGAGCTGTTCGACACGATATACAATGACGACAGCCAGGAACGTGAATTTACGCATAAGATATACGGTTACGACAACAGCCCGAAGGCAAACGAAATTGCCACACACAATATAAAGGCTGCCGGCGTAAGCAAGGACGTGGTATTGAAGCTGCAACCTTTCCAGCAATTCGAGCAACCTGCGGAGAAATCCATCATCATCACCAATCCTCCCTACGGTGAGCGTATCTCTACCAACGACCTGCTGGGCCTTTACTCCATGATTGGCGAGCGTCTGAAACATGCCTTTACGGGCAACACCGCATGGATTCTTTCTTACCGGGAAGAGTGCTTCGACCAAATCGGGCTAAAAGCCACCTCCAAGATACCTTTATTCAATGGTGCGCTGGAATGCGAATTCCGCCAGTACGAAATCTTCGATGGAAAGTACAAGGAATTCCGTGCCGAAGGCGAGGAGTTGAGCAAGGAGCGCAAAGAATTTCGTCCGGCTTCTGGGGAACGGAAAGAGTTCAAACCCGGAGAAAGACGCGAATTCCGTCCCCGATTCAGCGGAGAGAGACGTGAATTCGGTAGCGAAAGACGCGAGTTCAACGGCGAACGCAGACCAAAAGAATTCAAGGACGGCGAAAAGCGCGAATTCCGTCCGCGTGAAAGAAGAGAGTTCAAAGACGGGGAAAGACGGGAGTTCAAGCCGAGGGAAAGACGTGAATTCGGTGGAGAACGCAGAACAAGGTTGGGTGAGTCTTACCCGGAAAGCAAAAGAAGAGAGGCGGGAAAGAAGGAAGAAGAATAACACGAACAATGACAAGGAGAATGAATGCAAAGAAAATAAGTAAGAGCATTCTTGCACTGCTGATAACAGTACCTGCTCTGCTTGCAACAAACGCTATGGCACAAGAACTGAAAAAGCCGACCCTGGAAGATCTGATTCCCGGAGGTGAGACCTACCACAAACCGGAAAACAAATCGTACCAGTGGTGGGGCGATGCCGCTTGTCTGGAACTTGGCATCGACAATATAGAAGGTACATGGGCTGTCAAAGGATTAGGTGCCAAGCCCGGAGAGAAATTCACTGCCATCACATTGGAAGAAGCCAACGCGCTGCTGGAAGAAAAAGGACTTGGAAAACTGCGTCACTTTCATGCTGCAAAGGCTGTCAACGTACCCCGAGGCGTCAATCTGGGTATTCAAGTCCAAATAGACCCACTCCTGCTGCTGAACACCGGCAAGTACCGTGCCCTCGTCGACTGGAAGAAGAAAAAAGTCATCTGGAGCCAGCCTTGCCCCGCCCAAGCCGCAAATGAGGATTGGAACGAGGTAAGCCGCCATTTGGCTTATACTATCGGCAATAATCTCTATGTGATGACCGGTGACGGGCAAACCCTGAAAGTCACCAACGAACCGGAAGGTATCGTCTGCGGACAAAGTGTGCACCGCAATGAATTCGGCATTTCAAAAGGCACTTTCTGGAATCCTGCCGGGGACCTGCTGGCCTTTTATCGAATGAACGAAAGCATGGTCACCCCCTATCCATTGGTTGACATCACGACAAGAATAGCACTGGTGGATAAAATACGCTACCCCATGGCCGGCATGCTCAGCCATCAGGTAAAGGTAGGTATCTACAATCCGGCTACTCAAAAGACCATCTACCTGGACATGGGCGACCCAAAAGACCGCTACTTCACCAACATCACCTGGGCACCGGATGGCAAAAGCCTCTATCTGATAGAGCTAAACCGAGACCAAAACCACTCCGAACTGTGCCGGTACGATGCTGAAAGCGGAAAGCTGCAACAAGTGCTCATCGAAGAGAGACATCCCAAATATGTGGAGCCGCAATCTCCCATTCTATTCCTGCCATGGGACAGCCACAAGTTCATCTATCAAAGCCAGCGTGACGGCTTCAACCATCTGTACCTATACAATACGGAAGGGGAACTGCTGAAGCAACTCACCTCCGGCCCCTGGCTTGTACAAGACATCGTAGGTTTTAACCGGAACACGAAAGAGCTCATCATCAAGAGTACGGAAATCTCTCCTTTGCAGAGCAACCTTTACGCTGTCAACCTGAAGAATGGCAAACGCAGCTTGATAGGAGACCCAACCGGCATGCACTCGGCACAAATTTCCGGTTTCATGGGAACTTACCTCATCGACAATGCCTCTTCGCCCACTTGCCCCCGTATCATAAAACTGATGTCCACCAACCCGAAAAAACAACGGGAACACACACTGCTGACAGCCAAGAACCCCTACGAAGGCTTTGAAATGCCCAGCATAGAAGTAGGCACCATCAAAGCCGCCGACGGCAAGACAGACTTGTACTACCGCCTGATAAAGCCTGCCGACTTCGACCCGGCAAAGAAGTATCCCGCCATCGTCTACGTATACGGCGGCCCGCACGCCCAGATGATAACGAACGGCTGGATGAACGATGCCCGCGGCTGGGACATCTACATGGCAAACAAAGGCTACATCATGTTCAGCCTCGACAACCGTGGCAGCAGCAACCGTGGACTGGAGTTTGAAAACGCCACCTTCCGCCAGCTGGGCATCGAAGAGGGCAAAGACCAGGTGAAGGGCGTAGAATTCCTGAAAAGCCAGCCTTATGTGGACGGAGAGCGTATCGGAGTGCACGGCTGGAGCTTCGGAGGACACATGACTACGGCGCTGATGCTGCGCTATCCCGAAATTTTCAAGGTAGGCGTTGCCGGCGGACCGGTTATCGACTGGGGATACTACGAGATAATGTACGGTGAGCGCTATATGGACACTCCGCAAGCGAACCCGGAAGGCTACAAGCAGACAAATCTGAAAAACCTTGCCGGTAACTTGAAAGGACATCTGCTCATCATACACGACGACCACGACGACACCTGCGTGCCGCAGCACACCCTTTCATTCATGAAGGCGTGCGTGGATGCCCGTACCTATCCCGATTTGTTTATCTATCCCACGCACAAGCACAACGTCCTGGGACGCGACCGTGTGCATCTGCACGAGAAGATAACAAGATATTTTGAAGAATATCTTTAATGTACAATGTACCATATACAATGTACAATTTGCTATGCAGTGCGGGCGTGCAAATAGGGAGTAGATGGTAGAAGAAAGAAGAGAATAAAAGAGAGAATAAATCATTAAGTATAACAATCTGTACAACTTACCTGATGCCCCACAGCACAGACAAATTGTACATTGTAAATTGTAAATGAACCCATGAAAGTATTATTATTAGGCTCCGGTGGCCGCGAACACGCTCTGGCATGGAAGATTGCCCAAAGCCCGAAAGTAGAGAAACTATATATTGCTCCCGGCAATGCAGGTACAAGCGAAGCAGGCGAGAATGTGAACCTGAAGGCGACAGACTTTCCCGCACTCAAGGCCTTTGCCCTTGAGAAAGAAATCGACATGATTGTTGTGGGTCCCGAAGACCCGTTGGTACAAGGCATCTTCGACAGCTTCAAGGAAGACCCTGCCACCCACCATATCGACATCATCGGCCCCACCGCCAAAGGTGCTACACTGGAAGGTAGCAAGGAATTTGCCAAAGGCTTCATGATGCGCCACAACATCCCCACTGCCCGCTACAAGAGCATCACCGCCGACAACTTGCAGGAGGGACTCGACTTCCTCGCTTCCCTCGAAGCGCCTTACGTACTGAAGGCCGACGGACTGTGTGCAGGCAAGGGCGTGCTGATTCTCCCCACACTGGAAGAAGCTCAGAAAGAGCTGAAGGAAATGCTGGACGGCATGTTCGGCGATGCCAGCGCCACGGTAGTCATTGAAGAGTTCCTCAGCGGCATCGAATGTTCCGTATTCGTGATGACAGACGGCCGCCACTATAAGGTATTGCCCGTAGCCAAAGATTACAAGCGTATCGGCGAAGGCGACAAAGGCCTCAACACCGGCGGTATGGGCAGCGTTACTCCCGTACCTTTTGCCGACGAAACATTTATGGAAAAAGTACGCACCCGCATCATCGAACCTACCGTAAACGGTCTGCTGGAAGAAGAAATCGGCTACCAAGGCTTCATCTTCCTGGGACTTATCAACGTGAAGGGCGAACCGATGGTGATTGAATACAACGTCCGCATGGGCGACCCCGAAACCGAAAGTGTAATGCTACGTATCAAGAGCGACCTGGTAGACCTACTCGAAGGCGTTGCCCAGGGCGACCTCGACCAGCGTACACTGGAATTCGACCCACGCACAGCCGCTTGCGTCATGCTGGTGAGCGGAGGATATCCGGAAGCCTACGAAAAGGGCAAGGTGATGACCGGATTCGAGAAGGCTGCCGAAACAGACAGCATCCTCTTCCATGCCGGAACAGCCACCAAAGACGGACAGACCGTAACCTCCGGTGGCCGTGTCATCGCCGTCTGCTCCTATGGTGAAACGAAGGAAGAAGCCTTGCAGAAGAGCTACCGCGTGGCCGACATGATAGACTTCGAGAAGAAATATTTCCGTCGCGACATCGGATTTGACTTATAAATGAGAACGAAGAGATTCCAGAACCGGATAACGGCAGGGCGGTTCACACTACCCACCGCTATCCTGATTTCAGTATCCTGCTGGATACTGACCGCTGTTCTGTTGCCCGAGACGGAGACACAGCAAAGCGGATATTCCCTTTGGGAAACATTCTGCGACTTCTGCATCCCCACCTGGGCAAACCGTCTCTTCAGCTTTATTCTGTATGCCGTCATCGGGTACTTCCTGATACAGCTCAACAATACGTTCGCCATCATCCGGATGCGGGCATCGGTACAGACTTCTGTCTACTTCCTGCTGATATCCGTCTGCCCCAGCCTACACATGCTGTATGCGGGAGACTTGGCAGCCGCCTCCTTCCTGGTGGCACTGTTTTTCCTCTTCAAGAGCTACCAGCAGGCACGGCCCACAGGCAGTCTCTTCCACGCCTTTGTCTTCATCGGACTGGGCAGCCTGCTTTTTCCGCAGCTCATGCTGTTTGTCCCCATCTTCTGGATAGGTGCCTACAACTTCCAGTCTCTCCAACCCAAAAGTTTCTTCGCTTCCTTGGTAGGATGGAGCGTACCCTACTGGCTGTTGCTGGGACACGCCCTCTACTACGGGCAAATGGAACTCTTCTGCCAGCCCTTCCGCGAGCTGGTGACCTTCGCTCCCACCCGGTTCGACTATCAGCCGTGGGAACTCGCCACCCTCGGATATCTCCTTGTTCTGTTCATCATCAGCGCGGCACACTGTCTCATTGCCGGCTATGAAGACAAGATACGCACCCGAAGCTATCTACACTTCCTCATCCTGCTGAATTTCTGCATCTTTGTCTATATCGGACTGCAACCGGTATTGAGTGTCCACCTGATGTCCTTCCTGCTCATCGGTGTCAGCATCCTGGCGGGACACTTGTTTGTACTGACAAATAGCCGCAGTTCCAATATATTCTTCATTTGTGCATTTATCGGATTATTCATTCTATTAGGATTCAACATATGGACGCTTTTGTAGATACACTCGTACAGCTGCTAATTGACTGGGGATATGTCGGTCTGTTCATCTCTGCCCTATTGGCAGGAAGCATCATTCCGTTCAGTTCCGAGATAGTGATGGTAGCACTGGTCAAGGTCGGTCTGAGCCCGGCACTGTGCGTACTCTCCGCCACCTTGGGAAATACGCTGGGAGGCATGACGTGCTACTACATGGGACGTCTGGGACGTATAGACTGGATTGAGAAATATTTCAAGGTAAAAAGGGAAAAGATAGAACGGATGCAGCATTTCCTCCAAGGGAAAGGGGCACTGATGGCTTTCTTCGCCTTTCTGCCTTTTGTGGGAGAAGCCATAGCCATTGCACTGGGCTTCATGCGCAGTAATCTGATGCTGACCACCACGTCCATGTTTGCAGGGAAACTGGTGCGCTACATAGCTATGCTGTGGGCACTGCAAGGAGCCATTTCGATGATGAATTATTGACATGTAGTGAGTTTGAGCAATAGATGTATAGATACAACGCGTTGGATGTATAGATGCAACGTGCTGGATGTATAGATGCAGCACGCTGGATATATAGGCGCAACAACACGCTGAATCACAGAGAATTAAACTAAATAAAAACATTCAACAAAAGCAGAAGTGATGCAACGAATCATAGAGAAGACGGAAGACGGAAGTGCGACACTGTTTGTACCGGAACTGAATGAACATTATCATTCGGTAAAGGGGGCACGTACAGAATCACAGCACATCTTCATCGACATGGGACTGAAAGCATCCGCTACTGCCCGCCCGCATATCCTTGAAATCGGTTTCGGCACCGGGCTGAATGCCCTGCTTACACTGGAAACTGCCGAAAAGGAAAAGAGACCTGTGCACTATACCGGTATCGAACTCTATCCGCTTGCATGGCCGGAGGTGGATGCGCTAAAATATAGCGACAATCCTCTGTTCGAGGAACTGCATCGGGCTGCGTGGGAAGAAGAAGTTGCCATAACTCCTTATTTCACACTGAGAAAAGTGCGGGCAGATATCGAAACAATAAGCATCGACAGTTTGTTAATGATTAATAAATCTCCGTTCGACGTTGTCTACTTCGATGCTTTTGCACCCGAAAAGCAACCGGGAATGTGGGAGGAAAAAGTCTTCCGGAATATCCATGCCGCCATGAGCACTGATGGCGTGCTGACCACCTACTGCGCCAAAGGAGTAGTACGTCGCATGCTGCAAGCCATAGGATTCAAGGTAGAGCGTCTTCCAGGCCCCCCCGGAGGGAAACGGGAGATACTGAGGGGAAGGAAAGAGGAAGTGATAATGGATAAGGAATAGTTGATAATGAATAGTTGATGCCCCCTGCCACAGCGCAGCCAAATTGTAAATTGTAAATAGTAAATTGTAAATGAAAAAGTTTTGTTTTTTACTCCTCATAGCCACCTTGCTCTTCTCGTGCAAGCAAGGAGGCCAACAGAACAAGAAGAATGACGATAAACCCGTGATTACCGTCACCATCGAGCCGCTGCGGTATTTCACCGAAGCCATTGCCGGCGATGAATTCACCGTCGTCAGCATGGTGCCCAAAGGTTCAAGTCCGGAAACCTACGACCCCACGCCCCAGCAGCTTGTCGACCTTGCCCAAAGCAAGGCCTATTTCCGCATCGGCTACATCGGTTTCGAGCAGACATGGACGGAAAAACTGACGGACAATGCTCCCCACCTGCAATTCTTCGATATGTCCGAGAATGTGGAACTCATTCTGGACGATACCCATGCACATCATCATAAAGACGGGCATGTACACGAAGGCCATACGCACGCCGGTGGTGTGGAACCCCACATCTGGAATTCCACCATCAACGCCCAAATCATTGCCGGAAACATTCTGAATGCACTCTGCGCCATAGACAAAGCCAATGAAAGCGTCTACATGGAACGTTACAACGTACTCATCCGGCAGATAGAGCATACAGACAGCCTCATCTGCCAGATGCTTTCCAGCCCGAATGCCGACCGTGCCTTCATGATTTATCATCCGGCACTTTCCTACTTTGCCCGCGACTACAACCTGCACCAGATTCCTATCGAAGCCGGTGGAAAGGAACCCTCTCCCACCCATCTGAAGAACCTGATAAACTCCTGCAAGAAGGAGAAGGTACGCGTCATCTTTGTACAGCCGGAATTCGACCGCCGCAATGCCGACCTTATCGCCCAGCAGACCGGAACCCGGGTGGTGGCTATCAATCCCCTCTCATACGACTGGGAGGAGGAGATGATGAATACGGCCCAAGCACTGCTCACCCCTCGTTCCCCTAAAGGAGAAGGAGAATAAAGAAAAAAACATGCTCGCATCTCCTATTATAGAAATAAAGAACCTCAGTGCCGGATACGATAACCGGACTGTGTTGCACGATGTAAACCTGACTATCTACGAACGTGATTTTCTGGGTATCATCGGCCCCAACGGTGGAGGAAAGACCACACTTATCAAGTGCATCCTGGGACTGCTGAAGCCCACTGCCGGAGAGATACTTTATCATACCGATTCCCCGTCACCCGAAGTAGCCGGTTCTCAATGCCTACCCCTCAACACTCGATTATCCATGGGGTATCTGCCCCAGTACAGCAGCATCGACCGGAAGTTTCCCATTACAGTAGAAGAAGTCATCCTTTCAGGCCTCAGCAGCCAAAAGCCACTTGCTTCGCGCTTCAATACCCGACACCGGGAAAAGGCCCGCCATGTGATAGCCCGCATGGGACTGGAAGGCATGGAACAACGCGCCATAGGTGCCTTGAGCGGCGGACAGTTGCAACGCGCCTTGCTGGGACGTGCCATCATCTCCGACCCACAGGTCGTGATTCTTGATGAGCCCAGTACCTACATTGACAAGCGTTTTGAAGCCCGCCTCTACGAACTACTGACAGAAATCAATGAAGAATGTGCCATCATCCTCGTCAGCCATGACATCGGTACGGTATTGCAGCAAGTCAAGTCTATCGCTTGCGTCAACGAAACGCTGGATTACCACCCCGACACCGGTGTCACGGAGGAGTGGCTGGAACGGAACTTCAACTGCCCGATAGAGTTATTGGGACACGGAACACTGCCACACAGAATACTGGGGGAGCATAAGCATGCTCATGAATAAGCAAAGGAGGTTGGTTTTACAGTAAACCAGCCTCCTTGCTCTTTCAAATAGTCACCCGGCAATCTTCTTACCCATTATTTATATCGGAATGCCTTATATGAATGGGGCAACAGTAATAAACGGAAAGAATTCTTAGGCGTAACCGGACGTCTGGTCTGTATCACCGGTCCGGCAGGAAGAGGACTCAAAACAGTCCCATCCTCCAAGCTTTCCAGCTTCATCACCTTATCACCGGTCACGATACGCACCTCTACCGGTTCGTCATTGAAGTTCTCTACCACCAGCGTTTTATTGTCATATACAAACAGGCCTACTTTGGAGGGAGCTTCCAGACAGACTCCTATGTCCTTACTCATAATGCGACGAATTTCATTCAAGGCATTGGCCGGAAAATCATACAGATTGCCCATATCGTCGGGAATGGTAAGAACATACAGATTACCGGTAGCATACGGGGCTCTCAACAGAATAGGATAGCCCGAAACTCCACCCGTCAGCGGACGACCGGCACTGACCATCTCCCAAGCATCATTCGTATAATACTGCACCTGCGGAATCAACAGGTCACGTCCGGACTGCCCGTAACGGCCGAAATCATTGACAAGAGCCTTCAAATCAGTACAACGCAACTCGGCTACCTCTGTAAGCTTCTCAGGAATGGCTTTCAGCAAACTGCTCGTAACCACCACATCACGCCCGCTTTGCAGTTGTCTCTTGATTTTAGCCATAATTTCCGTATCCTGTGCAGCTTGTGCAGTCAGCAGAACCACTTGCTGGTCTTCCGGAAAAACAGGACGCATATCCATCGGCAAACCTATCATGCCCAAATAGTTCTGAAGGAAATCATCACCGGCGGCATGAAAAGGCTTGTAGGATTTTATACCCACCGGATTCCCCAGCTTATGAATCAACTTATCCGTTTGTTTCAGCACAACACCGGCTATACGGGCCATCGTGGTAGGTTCTACCAAAGAGCCGTCTTCCAACCGGATGGGAGCGGTCACCTCATCATAGTTAAAGCTGGTACCCATTCCCTGCCAGGGAGTACGGTATTTAGGAGACAACTTCACATCCAGAAGCTGGTGATAGGCAAAGAGAATAATCTCGGGAGCCTTGGCAAGCATGGTCAAATGAAGCTGTTCGGCATACCGGTCCATACCCATGTTCAGTCCACCTACATCGACCCATCCCCCACCGTTATAACCCGGACGCAGGTTATCGAAATAACGGATAATATTATAACTCAGATAGTTCTGCAAATGCTGATTACCTGCCGGGTCCCTTGTTTCAGTACCGGTCCAGACACCGTCAAAGAGCTGGGGACCTTCCTCCAAATTAAATCCCAAACCTTGAAAGTGATCATACCAGTTGGGATATTTGATAATCACCTTTACCTGAGGATTCACTTTCTTGGCAGGTTTCAGCACGAGGTCACGACCGGCCTCGGTCATCAGCTTCAAGCGGTAGTCCGTCCAGCTCTGCATTCCTTTTGCCTTTATTTCTATGTCGGACTTGCAGCTGGTGAAGAAGAAATCATCCAGAATAAACTCATCAAAGTGTTTCGCCGTGTGTTCCGCAATCTTTTGCACCATCTTGCGGTGTTCGGGATTGGAATAGCAGAATGTCTCGAAACTGTTTGCCTCGTTGATGGTATAGGTAATACCTCCAGCTGTCTCTATACCCCGGTCATGAAAGAATTTCTTTGCCTGCTCCAGAGTGGCATCCTCCACAACCAGCAAGTCCCGGTGTGTTTCCAGATAAATCTTGTCCACTTCCAACTGTTGTGAAATCACATTCCAGGTAGAATCCAGCCAATGGATGTCCTTCATCTTGTCTACCTCGTAAGCACGGACATAAATGGATACTTTGAAACTCTCGTAAGCTTTTGCCTGCATGGTCATATTACAAACCATGCAGAGCAGAAAAACTACAATTACAAACTTATCTACCTTTATTTTACTATTCATTGCAATTCAATATTTTATTAGACGCCAATACCATATACATAAACCACGTAGCATGTCCACCCAGGCAATACTCACCTTCCTGCCACAAGAACGGAAAATGAAGCAGTTCCGGTAGATCGGGACGAATCAGATTAGTACCCGGAGAAACTCCACCCGGGATATAAGACCAATCAGCACGATTGACACCATAGGCGGCCTTCATCGTTTCGGCACCAACCCCCGTTACAAAAGCTGCCTGGTTACGTCCCGGATGCATACCCAGCAGATACTGGACGGCATTAAAAATGTAGTCCGGTGTAAATAAGTCAGGATAAGCAGCATGTAAATAACAGTAGTTATAGCCCAAATGCTGAGGCTCCCATGAACCGGAAGAACGGTTACCTCTGTCGTGTGGCACTCCATACGGGGTTTTACTGCTATACTCCTGATACATGGCCTGTAACTCCGGCAATGCCTTACGAATAGCCTTGCTGAAACGGACATTGCCCACAGCCTGGTCGAACCGCCCGATGAACCAGCCCGTCTGACGGATATTCTTGCAGATGAAATCCTGCTGCTGCAAAACGAAATCGCGGTACCCGGCTTCCTTCGTTGCCAGATAAAGCTCTACGGCGGCATGTACTTTCGTTGTCAGTATCCAATTGTTATCACAACGTGTAATCTTAAACAGCTCACGGGCTATTTCCAGACAATCTGCCGCCAGAGTATCATTATGTCCCTTCAGCACGCGTGAAATACCTGCCAGCCAAGCGGCCACCTGTAACTCACGTCCCGGATTGTCTTCCGTAAACACCCAACGGTCATCAGCCGTTCCACTGACATGATCAGTATGGGCCGAAGCATCTCCCAAGTGTGCATATTGCCGTACAGTAGGACACAAAATTCCTCTATAGAGGCGTCCCAATGCCTTCCAACCGGCTACTACGGTCAAAGCCCCGTTTTCCACTTGCTGTAACAAGTCGTTTTTCCCGTCAGGCTGGTGTATCTCTACAATCCGTTTTTCGAAATCAATGGAAGTCTCGTCCCAGTAGGCACCGAAATTCTCACAAGCCATAGCGAGGATATAGGCTTCACCTGCCTGCGACTCCACACGCAGGTCATAATCGCCTGCATCGTGCCAACCGCCTACGTTCAATCCCGGAACAAGATCGCCCGGCTGATATTTACACAGAGTAGAAGGTCCCTGGCTATATCCGTCAATGTGATTGATATTCGTTTGGGCCATTCGGGCATCGTCCTGGTGACAGAAGTCATGCCATACACGATACTTCTCGTTGACACGCATGTGACACATCTGTACCGGCAGGAAATATTCCACCTCCGCCTGCCAGATTCCTTTATCCCAAACATCCTTTGCAATACGGAACACCGGAGAAGCCGCATCACCGTACATCACCTGATAAAGTCCCTCTTCCGTAATTTCCGTAAAGTCGAACTGCAAATAATGGTAACGCTGGAAATCTCCCCAATCCTTGGCAGCCTGCTGTTTCACCAGTTTCCTGCCGTCGGCCGCAATACGGTAGAGGGCAGGTTGCCGGAAATCTGTATCCCGTTTGTCCAATTCGATGACAGCCACTTTCTTCTGTCCGGGATGATAACCCACTTGAGAGGCCTGTACCACCGGTGCATAGCGCCACTCCTTGGTAACTGTGGGACGGATAATCCATCTCACCGCATTCCCTTTCGTTCCTGCCGGAAATTCCGAACGAAGCACAAACCAACCGTTATTATGGTTTATCCGTCCGTCATACAGCATCAAATCTCCCTTCTCACTCTCAATCGTAATCTTTGCCAACTCATCCTGCGGATTGAGCACAAACTTTTTTCCCGCGGCAAGAGGGGCAGAGACAATATCATCGGCAATCATCGGATTATAAGTCTTCCGGTCCAGAAGCAACTGGTCCAGGCTGGCTTTCCCCTTAGGATTGAAGTCTCCGATATGCTCCATATTGGAGGTCTGCTTCATGGTGGGCCCCATCGCCTGATGAGGGAAAACACCCGTCCGGTTATCCATAATCCAGGGCTTGCCCAACAAGGTAGAAGGCACCAGCTCCAGATTGAAACCGAGCTTCCCGGCAAAGCGCTCCGGAACCGGCCGGTCCAAATCAACAGTCAATACCAGATAGTCCTTTTCCCCTTTCACCTTGATAGTATAGCCGAAAGCAAAATCCGGATAGAGCATCGGATTGAACCCCGCCATATGCTTGGCCGAGTCAGGATAGCTCAGTGTGACACGGATTTCGTTAGCAGCCTCATCCACCACCCGTTTCCTCATCTTGGGCAATCCCTGCCACTGCCCCTGCGAAATCTCGAAACGCACATCACCGCCTGCGGCCCTGCGGTCTCCATTCAAAACCAAGGTGACACCCCCTTGGTGTCCTTCAGGATAGACATCACTGAAAACCATCACATTGGCCCCGTGGTTTTCAAAATACCCCGACGGGTTAATCTTGAAGTCCTGGGCTTGCAAACCTGCACAAAGCATCAGTGATGCCGCACCTATTATCAATTTCTTCATACGTATTATTTTAAACGATTATACATTTCCACTCCCAAGCGTACCGTATGATATGGACAACGCCACATACTTACTTTGGGAGCCTCCTTTTTAGGCTCTCCGTCGAAACAGTCGCTATACCATTCCCCGTATTCCTTGTCCACCATATGGTCTTTGACAAAAGTCCAGACCGTATCAACCGATTGTAGATAAACGTCACTCCCGCTGATTTGCCAAGCATTGACACAAGCTATCACCGTTTCAATCTGGCCCCACCATGAGGCATGCTTGGTTTTTCTGTCACCTTTCTTCTCGTAAATCATATAGCCTTTATCACTCATTCCTTCAGCCAGACAAGCTTCCGTCACATCCAATGCAAGCTGATTTGTCTGTTCTATCAAGTCCTGATTTTCCAGCGTACGGGCAGCCTCACAAAGCAACCATCCGGTCTCAACATCATGTCCGTAAGAATCCATTTCGACCAGACTGTTCCACTCATTATCAAAGAACAGATTGAAATGCTTCCTTGACGGGTCGTAAATGCGGTTCATGAACAAATCGACGCAAAACTCAAGCCTTTTCTTCAAGCCATTGTCTTTCCAGCACTGATATAGAAGGGTATAAGCTTCCAACACATGCAGATGGGCATTCATGGTCTTGGGAGCATTATTGTCATATCGCTCCAATTTCTTCCAATTTTCGGTAAAGGATTCCACATAACCGTCATATTGCGGTTCGCGACCTTTTTCTTCCAAGACATGATACAAACTAATAGCAGTTTTCAGACTTTCGTCGTTACCCGTCGCCAGATAGTGCTCTGCCAGTCCATAGATGGCATAGGTCATGGCATAAGTATATTTAGAAGCATTCACTATCTCACCATCGGGATTGACCAGCCAATATACCCCACCGTTCTTCTTATCAATAAATGTATCGATAAAATAGCGCTGAGACTTGTTGGCAAGTTTCAGATAAGATTCATCTCCAAATGTACGGTATGCAGCAGAAAAACTCCACAGAATCCGGGCATTCAACACTCCTCCTCTGGGAGCATCTACCACCGGAGTACCATTCCGCAATACAGTCCCATAAAAACCGCCGTCAGGCGCCACTGCATAATCCATCCAAAATGGCAGTACACTGTCCCGGACATTGGCAACAATTTCCGCACACAATGTCGACCGTAACGAATTATGCCGAACAGTACATGCACACACGCCCATACATATAAATAGAAGGAAACAAAATGTTTTTCTTGCCATACTTAACTACAAGTTTAAATTGTGGACACTTAATCATCTGATTTGCTCATTCAGGAATACATACCCCAAACATAGTGAAGAATCTCTTTTCTGTAGAAGAGATTCTTCACTTCGTTCAGAATAACAGAACAATATAATTGTCTATTCTTAGCACAATTTTAGAGTCATCAATATCCCTCATTCTGGTCCTCCGAATTGATGAGAGGATTATTAAGAATCTCATTAGTAGGTATTGGGAAAATCTCCTGATATTTCTGATGCTCAAAATAACGGAAAGAATCGCCAGTTTCCCAGCACTCCTCCGGTGTAGAATTGGCTTTCGTTTTCGGATATTCGCATCTGAACCATTCTTCTGCCAGCCCCATGCGGCAAAGGTCGAAATATAAAGAGAACTCTGCATTGAGTTCGTGACGGCGCTCTTGTGTCAAAGCCACTTTCCATACATCACTTGTATACCCTTTCCGCGTCTTATATTCGGCATAGACAGTCTTTGCATCGGGCACATCGACAATAGTTGTACTCAACATAGATTGCGGAAAATCAATGGCTTGTACACCAATTTCCAAGTTCCCCCACGCACGATTACGCACTTGCCTGATCATCTCCCAACCGGTTGCTTCCTCGCCCGTCTCGAAACAACATTCGGCATAATCCAGCAATACGCCTGCATAACGTTTGAAAGTCAATGAAATCGGGCAATACACAAACCCGTCCTTACCCGGTTGCTTTCTCCAATACTTCAGTGAATATACACAAGGTACATTTTCAGAGCCTTGTACATATCCGCTGTAAGAGGGATTGGTACCCAGTTTTTCATTGGTAATAGGATGTACGTCACCCGTACCTACACAAGTATACTCCTTGCGCTTGTCTCCCTGCTCAAAAGAGCGATAATACTCCCAAGACAGAGCCAAGGACCCCCAACCGCCATACTCGGGAGCGGCACACATATAGCCATACCATATCTTGCCGTCATCGTGGCTGTTGCCTCCCCAATTCATATTGCCGTGAATATGATAAGCCACCTCAAAAATGGATTCTTTTGTCCAATGGTTGTCCCAGGCATGAAGATTGGCATAGCACGGCTCCAATGCATAGGTATTACTGGTAATAATGTCATTCAATTCCTTCTTGGCTTCAGTAAATTTCTTCTGATACATATAGAGTTCTGCCAAAAATGCCTTGCAGAAACCTTTCGTAATACGACCGTATTCTCCATCGGCAGGTTCCCAATCCAGCTTTTCCATGGCAAACTTAAGGTCTTCCTCAATAACCTGATAAGTGCCTTCCAGATTTTCAGGACGCGCCTTTCCTGCACTGGTTGTATAAGTCTCACCCGTAAGCAACATGGGGACAGGGCCAAAGACTTTTGACAAATACAAGTAATTGTATGCACGAATGGCACGCGCCTCGGCTTCAAACTGCACTTTCTTTTCGGCAGAAAGCACGGAAACGTCCACATTCTGCAATCCGGCCAGAAAACGGTTGGCACGGTCAATACCCTTATAGCTCATACGCCAAGCCGTATCCAGCGAACCTTTATTGGCTAATACCGCATGACGTTGCCATTCGGCATCCCAGCCGGACGCCTGGCAATCCATCGTACTGTGTCCGGCAATAAATACATTGGGCTTAAATCCCCATGTCGTATCATCGCCACTATTATCACTGCCTTGATAGGTATAAAAAGTATCATAAATACCATAAAGCCCCGACTTTATATTTGCCTCATTCCGGTACATGAAATCTTCGGGCAGAATATCGTAATGATCGACTTCCAAATAGTCATCACAAGAACTGGTAGTACCCAAGGTGAGAGCACCCAACAACAATATATGGTAAAAACTTTTTCTCATAATATGATTTGTTTATCTGTTAAGTATTAGATTAGAATTGTACACTCACACCGAAAGAGACGGATAACGGGAACGGATAGCGTCCGCCATCGAAACCTGTCAGCAGCACTCTGTCCGAACCGACTTCCGGATCACCCCATTTGTTATACGAAGAAAGCGTCAATATGTTGTCTGCACTGACAAACATGCGGGCATTCTCCATCTTCGCGTGCTTTACCAAATTCTTCGGGAAAGTATAGCCAAACTGAATGTTCGAAATCTTCAAATAATCGCCTTTCTTAATGAAAGCGTCACTGGAACGGTGATTCTTATTGTGGTCGCCCTTGGTGATACGCGGATATTTGCCATTGGGATTCTCAAGAGTCCAGGCATTCTTCACATATTCTGCCAGAACGTTCTGGTAACCGCCGTCAGGACCATACATAGAAGTCAGACGGGCAGCGCTGTAAGAATAGACATCCATTCCGGCTACCCCATACATATTCATTGAAAAGTCGAAATTCTTGTAAGAGGCAGTAAGGTTCAAACCGTAGGAAAGAGTCGGGAAACCATTACCGATAACCGTACGGTCTTCGTCTGTAATCTGGCCGTCGCCATTCAGGTCGATATACTTGAAGTCACCCGGAGCGGTGTCACCATCCTGGTACTTGCCTGTAGGCGATTGAGCATTCAAGGCATCAATCTCCTGCTGGTTCTGAAAAATACCGGCCACTTTCCAGCCATAATAAGAACCTACGGCATAACCGTTCTGTGTGATGGAGTGATTGTCCCAGTCATCACCATCCTGCGTACCATAACTGTTGTTTTTATAGAAAATAGGGTCACCCACCTCTACCGCCTCATTTTTCAAGGTAGAACCATTTACACGTACTCCTACATTCCAATCACCGAAACTTTTATTCCACGCAGCACTAACCTCAAAACCTTTGTTACGGATATGTCCGGCATTGGTATAGACAGACGTAAAACCGGTAGAAGGACGGATCTGACGATAAATAAGCAAATCTTTCGAGTCACGGATAAAGTAGTCCACCGAGAATGAAAGCTCGTTGTTCATAAAGGCCATGTCCAGACCGATGTTGGTCTGCTCGTTGGTCTCCCACTTCAGGTTGGTGTCAATTTCCTTTTGCTGTGCGATACCGGCTGCATTCATCATGCCGCCCCCGGCCATGACATAATACATACAATCCAAAGAAGAGAGCTGAGGGACAGAAAGACTGGTTCCGCTACCCGCATTACCGGTCTGCCCCCAACCTGCACGTATCTTCAGGTTGCTGAAAAGATTCAGATTCTTGATGAAGTTCTCCTCTGACAAGCGCCATGCCAAAGAAGCGGAAGGGAAAGTACCGTACCGGTTGCCCGAACCGAAGTTGGAAGAACCGTCGCGGCGTACTGTAGCCGTCAGTATATAACGGTCATTCAGACTGTAGGTCAGACGTCCGAAATAAGATTGATAACGGGTCTTCAAGTCACGTCCCCCATTTGTATTCTTGGAGCTGGGGTCGTTTGTCAAAGAAATCTGGCGAATGTTGTCAGCCGGGAAATCACTGGCACTGGTATTCAGCCAGACACCGTCCGTATCGCTGATAGAGAAACCTGCCATAGCGCTTACACGATGATGGGCATTCGACCAGTCATAGTTGACAAACGATTCTAAGGCAATCTCCGAGTTCTGATTCTGATTGATAGAATAACTGTCCTTACGGTCTTTCGAACCAAATGTACGAGGATTATAAGGGGTATATCCATCATAACCTTTTGTGAAATAGTTGTAGCTACCGATGGTTTTAAAAGTCAATCCCTTTGCAATGTCCAATTGCAGGAATGCACTGGCCACCAAACGGTCCCATTTGGAAATCTGGTCGGTTCTGGTCTTGGCTGCAGCCACCAGGTTGTCGGCCCCCTTGTTGATGTCACCATCAGACTCTTGTTTATAATGTCCCCATGAACCGTCGGGCAAAACGATAGGCATAGAATAAAAGACTCCATTCTCTACATAGTCCATCGTAGGAATGGCTTGCGCATAACTACGCATATTGCCACTGAAGTGATGCTGGGCATGTGTATAGTTCAAGTTCAATCCCACATGAATGAAATCTTTCACTTTATGAGTGATATTGGCACGGGCTGTCAGACGTTTGAAATAAGATTCAATGACAACACCTTCATTATTCAGATATCCCACCGAAAGGTTGGCTTGCGTGGCTTCCGTACCACCCGAAGCGGAGAGATTATAGTTCTGCTGCAACGCTGTACGTGACATTTCATCCTGCCAGTCAATGCTATTCAATTTGCCAATGTACTCTTCGCCAAAAGCCAGATTGGTCATGACCGAACCGTTACGGCAAGATTCGCGCACTGCCTTGGCAAAGAGATCTGCATCGGCCACGTCTATCTTGTTGTTGTTGAATTGAAGAGAATAGTTGGCAGAGAAGTTGACTTGTGCCTTGCCCTTGCTTCCGTTTTTAGTGGTAATCATGATAACACCATTGGCACCGCGCGTTCCATAAATGGCAGTAGCAGAGGCATCTTTCAGGATTTCAATGCTCTCCACATCGTTTGGATTAAGAAAGTCAATGGAAGTACCGACCTGCACTCCATCCACTACATAAAGAGGGTCGGAACTACCGTTTACGGTGGCTACACCACGAATACGGATGTTGAATCCCCCGTCGGGCGAACCGGAGGAACGGATGACGGAAACACCGGCGGCAGCTCCCTGCAGACCTTGTCCCAAGTTCACCGGATTACGTTTCATCATCTCCTCTGCATTTACAGAAGTAACGGAACCGGTCAGGTCGGATTTCTTCATCGTACCGTAACCTACCACCACCACTTCTTCCAATGTTTCGGCATCTTCTTTCAAGATAATCTTCAAGGCATTCATGTTTCCGGTTACTTTAACGGTCCTTGTCAGATAACCGATGTAACTGGCTTTCAGCGTAGAGCCTACGGGGCACTGCAAAAAGAAGTTTCCGTCCAAATCGGTAATCATACCGTTTGTCGTACCCTCTACGATGACATTGGCACCGATAATGGGTTCGCCCTTCTCATCTACCACTTGTCCCTTTACGGTGGCTACACTCTGCTGCACTACAGCGACACTTGCAAACGGATATCCGCTTGTTGCAAAGAGAGGTCCGGCGCATGCCAGCGATACTGACATGATGCCCAAATACTTCATCACATTTCTCATAAATACTAAATACTTAGGTTTAACAAAGACCCTGCTTGGAATATACCGGGAATAAGAGTTTTGCCAGTTTGCTGGCACGGTCTTGCCAAGCCGTTGGCTAAGTTTTGCCAATGTGATGGCAAGACTTTGCCACTATAGTGGCAAAAAAGGTTTACTCTTTTCCCGGCCTACCGGCAGGAGTGGATTAAATATAGATTTTCAAAGATTAAGTTCAGAAACTCAGGGAAGTGCCTTCAACCTGATTCAGCAACTGCGGTTTCGCCTTTGCGCAATCCACTTTCACTACCTGAATGCGGTTGTCTGTAGGCAGGCATATCAAGCCCTCCGCCTGTTTCTTATCGGCACTATACACTTTCAGGCTCATCTTGCTCCAATCCATCTCAGAGGTGGACTGCGCCAACTTCAGATGAGGAAGCACCGAACCGTCGCGCACCAGCATGATTATCGGCAGGCTGCCTGCTTCAATCCTGTGCCATCCGCCTTCATACACTTTCTCCGTCTGATAGTCTATCCACTTTCCTTCGGGAAGGTAAACGGTGCGGCCGGTTATACCGGATTCGAGCAAGGGGGCAACCAGAATCTGCGAACCGAAAAGATATTCATCGTCCACCCTCCATGCTCCAGGGTCATCAGGGAACTCCACGAACAAGGCTCTCAACATCGGCAAACCTTTCTCGGTACATTCCTTAGCTTGGGCATAAACATAAGGCATCAGCCGATATTTCATCTCTGCACTTTTGCGGAAAACATCCTGTACACGCTTGCTGTCGTACAACCACGGCTCTGTCGGAGGTGCCCCATGTGCACGAGTATGAGAAGTCAGAAAACCGAACGGCAACCAACGGCAATACAAATCTTCGGGAGTAGATTTTACAAACCCTCCCATATCATGGCTCCAGAAAGAGAAACCCGACAAACCGAAGGACAAACCGGCACGGAGTGTACCCAGCATACCCGTATTCGTCGTAGCAGCATCACCGCCCCAATGCAACGGATAGCGTTGTGAACCGGCCCACGCAGCACGGGCCCACATAATATTTTCATTATGAAGCTTCTTGGTTATCTCGGATACTGCCATGTCGTAGCGCACCGGATAGAGATTGTGCTCATACCAACCACTCTTGCCAGAGGCATAAATACCGTTCAGAGGAGCAGCTTCGCCAAAGTCAACCTTGATGGCACTGACACCGATATTCAAGAGTCCGGCTAACTTGTTCTGATACCAGTTTACAGTCTCCGGATTGGAGAAATCGAGCACTACATCTTCATAAGGAAGTTCCCCGTTACCGTTCTTCACATACATGTTTTTCTCTATCAGTTCAGGGAAATAACGGTTCTTGGGAGTGAAATAAGGCAACTGCCACAAGCAGACATGGAACCCTTGCGACTTCAGGTCCTTCAACATCTGCCGGGGATTCTGGAAACGGTTTTCAGAAAACTTATAATCGCATTGCCAGTCTACATCAAACCAACCGGTATCGAAATGGATAACATCGCACGGATACTTATTCTTGCGGATATTAGCAGCCACATCATAACCTTCTTTTTCACTGAAATAGGTGATACGGCTCATCCATGTACCAAAAGACCACAATGGAGGCATACCCGGTTTTCCTACCAAATCAGTGTACTCATCCAAGATGTCTTTCGGCTCACCGAAGAATACGAACAAATCCAAGTTTTCGTCGCCCATAAACATTTTGTTCAGCCCGATATAAGTAGCACCGAAATCACAAGTGACAGGTGCGGAAGTATGCATGAACATACCATATCCCCGATTGCTCATAAAGAAAGGAATGGGCTTGTACATCTGGTCTGTTTCCGGACCTTGTGGGTCTGTAACAAACAGATTTACTTTCTGCCCCACTTTGTTCAACCCTGTAGCAGACTCGCCACAGCCAAAAATCATCTCATCTGCAGTCAGAGTAAACACGGGATTGATACGACGAGCATTGTCGCTTCCCCTTTTAATGAAACTGAAAGGGGTATACTTCACTTGCGTAGAATCAGCATCACGCAAAGTAACGGTTTGACTTAATATACGTCCTGTCTTATCTTTCAATACAACCCTCCAAGGATTCTTGTTTATTTGTACAGTTCCATAATTACCGGCATAGACAATGGTATTTTCCGTTTCGGTTACCTTCCAACTTTCATCTTTACCCGGTTCCTTCGCCAGCATAATGGATGTACTTACCTTAGGTTCCACTGGAGTAGTAAGCATACGAATACGTACTGTACGCGGAGTTACAAAGTCAATCTTAAATTTTAAGTTCGGGTCATTCTCATAAGCAGTAAAAGGAAAATCGAGCATTCTCATTTTACGGGGTTGCGCACCGTTGGTATTGAAAGCCTGACGTGGCATTAAATGCCCCCGTTTCCAATTCACCAGTCCTTCACCCGACTTAACGTCGAATGATTCCAGATGGTCTGCAAAGAATAAAGTATTACTTAAATCAAGGAAGTCCGTACTCATATCCAAAGCCTGATTCATCAAATACGAAGTACCATCATTGACATGCGGCTGTGCCAATGAACTACTGCAAGTGCACACAAGCATCGCCACCGTTAAAATTTTCTTTATCATAATATTAGAATTAAGTGATTTTGCTGCCAAATATATTCCTTTCCAAAGCGAAACATAGGTTATAAAAATGTCTTTTAATACCCAATTTTGTTTCACAATGCACATTTCGGCACCTTTGGAAACAAACAATACATTATTTTTCAACAAACAAATGACATAATCCTCAATATATACACAAAAATAGTCTTGCCTAATCAGAATATTATTTTTAATTTTGAATTATGATATTGTTAACCTTCCTAATTTAAAATTAAGAAATACATGAAGCGCCTATTCACAACCGCCATTTATATCTTGTGTGTTATACTCACCACTTCAGGAAATACGAACGAGAAAACACTAACCATGATGTTTAAACAACTTTCCATATCAGAAGGACTCTCCAACAATAGTGTCCGAAGCATCTTCAGGGACAGTAGAGGCTTTTTGTGGATAGGAACTGAATCAGGGCTCAACAAATACGACGGTTACTCATTCCATCAATATTATCAAAGTAATTCAGGACTATCCGATGATGCCATCTTTGAAGTTTTTGAAGGGCCGCAAGGCAACATATGGATTAAAACAGCCAACGAATACAGCATTTATGACTATAAAACAGGGAAAATCAGCAACGATTACAAGTCCGTACTTGAAAAGAAACATATACCAAGCAAAAACATTCAAAGAATAGGCATGACTCCCAGAAATGAATTCTGGGCCTACAACCGTAGCAAGCTCTATTTACAAAATGAAGACAAGAACCCCATCAAGGTTTTTCCCCTACAAACTGAAAAAATCTCAAACATATCTATTGCAGTACAGTCCATCTATATAATGTACTCCGACGGCGCATTATACAGTATAGACAAGCAGACCTCTGAAACCAAAGAAATCGCCATCCCTACAACATTCATACCTTTATTGAAAAACCACGAGCCTCATATTTATACCGACCGGAACGAGAATATATGGTTATATACATACCAGAACAGCCTGCTATTGCACAAAAACAGCTTCACCCGGCAATGGGAAGAAATAAAGTTAAACAATGGCCAGGACATGCAATATAACCGGATACAACGCATCCTGGACATAGGCAATGGAAACGTATGGATACTTACCAGCCACAAGGGCCTATTCATATACAATACCTTGAACAAATCAATTACCAACCTGACCCATACCCCTCTAAAGCAGCATACCATTGCCAGTAACAACCTTAGTACAATCTATCAAGACAAAGATGGAATTGTATATATAGGCAACTTTAAACACGGCATATCCTATTACAGTCCGATGTCTCAAATCATACTGTGCAACAAGTCTCCAGAGTACAATGACATCCTGACCTTCTGTAAAGACACCGATCAGGAATTTATATATTACGGTACGGATGGTACAGGTTTAATCCGCCAATCATTGGCAAGTGACTTATATGAAAAAATACCAACCCCTGCCAATATTGTGGTTGATTTATCCATAGACTCCAAAGACCGTTTGTGGATCGGAACTTATCAGAAAGGACTCTTGTGCTACTCAAAAGGGAAAATCAAACAGTATACAGTAAGCAACAGCCACTTGCTCGAAAACAACGTATATACAGTAAAAGTCGACAAATATGGTTATATATGGATAGGGACAATGAGAGGTTACGTTCAAAGGCTGAACCCCGAAACCGAAGAGTTCGACACAGTTCTGTATCGCCCCGGAGAGTTTTTCATCCGAGATATGTACTATGACAGCGACAAATATCTTTATGTAGCTTCCAACGGAGGATTGATCATCATTGATACAGAAAACCAAACCTATAGCCTTTTCGATGAAGACAACCACTTCAGCGAAAAGAATATCCTTACTGTCTACAAAGACAGCCGCAACCTTCTTTGGATAGGCCATTCACATGGAATAAGTGTCTGGGACCAGAAGAACGATTCCATCCTTTTTCTTGACCAGAAGAGTGGGCTTGCCACCAACTTCGTCAAAGCTATTATAGAAGACAACAACAAACAAATGTGGATCGGTACGGGAAACGGTATTTCACGAGTCCAAATAGTAAATGGAAAATATTACATTGTGAATTATACCATAAAAGACGGATTAATATGCAATGATACCAATATACATGCTATACTCAAGTTGGACAATGGCAATATCTTAATAGGTACCCCCAAAGGATATCAGACAATCATTCCCCAAGAAATTTTAGCAACAGACTACCACGCAAACATCTACCTGACAGGGATTGAACTCAAATCAGGAATATACCATCCCAACTTATCGAATGAAAGTTCACTTGAATGCACACAGACCCTTTCTTTTACTGAAAAAGAAAATTCATTCATTTTATCTTTCTCTGCACTTGACTTTGCAGAAACAGACAAAATAAAATATGCCTATAAAATTAACCAAAGAAACTTTGACTGGGTGTACGCAGACAACAATAAGGTCAATCTGTCTATGCTGCCTGCCGGAGACTATACATTATCTGTAAAAGCATGCAACTCACAAGGCATTTGGAGTCCAAACATCAAAGAATTGAAAATCAATATCCTTCCTCCCCTATGGCGCACTTGGTGGGCATACACAATTTATACATGTATCGCCATGTGCCTAATCTTACTGGTTATTCGAAGCCTGCGCATGCGTCACAAACAAAAATTGATTCTACAAACTGTTGAAATAGAAAATGAAAAACAACAAAAAATCAATGACATGAAACTACAGTTCTTCGCCAATATAAGTCATGAACTACGCACCCCTTTATCACTGATTATTAATCCGCTTGAAGAATTTCTCGAAAACCATCCCGAACACCGAAAAGGCATACTTGACATGGTAAAGCAGAACGCCAACTACTTGCTGGAACTCATCAACCAGTTGTTGGACTTCAGAAAACTGGATGCCAAAGCCGAGAGCCTGAAATGCAAACATGACAATATCCTCATCATTCTAAGCGAAATATTCTACTCTTTTGACCCGATAGCACAAAAAAGGAGCATAAACTATACTCTCACTTGCCCGCAACACTCTGTTTTTATGGATTTTGATTATGACAAAATGCGCAAAATCTGTACAAATATACTAACCAACGCTTTTAAGTTCACTCCTAACAAAGGAAGTATCTCAATGAATATTGAGGTGAAAGAATCAAATCTGGAACTGACATTCGCAGATACCGGCTGCGGCATCGAAGACGAAAACAAGGAGAAAATATTCCAGCGATTTTATCAGTCAAGCAAAAATCCGGCAAATAGCGGAGGCAGCGGCATTGGGTTACATATTGCCTCCGAATATATAAAAATGCATCATGGCAAAATCAGTGTCAAAGACAATCATCCTTGCGGATCTATCTTTTTAATTACATTCCCGTTACACCAAAACAGTGAAGTAATCGAAGAAGATGATACAATCAAAATGCAATCGGCAGAAGAAGAATCTCGCCAATCCACTATTCTGCTTGTAGATGACAACTACGACTTTCTCAAGTTTCTCTCTGAAAGTCTTTCCAAACAATATCATATACTGAAAGCCAGCAATGGAAAACAAGCCTTATCCATCTTAAAAAAAGAAGATGCAGATTTAATAATCAGCGATGTCATGATGCCGGAAATGGATGGGCTGGAACTGTGTTCAAACATTAAAAAAGACATACGTTATTCTCATATTCCCATAATACTTTTAACAGCCAAAGCAAGCGAAGAGCACCAATTGGAAGGACTCGAAACCGGTGCCGACGATTATATTACCAAACCATTCAACATGGAAGTGCTAAAACTCCGCATCTGCAAAATGATTGAAATGAATATAAAACGGCAAGAAATCTTCAATCAGGAGATAAAGATCGAACCCAGCCGCATCACCATTACCTCCCTTGACCAGCAATTGATAGAAAAAGCCATCGCCATTGTAGAAGACAATATAAATGAAACGGAATTTTCCGTCGAGGAACTTGCCAGCAGCCTGAACATATCACGCAGCTACTTCTACAAGAAGATGATTAAGATAACGGGAAAGAAACCCATCGAATTCATCAAGACCATCCGCATGAAACGGGCACAACAACTCCTGACAGAAAGCCAGATGCAAATCTCAGAGATTGCCTACATATTGGGCTATAACTCACCCAAAGTGTTCTCCAAACATTTTAAAGATGAGTTCAACATCAGCCCTTCCGAATTCATAAGGCAACATAGCAGAAAAATACAAACCAACGAAGAAGAAGAAGATGGACAGTATCCGGAACAAGATGCTGAAGAGACACCGGAAGAATAGGTTTTACTCCGGTTTATGCTTGCAGAAACAGTTATTGCCAACAAATAATAAACGGGAAACATTATCCTCCCTTATCAGACACAAAAGAGAGAGCCGTTTCACGAAAAGAATCAGCATCTTTGCCAAATAATAACCTTTTCAAAATCAACAAGCATGAAACAAATCTCCAATTACAAGGCATGGGCTTTTTGTATCGCCATGCTACTTACCACAACGTGGCTGTCAGCACAAACAGACACATCCATCCCCAAGCTTATACAGAAAAACGGACGTTACACACTCTTGGTGGACAACAAACCTTTCTTTGTTCTGGGAGGACAATGCGGAAACTCATCCAACTGGGCCTCCATGCTGCCCAATGTATGGAATGTGATGAAAGAAATGCATGCCAACACATTAGAAATACCGGTATATTGGGAACAACTGGAACCTCAAGAAGGCAAGTTCGACTTCTCACAAGTGCAGTCAGTATTAAATCAGGCACGGCAAAACAATATGAGACTTATCTTCCTCTGGTTTGCCACCTGGAAGAACGGAAGCAATCACTACATGCCCGAATGGATGAAAACAGATTCTAAGAAGTATCCCAATGTTGTCGGCAAAAATGGTCAAGAAGTAGACTCTCCCAGTCCGCATTGTGAAGAAGCGATGAAAGCGGATGCCAAAGCTTTCGCCAGATTCATGGGTTATCTGAAGGAAGCAGATACACAACATACGGTCATCATGGTACAAGTGGAGAATGAACCAGGGACATGGGGCAGCGTAAGAGACTATTCGAAGAAAGCCCAAAAACTATTCGAAGGCTCCATTCCCCAAGAAATTCTGACACCCACTGTTTGTAAAGAACTGAATGTACCGAAAAATGCAAAAGGGAGCTGGAAGGAAGTCTTTGGCGAACGGGCAGACGAATATTTCCATGCATGGTACGTAGCCCGTTATATCAATTATGTGGCCAAAGCAGGAAAAGAAATTTATCCGCTTCCCCTATACATCAATGTTGCCTTAAGAGATCCTCTGACGAATCCCACAGCAGACCACTATGAAAGCGGCGGTGCAACGGACAATGTCATATCCATCTGGAAAGCCGCAGCCCCTGACATCGACTTCGTCGCTCCGGACATCTACCTCCGTGATGACAAGGCGGTCCTGAAAGTGCTCGAACTATATGCCCGCCCCGATAACGCATTAATGGTTCCCGAAACCATCGGAAGCCCGAGATTCCTTTATCATACCATCGCAAAAGGAATCGGCTTTTCCCCATTCGGCGTAGACCAACGGAGGAACTTTTCTCCAGACATGCAAAGGCAATCCCCCTTATCCGCTGAATATGAAATACTAAAACCGATGGCACACTTGCTGGCTGAATGGAGTGCAGAAGACAGGATACACCCTGTCATAGAGCCTTCCGACCATTCAGAACAGTACGTCAGCTTAGGCAGTTGGAAAGCCATCATCAAATTCGGCAACACCCGTGGAGGGCAAACCGCTGCCGCCGAAAAGCGTCCGGCCAACGGAAAGGCCATGATTATCCAACTTGGCGAAAACGAATTCATCGGTATCGGTACTAATTGCCGGTTCACTTTCGAACCAATAGGGAAAAAACAAGGAAAAGCCTGGCAGTACCTGAAAGTACAAGAAGGATTCTATGATGAGAACGGTGATTTCAAAATGCTCCGTATCCTCAACGGTGACCAGACAGACTGGGGAGGACCGCAAGTAGGTGATGCCCCCAGTATCCTCCATTTTACATTGACAACAAGATAACAATAAAAAAATCATACCATGAAACACTCAACATTATCATTACTAATTTGCATAGGAGGATGTTTCTCTGCATGTAGTCCTACCAATGAAAAGGTCAATCCCCTGACACAACACGAGGACGAAATCACAAACATCATAGCAGAAATGACACTGGAAGAAAAAATAAACATGCTCCACGGAAAAAACATGTTTTCATCGGCAGGTGTCGAACGTCTGAATATACCTGACATAGAATATGCCGACGGTCCCTTCGGCATTCGCGAAGAAATGGAACCGCATTCATGGAACTCCTTGCATTTAAGCACCGATTCCGCCACTTTCTTCCCGACAGGCTCTGCCCTTGCAGCTACATGGAGCACGGAAATGGCATACAAATACGGAGAGGGAATGGCTGCCGAAGCTAAACTCCGGGGTAAAGACATGATCTTAGGGCCGGCCATCAACATACAACGCATCCCAACCGGAGGACGTACTTACGAATATTTAAGTGAAGACCCCCTACTGAGTGGTGAACTGGCTGTCAACTATACATTAGGTGCACAAGACCATCAGGAAGCTGTCTGTCTGAAACATTATGCACTGAACAACCAAGAAAACATGCGCGGATTCGTAGACGTAAAAGTTTCCGAACGTGCCATGAGAGAAATTTACCTCGCCCCTTTTGAGGCGGCTGTGAAGAAAGCCAATGCCTACGGTGTAATGGCTGCTTACAATAAAGTGTCAGGTGAATGGTGCTCGGAGAATGACCGCCTCCTGAATAAAATCCTACGCGGTGAATGGGGATTTAAGGGTATCGTCATTTCCGACTGGGGAGGCACCCACTCCACCACAAAAGCTGCACTGGGAGGTCTTGATGTAGAGATGCCCAACGACAGATATTTTGGTAAGGCATTGCTCGATTCGGTACAAGCCGGTGTCGTCTCGGAAAAAGTCATTGACGAGAAAGTAAGGAACCTGCTTCGTGTGCGGCTGGCTATCCCGGCTGTTCCCAAAGAAGAAGCCAATACCCAAATGACTTCCCTGCCTGCCCAGCAGCAGATTGCCTATGAAGTTGCTTCCAGAAGCATCGTATTGCTCAAAAACTCCGGACTGCTGCCCATAAACACCGAAAAAGTGAAGGACATAGCCGTCATCGGAGACAATGCAGTCCGGCATATGGCTACGGGCGGTGTAGGTGCCGGTGTCAAGGCTTTATATGAAATTACACCCTTGGAAGGACTACAGAAGGCTTATGAGGGAACCAATGTCAAAATCAAGTATGCACAAGGTTACCTGCCGCAGGAACGTTCCTCACGGCACAAGCGCAACAGCAACGAAACAGCCTCATCAGAGAAAGAGATCAGAGAAAAAAGCGAACGGCTGGTTCAAGAAGCAATCGCCTTAGCCAAAGAAGCGGACTTGGTCATCTTTGTCGGAGGCAACAACCGCGAAGTGGAAACAGAAGGTTCTGACCGCAAAAATATCACTTTACCATCGCATCAGGACGAATTAATACAGAGCATAGCCAAAGCCAATCCAAACATTGTTTCGGTAATGGTAATTGGTGGTCCTGTTGATTTGCAGACAATAGAGAAAAACTCTTCAAGTATTTTAGTATCTTGGTTTAATGGCTCAGAGGGAGGACATGCCTTAGCAGATGTACTGTCCGGGAAAATTTCGCCTTCGGGGAAATTACCTTTCACTTTTCCTATAAAACTGGAAGATTCGCCAGCCTATCATTTAGGGGTTTACCCTCAGCAACAACCAGAAAGGCCACGCGATGTATTCGTAGACCTCGTAAACAGAGATAAATTCCGTGCAGAGCAAAAAGCCGAAGCTGATTATGCCGAAGACATCTTTGTGGGTTATCGCTGGTATGCCACTAAGAATATATCTCCTCTTTATCCATTCGGCCATGGACTCTCTTATGCAAATTTCCAATATTCAGCGTTGCAAGCCAAAATCAACAAAAGCCAAGTGGACGTCAGTTTCACATTAGATAATATAGGAAAAATGAATGCGGAAGAAGTAGCACAAGTCTACATCACACGCCCTCAATCTGCCATCGAACGTCCGGCACACGAGCTGAAAGGTTTCCAGCGAGTAGCCCTAAAAGCCGGAGAAAGTAAAGAAATTACTATCTCCATACCTCTGGAACAGTTGTGCCATTGGGACGAAAAGAAACATGGTTGGACTTTCGAAGAAGGTCCTGCCATCATCAGGGTAGGCAGTTCCTCTGAGAATTTACCTCTGAATACTGAAATCAATCTTATCAATGTATACAAGCCACAGTAGGGTTCAGGTTCCGGCAGAGAGTCTGCGACTGATTTCTATTCAATAAATAACAGCTAAAAAATAAGGCCATTCCAATCATTTGAATTAGAATGGCCTTTTCCATACCTATTGTCATTTATATCCAGCAGCTTTCGCTATTCGTTTCGGGATTTCCGTATTGTCCATCTTTCCTTTAAACAGCTCGGAACCGATGCCTATAGCAAAAACCGGTACATATCCAGCTGTATGATTTACACTCGTCCACCCCACCATGGCAATCAGGTTCATCACTTTCTTGGCTGCGGCAGCAAGAGGTTCAGTACGTGCATAAAGGGTCTCTTCAAAAACAGCTTTCCTTCTTCTAAAAGAAAGTTCGTATTCATCACGCAACATCCTTTCTTGCTCCCAAGATAATGGCAGTTCCTTCCAGAAGCCCATTTTATCAGCCAATAATGATTGTATATCCTCCCAAGAAACTTTATTGTTTTTATCTTTCCGCAAGTTTGTAATATAACGCGACAAGATATCTTGAGATTGCTTCTGACTAGCCAAAGATTTCAGTGACAACTCGTATTTGATAGTCCCTAAACCCATACCACCCGTTTCATGGTCAGCCGTAACAACAATCAAAGTTTCCTTCGGATGTTTCTTGTAAAACTCATAAGCCACTTTCACCGCATTATCCATATCAATGACTTCTTCAAAAGCAGTAGCAGCGTCATTACCATGGCAGGCATGATCTATTTTCCCACCTTCAACCATTAAAAAGAAACCTTTATCCCGGTCCTTGGTCAAGAAAGAGATGGCACTTTCCGTAATTTGTGCCAATGTCATATCCCCTTCCTTACGGTCGATAGCATAAGGTAAACTGGAAGGCGATGCACCATCTTTCTGGATAAGAATCATCTTACCGGCTTGTGCAGCTTTTATTTTAAAATCATCCAGACCTCTGGCTATCGCATATCCAGCCTCCTCAAAGACAGGAAAAACTGTTGGTGCTTCTTTCCCATTGGCAAAAGTTGCAGGCTTCAAAAAGCCACTACCTGCATAAAAGTCGAATCCAGCCTTTGGAAGATCGAGAGCTATTTCGTAATACATGTTACGATCCGGTTGATGAGCATAAAACACAGCAGGAGTTGCATGATCCACGCTGACACTTGTTGCTATGCCCACTTTCCGACCGGACCTTTTCGCTTGTTCAGCAACAGTTTGAAGGACATTCCTTTCATTATCCATACTAATAGCTCCATTATATGTTTTTTTTCCGGTGGCAAGAGCTGTCCCCGCAGCCGAAGAATCAGTAACAGAATTGGAAGCAGAAAATGTTGTAGCAAAACCCGTAATGGGAAATGCAGTAAACAACAATGGTTTTACTCCAATACGGCCTTCCTGCTCCGCAAGATACATTTCCGTACCATTCACTTGATTTACTCCCATTCCATCACCAATAAAATAGAATACATATTTTGCTTGCTGAGCATAAGCCAGACTAAACAAAAACAGTAAAATGCAAATACACCTCAATCGTTTCATATACTAAAAATTTATAGGTTATTATTTTTAATATCCGGGATTCTGGTCTTCTTCATTAATAAGATCATTATTCAAAATCTCATCCGTAGGAATCGGAAAAAGCATGTAGTAGTCATAGAACGGAAAATCGCGTTTCGTCCAACCTTCATTCATCGGATATTCGCAATTGATAAACTGTTCGGCCATTCCCGATCGACATAAATCATACCACAATTCAAATTCAATGTTGAACTCATGACGGCGTTCAATCGTCAGAGCCACTAACCATACATCTGCCGTATATCCTTTTTCTGCCTTATATCTGGTATAGAAGCTCTTAGCATCAGGCACCTCTACTTTTACCTTATTAAGTTTATAATCATCTCTTACATAAGAAAGATCCTCAAAACCAAACACATATTCACCCGACATCCCAGTTTCCAGATTTCCCCACGCCCTGTTGCGAATCTGCTTGATTATTTCCCAACCGGTTGCCTCATCGTTGGTACGGAAACAGCACTCTGCGTAATCCAACAATACACCTGCATATCGTTTCATGGTAAGTGAACAAGGATTATAGTTATGATCTTTTTTCATGGCTCCATGCTGTTCCCGCCAATATTTCAATGTATAAACATTCGGATTATGGTCTGTCCCTACAAACTCTGCATTATAAGCAGGATCAACCCCTATAGCTTCACCGGTATAAGGATTGGTTTCACCCAATGCAACACACGAATACTGCTTTCGTTTATCACCCGGTTCAAACGAATTATAAAACTCCCATGACAAGCAGAATGAGCCATAACCTGCATGTTCCATAGAAGCACAACGGTAACCCATCTGAATCAAGGCATCAGTAAGTTTACTCGCACTACTGGTCATTGTAGAGAATTTATAGAAGGAATGTTCCCAAACACTTTCTTTCGACCAATAATTTCCCATATCGTGAACTGAAGCAAAACAAGGAAGTAATTCATAAGTCTTACTATCAATAATCTGCTTCAACCTTTGCTTGGCAGAATCATAATCATTATTATACATATAAGCCTCAGCTAAATAGGCCAGACACATACCTTTCGTTACACGCCCATACTGGCCATTTAACGGTTGCCAATCAAGCACACCAGTCGCATATTCCAAATCCTCAATAATGAGCTTCCACATTTCATCAGCTGTTTCAGGACGAGGCTTGGCGGGAGAGGTTGAGTAGTTTTCACCGGTCATCAACATTGGTACACGTCCAAAGTTCTTACCTAAATAAATATAATTATACGCACGCAAGGCACGGGCTTGAGCAATAACTTCATTTTTCGCCTTTATCCCTTCCTTAAATACGGATTCCTTGACACTCTCCATTCCCGCAAGCAGACTGTTTATACGACTGATAGCAGCATACGAGCACTTCCATGAATAACGGAACTGGCTCTCGGAAGCAGTCCACTCATACTTGCAATAATTAAAATCCCATCCGGAAGCTTGTACATCTAAAGTAGGTAAGTTCGCAAGCATCATATGAGGACGTACCCCCCACGAACTCCCTCCGAAACTATTCGGATAAAGCAATTCGTAACATCCCAATAGCCCCTCCTCAATAGTAGATTCATTGGTAAATATATAATCTTCGGGCAAAAATGTATAATAATCCACATCAAATATACCATCACATGAAGTAAATATAAAGGCTGCCAATCCACCGATAACAGATAATATTTTGTTCTTTCTCATATTCTTATTTTTTAAAATTGTAAACTAATACCCACACTATAAGTTCTCTGATAGGGATAACGGCCTGAATCATATCCCACCAAATTCAATCTCCCCGTACCTATCTCCGGATCACCGTATTTATTATAGGAAGAAATCGTGAATAAATTCTCAATGCTCCCATAAATTCTCATTCCCCAATCAAAGGTATAACCGACCTGAATATTTTGAAGTCTGAAGAAATCACCTTTTTTAATCCAAGCATCAGACACACGTGTATTCTTATTATTGTCCGAAACCGTCATACGAGCATATTTGGTACTGTGATTCTCTGGTGTCCAAGCATTACTTATATATTCCTGCAAACAATTCTGGAATTCACCCGTTGAATTATGGATAGAAGACAGACTCATCGCTGAATACGATAGAATATCTTGCCCATAAGCTCCATAACCATAAAGCATAAAATCCCATTTACGATAATTGGCATTAATAGAGATACCATAAGTCAGTTTAGGAAATCCATTGCCTATTATATCCTTATCGTCCGCATTGATATATCCATTACCATCTTTATCCCAATAATAGTAATCACCGGGTTGTGTAGAACCGGATTGGTATTTACCAGTGGAAGACGCATTGTTAAGGGCATCAATTTCGGCCTGATTTTGAAAAATTCCTTTTACACGATAACCATAAAACGAACCTATGGCATATCCATTCTTAATAATGGAATGGTTGTCCCATTCATATCCCTTCGAGGCCTCTGTAGCAAAAATAGGATCACCGACTTCCTTTACTTCATTCCTAAGGGCAGAACCATTCACTCCCACATTGACAAACCAGTCTCCAAAAGTCTTACGATAATTCACAGCAAATTCAAATCCTTTATTTTGGATTTTACCGGCATTCGTATAAATGGAAGTAAAACCTGTAGAAGGACGCATATTACGATCCAGCAACAAATCATAAGAATTACGTATAAAATAATCCAATGTTACATTCAAGGCATTGTCCATAAATCCCATATCAATACCCAAATTGGTCTGTTCATTCGTTTCCCAATGAAGATTCGTATCAATTTCCTTGTCTTTGGCAGCTCCCATCTGTTCTGTGTAATTTACCCCATTCCACCAATAATAATACATCTTACTTGTTGAAATCTGGGCAATAGATTTAGAACCGTCACCATAAGAACTACCAGTTTTACCCCAGCCAATACGAAATTTCAAATTACTGAAAATATTCAGATTCTTTATAAAAGATTCTTCATTCAGTCGCCAAGCTACCGAAGCTGAAGGAAAAGTTCCCCAACGATTTGTACGTCCGAAAGCTGAAGAACCGTCACGACGGATTGTACCAGTAAATAAATACTTATCTTTATAAGAATAAATCAAACGACCGAAATAAGAAAGACTGGTAGTTTTAACTTTTAAAGCACCTTCAACGTTTTTAGTAGTAGAATTCAATGTAGAAGCGATGTCACGATAGTTATCCGCAGGAAAATCCTTAGCGCTTCCTTTTAGTTCAAATCCATCTACCGACTGATTGAATGATTGCCCTACCATAGCATTGATATGATGCCCCTTTGTATCAAAAATATAATTAAAGTAGTTCTCACTGTTCCAATCACTACTACGACTCATTTCCATGGAAAAGGTATCCAAACCATCAGAAGTAATGGTACGTTCATTTCGAGGTGAATAATCCCAAGAACTTTTATTGGTTACATTGTAACTGTTGGTGGTTTTGAATGTTAAGCCTTTCAAAATGTCCACTGTCAAACCAAAATCAATCTGTACCCGGTCTGTAAAATTCTTGCTGTCATTATCGTATGCTCTCGCCACTAAATTGTCACTACCTCTCGGTACATCCCCATTCATCTCTTGCAAAGGTACCCCATAACTTCCGTCAGGATATTTGATAGGTACATTCATCAAATTACCGTTTTCATCAAGATGGTCCATAGTTGGAACCGTCAAAGCATATGGCCGCATGTTCCCACCTCCGTGACTACCAGTACGAACATACGCAAGATTAGTATTAACAGTCAGAAAGTCACGAATTTTGCTGACTGCATTAGCACGGGCTGTAATCCGTTCATACCAAGAATTGATAATGGTACCATCATTTTTTGTATAACCTATGGAAGCCATATAGTTGGAAGTGCTACTGCCTCCGGAGGCCGATAACCGATAATTACGCGACAAAGCAGTCCGTGTCATTTCTTTCTGCCAGTCTATAGTTTGAAGTTGCCCTGCATATTGTTCTCCCCAAGCTAAATTGGTCAAGGACTTACCATCCGCCGCTTTACTCTGACGAACACCCCAAGTAAACAAGTCAGCATCAGCAACATCTATCGTATTGTTTACAGACTGAACCGATAAATTAGCAGTAAAGTTGATACGACTCTTGTTCTTGTCACCTTGTTTAGTAGTAATCATTACCACTCCATTTGCCGCACGCGAACCATAAATTGCAGTTGCCGAGGCATCTTTCAAGACTTCAATAGAAGCAATATCAGCAGGATTAACCATAGAAGCACTACTGATAATACCATCAATGACATAAAGGGGATCGGCAGAACCTTGGACTGTACCGATACCACGAATTCGGATTGTGGTTTCTCCGGAAGGATCACCGCCATTTCTCATGACTTGTACTCCAGCAGCAGCACCTTGCAATGCCTGACCTATATTCACCGGATTACGCTTAGCCATTTCATCAACATTCACTGAAGCCACCGAACCTGTAAGGTCACTCTTCTTAACCATGCCATAACCTACAACCACCACTTCGTCCAAGGTTTCTGCATCTTCTTTCAAAATGACCTTCAATGTACCAGCATTTCCCGAGACTTTAATTGTTTGTGACAAATAGCCTATATAACTAACCTTTAGAATAGCCCCAACAGGACATTGAAAAGAAAAATTTCCATTCATATCAGTAATCATTCCCTGGGCAGTACCCTCTACAATGACATTAGCACCGATAATCGCCTCTCCTTTTTCATCCATCACTTGTCCTTTCACTGTAATGACATTTTGTTGTACAATGGTAACACCTACAAACGGTTGTATAACCATTGCCGCAAGAGGACTGGCACATACCAACGACATGGACACAAGCCCTAAATACTTCCTTACATTTTTCATAAGTACTAAATAATTTGGTTTAACAAAAGCCCTTCTTTCCATCAAGAAAGAGCTATGAAATATCATTCACAAAATTATTTAGCATAGATTAAACATAAGGGAGAAAAAATAGTATTTTTATGCCTGCTTTTGTTTCATAGTTCATTTCTCCATAATAAAGCAACAAAACAAATACACATTTGCACAAAATATACACCCCTCAAAAACGATAGATTCAAAATTCAATCCTTAATTCTCGCCCATTATAACAAACTGTTTTTGAAGAAGAACTACCTGCTATATTCACAATGAATTTCCGATTCTTAACCATACCTGCAAAACGGCCTTTCCGATCACCTATAGTCAAAATACGTTTTTCATTATCCCATGTAATAGGAATTTCACTGTAGGCTCCCGACTCATAATTGTAATTATCATTCTCATCTTCATACAGTACAAACTCCCCATTATCGCCCGGATAAATACGAAGTTCAAGTTTATCCCATTTCCGTTCTGTGGCATATTGTACCTCATTGGTAGTGAAAGGTACGATAGAGCCGGCCTTAACATATACCGGAATAATCTCTATAGGAGTGGCACGTTCCACTACTTGCCCGCCATCCAGAATCTGTCCTGTCCAAAAGTCAATCCACTTAGTATTATCGGGCAAATAGACACTACGCGAAACAGCATCTTCTTCAACAACCGGTGCAACCAAGAAAGCACTTCCAAACATAAATTCATCAGAAATCTGATAGGTTGATGTATCATGAGGAGCTTCCATAGAAAGTTGGCGCAAATAAGAATAACCATTTTTAGTAACTTGCCAAGCCGTAGAGTAAAGATAAGGGAGCAGTGAATAACGTAACTTAATGTATTGTTCCTGCACATCAAAAGCCCAATACCCACGTTCACCAAACTGATAAATTTCACGGGGTGAACCTGTACCATGCGAGCGCATCATCGGATTAAATGTAGCAAACTGAAACCAACGCACATAAAGCTGCTGGTAAGCAGGGTCCTTATGTGCCGTATTATAAACATTGCCATAGGGATGCCATGCACCAATATCGGTATTCCAATAAGGAATGCCACATATCGAAAAATTCAAACCTGCCGGAATCTGTTTCTTGAAAACATCAAAACTTGCACGGATATCACCGCTCCATGAACCGGCACCATAACGTTGCGAACCTATATAGGCCGAACGAGTCAATATATATACACGTTTATCCAAGGTGGTAGCACGCTGATTATCCCAAATAGCCTTACTAGTGTACAGAGGATAAATATTACGGACATTTCTTAAAGTCCCTTCTTTCGTCTGAAAATTGAAATCAGACTGTTTGGCACCATAAAATTCCGGTTCTGTAGCATCCATCCACCATGCCGACATACCAAGCTGGAACATATACCTGTTCATATAATCCCATACTATCCCACGAGCTTCCGGATTAAAAGCGTCATAGACTTTTGCCTCACGGGGCGAAGAAACCATAGGATATAATGCACCCTTTTTATCAAGTTCCTTGAAAATTTCCGTTCCATTTCCAAAACTCGGCCATACAGAAATCATCATTTTCACATTCATCTTCCTTAAACTGGAAAACATCTCTTGAGGTCTGGAAAAATTTGGATTAAGAAACTGAATCGCATTCCAAGAAGAATTATCCTCTCCCCAATAACGCCAATCCTGAATTATCCCATCAAGCGGTACGCCCAATTTACGATATTTTTCAGCAACCTCTACCACCTCATCTTGCGACTTATATCTTTCCTTACACTGCCAAAAGCCCAAAGTCCATAAAGGTACCATAGGAGCTTGTCCCGAAAGCTGTCGCAAAAGTGCTACAGTAGCATCGCCATTTCCACCATAAAGAAAATAATAGTCTATCGCTTCACCAGCTTCTGATCTAAATGATGTCCCCATAGGCGTATCATCAAATGTCGTAATCGAATAATTATCCCAATAAAGACCATAACCTTTGACAGACGCGAAATAAGGTACAGCAATCTGCATGTTATTTTGTTCAAGAACCAACCGCTGGTTCCGCTGATTCATCTTGCCAGTCTGCTGTTGGCCCAGTCCGTAAATAACCTCATCCTCGTCCAAAATAAATGATTGCGACACTTCATAAGTATTCTCAACAATAGTCCGCATCTTTCCTCTATCCAAACCGGGAGTATTTTGTCCTGGAGCACTTTGAGTAGGTACAACCTCACCAGTAACATGAGATTCCACCTTCTTTTCCCTTATTCTCTGAACATATTGCAACGGCATCAACTGGACACCGTAGTCTTTTTCAGTCAAGAGTTTACTCCCATCCAGATTACTGAACTGGACACGTCCCGTATTTAAATCTAGAATAACTTCCAACAATGAAGAAGAAGCTTTTACCATATCGTTTTGCCGAGAAACATTGACTTCAACCTGAGTAGGTTCAAGCACCACAGCCAGACTTTTCCTCAGATTGACATTGCCCGACTCCAGTGTCTTCGAAACTCTAACAATATTGGGAGTATAAAACTCCACCTTAACAACCACCCCTTTGACTGTCACGACAAAACCATTACTTCTTGCCTGTACTTGGGCAAGCACTACTGTTGACCATAAAATCGCACATAATGCAAATAGAATTTTTTTCATTTTGATATACTATGAAATAAATAGAATCCAATTAATGCAAATATAGAGATTTACAATTCTCTGCAGTGTCCCAAATATTTCTTTGAAAGGGTAAAATTGTTGCCGAATAAATGTTCAAACACATTTATATAGCCTACAGAACACATTTTATACCTCCATTCCTTCCGGCTACCTATAAACACACAATCACCCGTAACAGTATCAACAACAGTAAATTCACGTACCTCGCCATCATTATATTACGGCAACTTTCCCCTGACGGGGCAAGATACATATAATTTTAGAGTTATTCGCCTGACAATAAAGTAATGAAACTGATGGCCGGCAAATGTACCCGTACCAGTCCATTCTCTACCTTCACAGCAGTTTCCTTCATGCAGTCCTTTGTATTGGTCACATAGACTTTCAGTTTCTTCACTTCTGCAGGGATACCGGAGATGACAGCCTCGCAATCCGCCCCATTATTGACCATATGGACGGCATATTCTCCGCGCACCATATTTCCGAAAGCCGCACAGTTTACATTTTTCTTGCTGCTACTGACCGGAATGGCCAAAGCATCGGCCGGAGTGGAGGCCAGTTGCTTGATATTCCAGAAACGTTGCGTAGGACGCAAAGGACCTTTGGAACCATAAATGCCGCCTCCCCACAACAACGAATAGTCTGAAGTGAGCTGCCACTGCAAGATGGACAATGGTTGGCAAATCGTACAAATACGTGTATACAGATTGATTTCATAAAGTGCAAACGTCGACTCATTGAATATCTCGGCATAACCATGAGCAGCGGCATCCGTACTACCCTCACCAACCAAGAGTGGTACATTAATCTCTTTGGCAGCATCCGCCCACTTCCTTAACGTAACATCATCACAACCACGCCATGAATGGAAAGAAACTGCACCAATATACTTATGAGTCTCAGGATTGTTCAAAGCAGGAAGGATAAAATCAAAAGTCGTAGCATCCGAATTGTCGCCAAGCAGCATACGGGTAGGAAGATTCAACCCTGCCAGATAAGCACCGAATTCCTGAATGAAATCTGCATGCTCCTGCGGCGTGTGAAGGACATCAATACCCAAATCCGATTCGTTGAACGAGAACATGGAGAACTCAATACCATAATACCGTTTAGCATACAACAGATAATCTGCCATGGATTTATAAATCTTCTCCTTTTTCCGGCTATCCAGACGATAAGCAATGACACCACCTTGACGGGCATAACTTGCAGGACCTCCGTCAATGGCCCATGCAGGCGGAAACCAACAGCTTAGTATTACCGGCATTCCCATCGCCTTCAAGCGCTTTGCCATGAGGAGACTTTCCTCCACCCGCTTGTTCAGTCCCCCATTCTGTGCCACGGCAATAGGATCGGATTCTTCTTCGGGTTGCCACAATCTCCACGGAAATTCCACACGGCCATAAGCTACGCGCAAGTTTTCCAGACAGTAATCTATCACTTTAGGGTCGGCAGCAGGATTCTGCAGGCGGAAATTCCCTCCAAAGCCTGCAAACAAACTTCCCGGATTCTGCATATCCAATGTAATTTCCGCGTCACTGTGATCTATCACTCCGGAAGCATGCAGTTCCATAGACAATGCTGTTCTCCCAGCCTTTTTCAGAATCGACATCAGCGAGATATACACAACAGTACCGGTAGACTCTTTTTCAACCGTGGCCTTTACAGACTTATTGAACTTGAATTCCAACTTCCTATTGGCCGAAGTAACGGTCAGCTTCCTGCCACTTGTCCTTACTTTGGCATCAACGTAGTTTTCCGGACTTAAAGCAATACAGTAATAGGCTGTCTGGTTCAAAGTAGTGTCCGACAGCGCATCAATAGAAATCTCCACCAAGCCTTTTCCCTTATCAGTCACTTTCTGATGGAACTTTACACCTCGTAGAGTAGTCGTCACTTCCTGCATATCCCCCTCACGATGGAAAACGGGACGGACCTGCTTCTCCTTTCCAGTAATCTCCATATCTCCTTTCAAGGTTCCGACACGCAGGGATGACTCAAAGTCTATCAATTCACCGTCTACACGGACACCCGTGATATTGCTCCATGCCATCACTTCCGTCTGGGCAGAAAGCGGCAGAGATAATATACCACACAGCAATACAACTATTCCAAACTGGAAAATTCGTAAATTCTTCATAATATCAAATCTATAAAAGGTTGTCATTTCAGTCTGGTATCAATCTCAAACCCCATACGGCTGTTATGATAGGGACAATTCCACATACTTGCTTTAGGCTCCTTGTAGCGGGGAGTTCCATCTTCCAGCACCGTTCTGAACCATTCACCATACTCCTTGTCTATCATCCGTGATTTGATGAAGTTCCAAGTGCGGACGGCACTGTCCAAATAAGATTGTTCACCAGTCAGTTGCCAGGCATTGATACAACCGACCACAGTTTCCGCCTGGCACCACCAGGAAGCATCCTTCCTGATTTTGTCCTTATGCCGTTCGTACATCATGGCGCCCATCGGGTTGATGCCCTCTTTCAAGGAGGCGTCTGCAAGTTCCAATGCTACCTTCCTGCACCTCCCGATAACCTCCGGGTCACCCAGAGCCTCTGCAGCTTCCGTCAGCAACCAGGAAGTTTCGATGTCATGCCCGTAAGAGTCGATGTCATCCAGATTGTTCCAATTCGAATCACAGTACAATATCAGGTGATGTGTTTGTGGATTGTAGAGCTTGGTTATTATCAAATCTATTACTTTTGTAAGACGTTCGCGTAGGCCATTATCCTTCCATACTTTATATAAAGCTGTGTATGCCTCCAATACGTGGATATGGGTATTCATTGTTTTGGTGGCAACGCCATCTCCATCATATCCCAGCTTTTGGGGAACTCCCCATTCGCGGGTGAAAGATTCTATATAACCATCGTTTACGGGGTCTTTGATTCTGCTCTCCATGGTCCGGTAAAGTTCTATGGCTTTTTGCAGGCTTTCATTGTTGCCCGTTGCTCTAAAATGTTCGGACAAACCGTAGATAGCATAAGAGCAGCCGTAAGTCTGCTTGTTCGTATCCAATGGGGTACCGTCCGCTTTTATCAGCCAATATACGCCTCCATACTGCGAATCAATGAAGTGGTCTATGAAATACCGTTGCGCCCTGTCAGCCAATTTACGGTAGGCAGTATCGCCATACATCCGGTAGGCGGTTGAAAAAGTCCAAAGGATGCGGGCATTCAGTACACCACCTTTGGGAGCATCCGCTATCGGGGCACCGTCACGTCCCAATGAACCATAAAAGCCTCCGGAAGAATCTACGCTGTATCTTTCCCAAAAAGAGAGGATATTCTCTTTCAAGTCCGAGGTTATTTCATCTTTTAAAACCTTGTCTACGTGTGACTGTGCTTGCAGGAAAGGTGTAACCAGCAACCATACTGTAATCAGCAAAAAAACGGAAAACATACGTTTCATAATATAGCGATTTAAGGAATTAATCATAGTTACATTGCAAATGTACAAAAAAACAAGTTGCCACTACTCACTACCATCCTTTTTCAATGGATACAATTGGTTCCGATAAAGGCTGTTTTTGGGTACTGAGTCCTTGTTTTACCAGACATCAGCTTTTATTAGCTCAAACGTTGGTATCTGGCAGTTCAAACACCATTGTATGACAAATATAACAATGAATATCATAAAAATAGAGGAAAAAGACACATTTCATAACGTTATTGGCTACAAACAAAAGCCATCCGTTTCCTTTTTAGTCCGTATATTAGTAGAAAATTTCGTAACTCAAAAATAGATACTATGAGAAAGAAACATTTCCTATTTGCATCAGTCTTGGCACTGCTTTGCGGCAGCAGTACGCTGCATGCGCAAGACTTCAAGCTGACATCCTCCGGTTATTTCAAGAACCAGGGAGTCGACGTCATGGCTTTTGATGACATCTATCCCGAAGGACACCAGGGAGGGGTATGCATCATCATGAACGGACACCGTGTGGCAACAAACGGAGACATCCGCCTGGAAGCCACGCCCGGACAATGGCAACCCGTACCGAAACAGCTCGACCGGAAGCTCGGTGACAACAGCATCACCGCCACGCTGTGCTATCCCGACTCCTCACGCCATCTCACCGGATTCAACCCGATGATTTACCCGGACCTCCACCTTATATATACGGTAAACGTGGAAAGCAAAGGTAAAAACATAGAGGTGACCGTAGATCTTGACCGCCCCATTCCCCAGGAATTCATCGGAAAAGTGGGCTTCAACCTTGAATTCTTCCCGGGTTCCCTCTTCGGCAAGCCCTGGATTATGGACGGTCAGAGCGGCATCTTCCCGCAACAGCCCAACTCCCCCCTGATGACAACCCAGCCCAACTATCTGCATACAGGAAACTATCATGACGGCAAAAAATCGCTGGCAGACATGGACAAACTGATAGGAAAAGGTTACAGCCCGATTGTGGCAGACGACATCATCAGCGAACCTTATGCCAAAGGAACCAAGTTCACCTCCCGGCCCGATGACCCTTACAACAAAGTTACCATCGAATCATTGAGCGGTGACCTGCAACTGTTTGACGGGCGTATGAACCACAACAACGGCTGGTTCGTACTGCGCAGCAACATAAAACCGGGTGTCACCAAAGGTGCCGTCAAATGGATTATCACTCCGAACGTAGTGGCCGACTGGATGTATCAGCCGGTTATCCAGACTTCACAGATAGGTTATCATCCCACTCAGGACAAGGAAGCCGTCATCGAAATGGATATACGTGACAACAGAAAGGAAACGGCACAAATCATCCGCATTGACGCAGACGGCGAGAAAGTGGTCAAGAACGTCACTCCTGCCAATTGGGGCAAGTTCCTGAGATACAACTATCTGAAGGTGGACTTCACGGATGTGAAGGAACCGGGACTCTACAAGATTAAATACGATACCTCCGTATCCCCTATCTTCCGCATCGACAATGACGTATATGCCCGCGGCGTATGGCAGCCCGTACTAGAATACTTCCTTCCCGTACAGATGTGCCACATGCGCGTCAACGAAAAATACCGCGTATGGCACGACTGCTGCCACATGGACGATGCCCAGATGGCACCGGCACACAATCATATCGACGGCTACGACCAGAAAGAGGGCCTGTCCAAGTTCAAACCGGGTGAAGTGGTTCCCGGAGTGAACATAGGCGGCTGGCACGATGCCGGAGACTTTGACCTCCGCATCGAATCCCAAGCCGGAGAATCCTATATCCTGGCACTGGCCTACGAAGCTTTCCACCCGAATCTCGACGTGACTTCCATCGACCAGATAAACCGTGTGACGGAAATCCACCAGCCCGACGGTAAGAATGACTTGCTGCAACAAGTAGAGAACGGCGCCCTTACGGTAGTCAACGGCTACCTGGCACTGGGACGTCTCTACCGGGGAATCATCTGCAACAACCTTCGCCAATACGTACTTCTGGGTGATGCCGCCGCCATGACGGACGGAAAAATCGGTAATGAAGACGACCGTTGGATATTTACAGAAGACAACCCCGGACGAGAACTGTCGACAGCCGCCCAACTTGCTGCCGTATCACGCGTATTGAAAGGCTTCAATGATACATTGAGTGTACATTGTCTCGACATTGCCCGCAAAGTATATGCTTCTACCGGAAACGGCAACAACAGAGCCTTGTTCCCCAAAGTGCAGGCAGCCGTAGAACTGTACCTCACCACGGGCGAACAACCCTATATGGACTTCATTCTGGACAACAAAGAGCTCATCATCAAGCAGATAGGCCGCATCGGCTGGTACACGGCACGTGTGGAAAAACAGTTTGCACAAATGAAGAACAAGAAAGCCAAAGCTTTCTCCACCGCTTTCCGCAAAGCTCTGACCGGATATGAACAAGAGCTGAACAAGCAAGTGCAGGAGACTCCTTACGGCATTCCCTACCGTCCACATATCTGGGGTGCAGGCTGGGATATACAGCGTTTCGGCTTCCAGCACTACTTCCTGACAACCGCCTATCCGGAAATATTCCCGAAAGCACCGGTATTCAATGCCCTCAACTTCATTCTCGGATGCCACCCGGGCTCCAACCAAGCTTCCTTCGCCTCGGGTGTCGGCGCACAATCAGCCACTGTGGGCTACGGACTGAACCGCGCAGACTGGTCGTATATTCCCGGTGGAGTCATTTCCGGTACAGCTCTTATCCGTCCCGACTTCCCGGAACTCCTCACGTTCCCGTTCCTCTGGCAGCAAACTGAATATGTGCTGGGAGGAGGTTCATCCCACTATATGTTCCTGGTACTTGCAGCAGAACAGTTGCTGAAACAATAAGAAAGACAGAGGGGGAACAAAACCCTCTGGATGTTTTCTTTTAGGCGCGGATTACACGGATTTCACGGATTTAGTTTACTGCATCCATGGATTCCGCGTAACCCGCGCCTAATATTATAGTATAATGAAAGTGTTTATCTACTTTCCATTCTTTCACCAATTATCCGTACGGAACGGAATGGTAGGCAATTCATTTCCGCCAATCATCGTACCAATCTGGAAATCATGGAAACAGTAGCGCACGCTGACGGGATGGGATACCTTTTCTGAAGAGATTACCACTTCATTCGTCTGCCAGTGCAGCCATACTTTGTCGGCAGGATGGAACACACGGTCCTCGCCTGCCACTTCGAAGCCACGAAGGTCATAGTTACGGCAGATACCCATTTCCAGGTGGTCGAAAGAGACCCAGGCTTCATTGCCTTTAGCGGTCCATGACTTATATTGTGGGCCGAAACAGTGTATCTGCTTCAATCCATAGGTGAGGTTCAATGCCAGATAACTCAAACGTTGGCCCACCTTCGTCTTGTTGCGGGGATGGATATTGTATATCTCATAAGGCTCTACAAGGTCGTTTGTAGAAATCATGGCACTGTTCGGAATCAGGCTTTGGGCACGGAATTGCGCTTCACGTAGGTAAGCAGCTTTCTCTTGCTGGGTACCTCCATAGGCGTACGGCGCTATTTCGGCAAAGTAGAAAGGCAATTCGCCCAGTCCCCATTCTTTGCGCCACAGCTGCACCATATCGGCCAAACGCTCGGCGTATGTTTCATGACGGCCTACGTTAGACTCGCCTTGATACCAGATGAATCCCTTTATGGTATAGTTCTGAAGCGGCTTCAGCATGGCATTGTACATCAGCATGGGGCGGTGCATGGGGTGCAGGCGTTCGATGGAATCGGGGTTGAGGGAAATGTCCGGATAGTTTTCCAGCAACTCCCGGCTTATCCAACCTTCCACAGTGGCTCCACCGTAGGCACTGCTGATGATACCCACGGGAATACGGAGGGCACGGCTCAGTGAAGTTGCGAAATAGTAAGCTGTTGCACTGAAATCGGGTGCGGTTTCTATGGAAGATATGTTCCAGCTACCTTTGCAGTCGGTTTGCGGTTCATAAGTCTGGTGCTTGGAAACGGTGAACATACGCACGCCTTTGTTTTCGGCAGAAGCTATAATATCATCTGCTCCATTCATGATGCAACAGCCGGCAAAGCCTTTCAGGGGCATTTCCATATTGCTCTGGCCGGAGGCAAGCCATACTTCACCGATTAGGATATTCTTCAACGTAGTTTTTTCTCCGTCATCAAAGGTTATCTCATAAAGCGTGTACCCTGCTGCCGGAGTTTTCACGGCAAGCAGCCAATGGCCATCCTTATCGGCACGGCAAGTCGTTGTCTGTCCATTCCACGAAGGCGTGACGCGTACTTCGGCTTTCGGTGCAGCCGTTCCCCACAGTTTCACTTCAGTCTGCTGCTGGAGTATCATGTTGTCGCCTACCAGTGCAGGCAGCTTTACTTTGGCGCCCAGCGAGGCGGCGCAACATAATAGAATCAATGCAAGAGTCTTACTTTTCATAGTATATTTGCGTTCTAAATATTTATAATCGAATATGTAAACCTAAAATTCCTTTTTCTTAATAAAAACAAAATATATAAGCAGAAAACATATAGATACCTATATATCAATATATTAACAACAGCCCAACACTCAAGTCATTCTTTTTTCTTTTTTTTTTTGCCACTCAAAGAAACCAATATCTTCTTTCCGATTTCGCTCCGTCAGCACGCAATTCCTTATTCACTAATGGATAGATTATCTTTCTCAAGTCCTTTATATCAGCCTCAGGCAGTCGCTGGGCAATCTCAGAAATACGACTGCCAGGATGTAATTTCAAATCTTCCATAATCAATGCTTTCAAAGCATGAGGCTCTAATGTCTTGAGTGTTGTAACCAGATTCACCTTGGCATTCTTTATCAATTGAGGATTTATACTGAAAAAGCTTCCCTTTTTTACTCCTTTCCTACATACAATATTGTCTTTCACCAGTTTATCAGTATAACTGCGTAGGCGTTCTTCCTCTGATAACTGAAGAATGGCAGACAATTGTGTAGAAAGTATCTTTCTTTCTCGAGCAATGATTCCAAAAGCAATATAGCCTTTTTGTGTCAGCCTATAATTCTGCAGCACATAGTCCAACAATGGCAATAACTCCCTGTCTATTATCTCGGCTGGCTGAATGACTCTCACTTCATTGTATGATGATTCAATGGCAGGCTGATGCTTTGCTTCCATAGAATTTAATTCATAAATCAAATCATAACCAGAGCCCTCACCTTCCATCAGTTCCAAAGCGCTCAATATCTCTATGAAATGAGGATTCCGCCGATGCTTTGTATGAAGAATATTATCTTTAGTAATTCCTAAAGGCAATCCACCGGGATTAGAAATCTCCAACCTATCCGGATAAACTTGAATCATAATATCACTTGATACTGTGAAGCTCTTATGGGCAAAGGCATTAACCAATAATTCCCTTATCAATTTGGGATGATAATGACGAATTTGTTTACGAAACAGCCCATCGGGAAATTCATAGGAGTAAGTCAACTCTATCGCTTCCTTTTCAATGGACAGAAGTAACTCCTTAGGATTTAATGCATTATCGTGCCACTCCACTTTACGGACTTTCCTCTCCAAATTATCATACACAATGTATTGGGCAGTAATGGGGTAACTAATCGTTTGCCTTTGTTTCGACGTACCCAACCACAGCACTCCGAGATGGGTTAACTGACCGGCATCCATCAGACAGTAGTGCTCTGCCAACTCTATATCATCCAATTGCTTGATGTGAAAGGCTACCCGAGGTGACCTACGTATCTCTTCGGCAAGCCGATGCAAGTTATCCAATACACTTTCATCCAGTATGAATTTAGTACGAACTATTTCCCACTGGTAAGTACCTTTTTCCTCACTCAAACGCTGAATGTCCTCACTTCGAACCGGTTCACATTTATCTGCCACACGAATATATATCTTCCCATCTGAAGTAGTGGCAATAGAACGAAATGAAGGATAAACAGTAATTATAAAATATTGACTTCCAAAATTATCCGTTTGTACTTCCGAAGCAGCAACAGCTACATTAAAACAAAGACTTCGCAGCTTACTGACAGCATCGTTCACCTCATCAGTATCTACAACTTGACCCAAAAGCGGACATTTACCCTTATCATCATATCCTACAAAGATCTTTCCACCCTGAGCATTGGCCAATGATACGCAAGTAACAGCCAAATCCCTGAATCCTTTATCTCCGGTTCTTATTTTCTGAATGCTTTTATATTCGATGGTCTGTTTCTCACCTTCTGCCATATACATTACATTAAATGATGCTTTATTCCATAGTACATCGGTCTATTATCGATGACATCGGCAAAAATAATCTTTTTTTGCTCACGTTCTCCGTTTCATGTGCAAAAAGTGGGTGTTCTTGCACATGTTCCGATGCAGAATTATACATAGATGTATAATCTGTACCAAAAGCAAGCTTCTTATGTTAAACACACAGCTTTTTCATTTAGAAGAGTTATCGGGAGTTAAAGGCCGATTACTCTTGTTGATGTATAGTTATACTATCAGCTTCTAACTCCCGATAGCTCCCTTAAATGAAAGAACCGTGATGCTAAACAGTACATAGCATTTGCTTTACTGCCTTAAAAGCAGTACATTTGTAACTGGAAGTTACGAAAAGAGTGTAATTTATTGGAAATGAGCATTGGGTAATCGCTCATAATAGTAATAGGTTACGAATTAGTTAGTTATCTACTGCATTATTCTTCTGTGCGTTGCGTAACCTTCAAAGAACTCTTCGTATGCAAAAGTAACAATAAAACGGGAGATTTAGAAATGAATCTCCTGATTTTTTCTTCTCACACAAGTTTTTCCGTAAAAGCGATTTTATCCGTCAGCACACCATCGCCCAAAAAAATTTTGAACGAACGTGTGCCGACTGCCGCATAAGCGGAGAAAAGGGCTTTGCCTCACGCCTAAACAATAGTTTAGACTGATGAGACAAGGCCCCTTTCTTTTGTGCTTATGCCAAAGAGGTGCTTTTACGGGGTTTTGACGATTTTTCTTTTTTAGTTGTCCTTTTGAGCTGGAAGCGGAAAGCCGTGTATGACCGCACATTCCATAAATGGAACAAGCCGTCACTCACGGCAGACAAACCGGGAAGAATGATTTTATCCATCCGACCAAACACGTTTGGCCAAACAGATAAAAACATACTTCCTTGCCGATGGTTTGCCCGGTTTCACGCTACCGGCTATGTTCTTTTCTGTTGGGGATGTCTTTTTCACGGATTTCTCTTTTGAAGTTTTCCTGTCTAATCTGCCTCCACTTCCGTTTACCTCCATTTTCGCGCCTTTCAGTGAGCCGCATCAGGCAGTCATTTTCGTGCTGGGTGCAAAGGTAACTCCGGGATTGTACGGGAAAGCAAGGTCAAGCCTCCTGTTTTTCTGAAAAATCTCCAGCCCTTCGGGTAGTATTTTTCCGAAAAACCTTGCATTCCCTAATCCCTACCTTTTTAAGCACCCGAAACGAAAACGACCGATGCGACAGAAAGACGCATTAAAAAAAATGTCGGATAAACGTGGTTCCATAAACGGGGATATCCCTCTTTTACAATCTCCTTTTGTGTAAGGGCCGTACGTCCGATCTGTGCTTCCGGCACCCATATAGGCCGTGATTTGCCTCCCCGTATTATCTGCATGGCAAAAGATGTCATGGCAGGATCAAAAGGGTGTCCGATATCATTCCCATAGAGATGTTCCAAAGTCACATTTACAGGATAATTGTCGAACGACAGGACATCGCATTCATCTGCCAGTTCATAGAGGTTCATGGTGGTCACAAAGCCGCTTCCTCCGATATTAGTTGTCACTGTCATGCCGGGAGCCACGGCCTTAACCACATCCCGCTGTATACGGAAGAATTCCAATGCTACATCCGAATAAAACCGTTGATAATCCTGATAAATGCCCGGATTATCCATCCTGCGGGGTAACCATACCTGTTCGAAGTTATCTAATGTTTCGCTCCAGAAGACGGTTCCCCAGGCCTTATTTAAGGTTTCTATAGTCTGATATTTTTTCTTCAGCCATAACTGGAATTTTTTCAGGCATTCAGGACAATAGCAATAGGGCTCTTCGGTGGCCAGCTCGTTGTCTATCTGAAATCCGATGACGGATTTATTGTCTTTATAGCGTTCCGCCAAGGTGCGTGTAATGCGAGTGCAGTATTGGCGGTAATCCTCGTTGTTGAGACAGGCATGACGCCGGCGTCCATAGGGCTTTCTCTGACCGTCTGCTCCCATGATCATAATGTCGGGGTGTGCATCGTGCATCCATTTGGGTATGGCGGCAGTAGGGGTACATAATAGAGATTGTATGCCGCGCTGTGACAGTGTCCGGATAGCATGGTCTAACCATTCCAGAGTAAAGACTCCGTCTTTAGGTTCCATACTATGCCAGGCGAAATCACCCATTCGGGCTATGTTGAAATGCGCTTCCTCCATGAGGTGTGCATCCTTTTCAACCTGCTCTTTATCGGTATGCTCCGGATAATAGGCAGCTCCTGTATAAACTTGACTATGGATTGAAATGAAACCGCCAAAGAAGAGCAGGCAGCTGATCAGTAACTTCCTCATAGCTATAGCTGAATGATAATGGGATGATTGATGCATAATGCCTCATGGGCTATCAGGTTGATGAATGTCTCCCGTTCCCGGAACTGTTTGTCTCTCAACTCCCAGGCTGCATAAGCCCGGTAATTGTAGAGTCCGTTTGCGTCAGGTTTCATTTTGACGCACCAGGTTTTTATAATATCTGCGTTTTCTTCCGGTGCGTGGAAGGTTTCTACCAGATTGTCACCAGGTATCAATAAACTCATGCCGAAATAGAAGCTTTCGTTTACGGTCTGTTTGTCATGGGTGAGCATGGCATACTGTTTTCCTTCATATTCTTCTTCCGTGAAAGGTTGTGTATTCAGGTTATTGACAATGCCTGTCACCAGGAAGTAATTGCCGGGTAGGGTAGTGGTGCTGATTCTCTTTTCATATCCGTATTTTCCTGCCCATATACTGATTTCTTCGCAAAGATCTATCTTGTTATTTCCTATTTGCCATCCTTTATATGTCAAGCGAATGATGGAGCGGACCGGTCCTTCTGTAACCAGCTCGTAGTAGGTGGAGTCGATAACATCTTCTGTATAACTTGCGGGGACACCCATACGTACCAGGCTATCCGGAGTCTGCATGGCAAGTCCGCCCAAACCGAATGAGTTGGCTGCACTCAGAATGTCGCATCCCCATTCGCGTACTACCTGGTATGTATTTGCCGGATGTCCTTCCGGACTGATTCCCACTGTATCCAGCACCATTTCAGATATTCTTTTACCGAAAACATCGCAACAGTTACGACCATCGAAGTATTGCCGGAATCCCATTTTATCATTTTCCCAGACAGGACCATCCATTTGATAAGGATACATCTCACTTCCTCGTGGAAGATTGTGTTTGTCGTGTGCATCCCGGGACAGTTCTTCGATAATTCCGGGGGAGGTCATCTTTCCATAGCGGACATTCGTGCGAGGGGCGAATACCGGATATCTCTCCGGAGCAATCCATTCCACTTTTAAGCGGGTCTTTTCGGAAGGGGAAAAAGTATATACGAACGCCAACTCATCCCATTCTCCGTCTCCGTCGAGGTCGTCCAGCTGACAAGGAATATATTCTCCCTGTCTGTTGGTTATCACAGGTTTGAGTAGCTTTTCTGTCGGATTGAGTTGGGCACGTGTCAATACCAGTGCTTCGTCTTCACGATTTATATCCAAAGGATTCTCCACGGTAAATTCCTTTAAACTCTGCGGAGGGTTACAACCGGTCAGCATTGCCAATCCTCCTGACAGAACGAAACAACTCGCTATGAAATGATATTTTATATTCATGATTCTTCTATTGTTAATTGCGTATTACTTCCCATTCGTCACGGTTACCCATCTTTATTTCCAACTTGACAGGGCTTTTGCCCTGCTCTTTCCATTGAATATTTACTTGATAACCCTTATCTACCAGATTTTTTATTTTTATGTTTTGTGATAACTTGATAGCATTCGTTTCTTTGGAATGAGGTACCAGGACAGATAACCAACGTGTGGTTTTTCCGGCCTCCAGCGGACATTTGCTATAAACTGCATAATCATCATTCTTCCAATGTTTAGGCTGATACTGAATTCCGTTTTCCGATCCTGCCGGTGCATCGAAAGCAATAAACAGACATTTGTCTCCTTCACCGTATTTATCAGTGAAAGCCCGTGCTTGTGCAGGGTAATGTAGCAGGGAAGCATCAAACCAGTCAGCTGTAGCCCCATCCGAATTTCCGCAACGGGGAGTGGAGGGGACGTGCCATACCGGACCCGCCACCAGCTTATCAGCAGCTTTTCCCGGCAGGAACTCATCCAATACGATCAGAAAACCTTCTTCTGTCAGAAGAGTGCTTCTTTTCCAGGATGAATCGTGGGTCCAGATTTCTTTATAAGATACGGAACCATAACTGTCAGCTGCCTTATTTTCAGCTTTGGCATCAGTCAGAATACCACCTTGCTGACGGTCTAGGCGTAAGTTATGTTTCATATCGTTATCGTTGAAGGCTATCAGGATGGGTACTCGTGTCCAACCCTTGATGGGAGTGACGTATTTATATGATAATCCGATGCGGCTATAATCTTCATTCACATTAACCTGTTCATTCATTTTAATACGAAGAACCGTACGGCCATACTTCGTGCGGATGCGCAATACTTGTTTGCCCGTTTCTGCATCGGTTACAATGCCATAATCCTCTTTGGCTAATTCCGTTTCAGGGAATTGCTGTGTCTTGTCGGGAGCAACAAAACCAAATGATAGCTTGTCCGTCAGTTTATCAAACGGTACCAGTATTTTCTCTCCTTTATCTCCGGCAATGAACAGGTCACTGATATAAATATCTACGGGAACATCCGAAGGGCATACATTGCGTTTTTCATACCCTCCGAACCAAGTTCTTCCGGGAAATACCTTACCGACTGATTCTTCTCCTTCGGTAGGGAGTAGTGCAAACTCCAACCTGATTTCATGCAGGTTTATTAGGTCGTTATTTCCGGCTACAGCTTCCGGATTTCCCCACATATAACCATAAGGAGCCTTCTGGTCAGTCAGTGCATAATGGACATCGGTAGATTTTTGGGAATTGATGGTGTATCGTTTTGAAGGCATATACCCTCGGGTAACTCGCATATTGGCGGAAGAATGATACCATCGTCCGGAATATACTCCCGTGGTCTGACGGAAAGGATACTGCGCATCCGGTTCGGAAACCAGTAGCGTATTGTTCCATGCCGGCCATTCATAGCGCCCTCTGTCGGCAATGATCATGGTGCCGTCTACTTCATAATGTATCAGGTCGCCACGTGTGTCGGAAATTCCACCATGATAGAGGACATTGCAATCATCCTGAATCCAGAATTGGGCAAACGGAGCGCCTTCTTTGCGTGAAGGTGCCAGTATCAGACGATCTTTACTTTGGTAAGTGGCAGGGAAGAGGCATTGCACGGAAGCTTGTAGTTCCGGGGCTTTGGCTTCCATGCCTGCATATTGGGGATAAGCTTTTTCAAAAGCCTTTTCCGGAAGTCTTCCGGTTTTCATGTTGCCTGCCAGATACGTTTTTTTAAGCGCCCATAAAATAGTAGGTTCGGGGCAAACTTCCATAATGGCATCAAAAGCTTTTACGTAGGATTCCTGGTCGTACGGTTCTCCATCTCCTGTAGAACATACCAGGCCGGAAGAACTGACATGGTTTCTGAATTTGTAATATACCTGTTTCAGTTTATCTCCTTTTAATTCCTTCTGCTTGCCAAGCTTTACACCTAAAGCTATCAGGCGGGGAATATTATGGGCTACATATGCAGGTTCATAACTGTCTCCTGGTTCATACCAGTCATTCCATACGGCTTCGGCATAAGCCTTCCACAATTTGGCATCTTTGTGTTTCGGAAATAATCTGGCAGCTGCCAGTGCTCCCATGGCATAATTTGCTGCCCGGTTGTTCGGACCGCGTTCTTCACAGAAACTCATCTGACTGACAAGAGATTCGGACTGTTGTCTGAGTTCCGCGTCCATCAGTTTGTTTTCTTTAAGTATGCGTATGGCATCGAAGAATTTCTCGCGGGCAAAGAAAGATACTTCCAGGGGGCGGGATTGGTTCCGGGTAGACTCGAAGGCATCCAGGATACCTAATAGAATGGTTTTGCCTTGAAGCATTTTCTCCTTATTGCCGGAGCTTGCCAGATCATAGACAACGTAGATATCCTTATCGTTACTATGATAAAAAGTAACATGATCCTTGATTTCGGTGTGTCGGAGGATTTCCTGTCGGGCTTCACTGCGTGTCATCCGGTCGAGTACCTTTTCTTGTGCACACAGTGGTGGTGTGCACAAGAAAAAGGCTGTCAGCAAAGAATATCCGGTGATTAATACTATGTTTTTCATGTTTTGTGAGATTAGTTTTTACTTTGCAAAGTACGTGATTTTATTTGGCAAGTAATGCATAGGCGCACCATAAAACCGGAGCTTGTCCATGGAGATCTCCCGTTAAAGCTTTACGGTTGCGGTAGTGTTCACTATTATCTCCCAGCATGGTACCTTCGCATACGGCTTCCACATCTCCCTGTTCATTTACATATTTGGTTAAAGCTATCCAGGCGTTCCGGGCTACCGGTCCGTATTCTTCGGCAGGTAACCAACCTTTCTTGACACCTGTAATCATGGCGTATGCGAACATGGCCGAACCGGAAGTTTCTTCCCACATGGAAATATCATCCACTACCTGTTTCCACATACCATTTTCATCCTGCGTATCTTTTAGCTTCTCCATCATTTTCAGATATCCTTTCATGATTTCCGTTCTGTCCGGATTGTCTTGCGGAAGCATCCGGAGCAGTTCGGACATACCGACTGCCATCCAACCATTACCGCGTCCCCAGCAGAAGGGAGCTGTTGGTGCGTGATAGAACAGTCCTGAAGTTTGCTGTATTGAATCCAGGTAAAGCACCATTTCGCGAGCTGCTCTGTCTATATATTTACGGTCGTTCGTTACCCGATAGGCCTGCGCCTGGATAGTGGTGATCATATACATATCGTCCAGCCAAAAACGAGTTTGCCAGGAATAACCTTTGTCGGCCCATTCCTTTTGTTCCGGTTGGCAGATATCGGCATCTTTGAAGTCTCCATACATACTACTTTGACGTTCTTCGCCTTCTTTTAGTTTCCAGTTGGCTGGTAATTCCCATTGAGAGTCGGCATACATCATGCCTAATGTTTTATAGCGCTCTTCTCCTGTTTGCAGGTAGAGTTCCAGCGGCACGGCTCCGAAGACATTATTGTCTACATGATTCGGCTTCGGCTGCAAGTAAGCCTCGTTGGTGAATAAGGGCTCGAAACGGGCTTTCAGACGTTCTGTCAATTCCTTGTTATCTGTTTCCTGAGCAAACCAAAGTCCTCCCAACCAAGTGCATACATCCGGATAGGTGATTTGTGTTCTTGGTTCGTTCACTCGTAAGGGGCTGCCATATTGCGAATGCCCTTGCTCCAGAAACCGATTCGTAATTTTATTCCCGATTTCTATAGGGTTGGCTTCTTGTGGGAGGTTGTCAAAGTACCCGTTCTCTTTAGGAGTACAAGATGACAGCATCAACGCAGCTAATGCTGCTGTGAATAGTTTACTTTTCATATTTTCTTGTATTTTTTATATTGTTAGTTCGGATAATATTTCTCGGGTGTCATGAATGCAGGTACATAAGGTTCCATCCAGAATGCAGAGGTACGCTTGTATTTCAATTCGGTATTCGGATACCAGTTGGCCCAGGATGCCGGATGCGTATCGGCAACAGGAGACTGTACGCTTTCGCCATACCCGTTCACAGTGGTAACGGTATATTCATAGACTGTAAACGAACCGGCATCAAGAGTCGGATTGTCTAACTTACCGGGGAATCGGCATGCTTTGATGACTCCGGTTGTTTTCATGTCTGTATACTGATTAGCTTTACCTTCAAATATAAGTGCGAAATCTTTATCACCGGCCTTTCTCCGGTATATACGATATTTCTGTGCACCTAATACTTTTCCCCATGATAAGTCTACCTTCCCCTTGCCTAAATTCAGGTGCAGACCTTCCGGGTAATGTGGTGCTTGGTTAGTGGTATAAACCGGATACTCTTGGGCAAAGACGGCCGTATGTTTTCCATTTACGGACAGAGCTCGTACATGTATCTTCCCGGCAGGTTGCGGAGCAAGTTTGTATATTGACCGGGTGGTTGTGCCTACCTCCGTCCATGTTTGCCCATTGTCCCGTGATGTTTCTATTTTTACCTTTTTGGCTGATGCAGGTATATCCAGATAAATAAGGGTACCATTAGGAGTATATTCTGTGTCGATAATATCTGTTTGCATTGGAATTGCTTCACGTGCAAACTCTATGTGATGCTCTCCTGCGGGTAAAGAGATATTGCTTGTTCCCTGTTGTGCGATACCGTCGATATATAATTTTCCGCCGGACATTCCTTTTAGGGTTAACCTAGCTTTTCCATCACTCTTATAGCGTCCTTTGCAAGTGTTGGCGTTTGTGCGGGTCATGGCAATTGCCGTACCGGCGTCCGACAATTCAATCGAAAAACCATCGGCAGAAAGGAGTGTACCCTTCATTAAAGCAAGTTGCAAGGTTCCATTATCCATCCGGCGGATTACACCGACCTCTCCGGTGAATGATTCCTTTTCGGACTGATGGCTTATTCCTGTTCCATCACGGAAGATAACATCGGTACTGTGAGGAGCTTTGATATACAATATATTAGATGGTGCATTTTTTTGCTCGGGCACAAATTCGTAAATGCTTGTATGGGCCAACAAAGCCGGGTTCACTACTTTCCCATGTAGAACGTTGATATCTCCTTTCTTGTGTGAAACCAATGTCAGTAGCGAACCGTCCGCATCCCGGTAGAAACCTTTGGAATTATTGGTTTCTCCTTTAGTCCAATGATCCGGGCGTGCTTTTTTGCCAAAGAAAACGATTTGTGGAAATTCATCTTCTTTCTGAACGAACCAAGAGAAACGGGCACCTGCTCTCCAGTTCGTTCCGGTCTGGTCGTAGAGTAGGAAGTAGTCTGTACCTACTAGTAGGATGCTGCGTGATAAATATTCCGGCCAGGCAAAACTGTCTTTTCCTTTAGCGGAACGAAGTTCTGCCAGCTGCACTATATCCAGGTCATAAAGTGGAGCCACAAGTTCGTTCATTCCGATGTTACAGAAAGCTCCATTTTTCATTACTCCGAAGTTAGTGATGCCATCCAGGTTATTTTGTACATGGTCGCCTACCACTTCGTTTTCATGCCCCGTATATATTTTACCTTTTGCATAGAAGTAAAGTCCGCCGGAGTTGCCTTGTCCCTGATGCCCCCAACGATAGTTAGGGCCTTTATCCACTTGGTTTAAGTGAATGGACAATTCTTCGTCTGTGTCTACTCCTGCACGCAGAACAATGCCGTGTCCGGTATATTTCGTGCTTCTTAAATGCGGATTGGTTCCCATGTTATGGGTAGGGTATTGTTTCTGATGGACATCCCCCCAATTGGTGTGTGTATCTTTGGTTTCAACACCCGGACCCATCTTGCCGGTCCAATATAGATTTTCGGCTAAGAGTGGATCGTAGTATTGCATCCAGTCTGCTAACTGGTAAACGGAGCAATAGCGTGGAACAATCCGTCCCCCTCCGTGAGCACCATGGGGCGGATAACTTCTTTCCATCTTTTCATTGTATTGAATGGGAGCGGTCATCATGTCCAACATCCAGTGTCCCCGTTGCGCCATGTATTTTCCGGCAAAACGATTTTTGCCATCGAACTCTTTTAGTGCGATATTGGTGGCTGAGGTAGGACGTAAGAAAGCCCAATTATAGATACCCAGGCTTTCTACCCAACGTCCGCCTTTGGATTCGAAGGCTTTTACTTCAGGACGTGTATAGAAGATACCGTATATTTCCAGTGTTTTTTCAAAGAAATCCGCCCATTCTTTGGCCATCGGGTGTTCGGGGTAGAGGAAAGACATCTGCCCCGGTACTGCCCAGCCGTCTGCTGCCATATTAGCGGTTCCTGCTAATGAAGTGCGAATGGTATTCATCGCTTCCAGTGTATTGATGTAGGCGGATATGAGCATCAGGCCGTCTACGGTCTTCTTTTGTTCTGTGGTCAGTTGTTTGTAAAGTGCTAGGTAATCTTCTATCCAGCTACCGAAAAGCGGGCGGTGAGAAATGGAATGAATGCCGGGAAATCCATTTAAGCCTGTCATATAATAAGCCATTGGAGAGGTTATTATCTGCTGATAGAATTGTTCGGCAGTGGGTGAGCCTGTTTTCCCTGTAAAGGGAGTATCCGGATGCTTTGCATGTACCGGATACTCCAGAATCCAATCTTTCACCTTATTTAAATTTAATAGCGCATACTGGCGGTGTAATAGCATAGCGTAGCGGAAGCCCATTTCATCCGAATGGTCTGCACCACCCTTGACTGCTATTTCGTCAATGCGTTTATTGAATTTGTCAACTATACCCTGTTTCTTTTCAATCGTGTATAAAGTTATGGCCGTGGACCGGCTGCCGGAATGGAGCGGGTACTTGAAATATAATTTCTGACCGGCATAACGGAAATATACAGATAAATCCGGAGTGGGTTGCCAGATCCCGTATTGCTGATCATCCCAGCGATTATGGTCATATACAAATATGCCTAATTCTCTGGCTGCATCCTGAGTTTCCCAGAAAGAGATTGCCGGAACCTGTTCACGTGTTGAATTTCCTCCGAAGGGTAAGAGGCGATACAACATTTGCTTATCGGGCTCTTCTATCCAGCCCATTCCTGTCCAGTGCGGATCTTCCTGGCTCCAGTTGGTGTATATGGGTTGGTCGATGGGCAAACCTCCGTCTACTGATATTTCCTTTTGTCTGTCCCAGTTGCCATAACGGCGCGTAGGATAGAAGTTATCCCATTCCATATCTATAAACACCTCATCTTGGTTTGATATATTCTCCATTTGTTCGTCGAGGATGACGAAGGGATAACCTTGTATGACTTTTACCTTGGCATAATAAGAAGCTTGGTTATCTAATATATAATGTATTCCACATTCTATAAACAAGTCGCCTAATTCTAAAACAGACGTTTCTATCTTTTTTACGGTGCGCTGTCCGGTGTGCAGCTTGTTATTGCCTATCTTTTGATGATCGTTCAATATGGAGATTATGGGAGCGGGAATTGTGTGCCCCGGATTGATTCCTCCGGCAGGTATTTCCACACCGAAGCTTCCGTCACTAATCAGCCAGGTTGACGCCTGTTTCTGAAGTATAACGGGTGAACTTTGCCGGGAAGCATTGTTTTTCCGAAGATACAATGAATAGTCGAATTCCCCTCCGCTTGGTAGCTCTGCGAAGAAGTTTATAACGGCAGATTTCAGTTTCCCATTTTCAATGACTTTGTTTGATAATTGGAATGGAACAGAACAGTTCTGCTTATTATCGGAAAGGTTAAGCTCCGATTCGGACTGTATTCCTTCCGGAAAGTAAACCGGATAACTTAAAAGGGTGCGGGGCCAGTCGTATATAGATAGGTTTATACAATCTTTCCGGGAGAAATTCAGCGGCTTCTCCCTGGATACGATGGTCTGTTGTGCAAAGCCTGTATTTGCAAAAAATAGTATGAGTAATAATGTAATCACGTGGTTTCTCATGGTCATAAACTTTACCTGAATTTTTTGCAAACTTAGGCGAAAAGCCTTTGACAGACTATGAAAATAGTGTCAAAGGCTTGTATTTTAGACCTGCGACCGATTATTTACCTATATTCTTGATATATTCGGTAGGAGTTTGATTGAATACAGATTTAAAAACCTTACTAAAGTAAGCCGGATCGGAGAAGCCTACTTCATAGGCAACCTCTGCAATGGTCATGCCTCCGGACTGGAATTTTTCCACAGCCATTTTCATCCGGATATTTAAGATCAGTTTGTTGGGTGATAAATCGGATATCGCCTTAATTTTCCGGAAGAATTGTGTACGGCTCATGCCTAATTTATTATATAGAACTTCCATGGATAATTCCGGATCCTGTGCATTTTCTGTAATTAATTCTACCAGTTTTTGCATGAATGGGTCCTCTACTGTGATTTCCTCTACCGGAACTTCTGTCCTCTCTAACTTCTGGCAGAACAAGTCTCTCAGTTTTTCTCTGTTTTTGATGAGGCTTTCTATTTTAGCCAGTAGTATTTGCGCATTGAATGGCTTTAATATATAGTCGTCGGCTAAAGCCTGATACCCATCTTTTACATGCTCTTCCAGGCTTTTTGCTGTTAGCAAGACTACCGGAATATGAGCTAAGGCCATATCATTTTTTATAACCCGGCAGAGTTCCAGTCCGTCCATTACGGGCATCATGATATCACTGATAATCAGATCGGGTATCTGCTCTCTGGCTATATTTATGGCACTTTTTCCTTCAGGAGCTTCCTGCACATTGTAGGTCTTGGATAGTTTGGAAACGATGTATTGGCGCATATCCTCGTCATCTTCTACTACCAGAATCCGCAGGCGGTTATCAGAATCTTCGGGTATTTGCTGGTGATATTCCGGTTCTACGGACAATACACTATTTTTTTCTACTTTCAATGTATGAGTAATTGCCTGGTCAGTATAGATAACATTGGAATTGGCGTAGTGTTCCTTTCCCAGTTGCAGGCGTATGAAGAACGTCGTTCCTTGTCCGGGCGTACTTTCCAGCCATATCTTGCCGAAATGCAGTTTAACCACGTATTGCACCAGATTAAGTCCGATGCCACTGCCGAACATTCCACCTTTGTTGCCATTTCCTATCTGAAAGAAAGGATCGAAAACTTTGCTTTGGTTTTCAGGAGATATACCTTCCCCGAAGTCTTTTACGGAAAGAACAACGCTGTTTTCCTCCATATTGGATTCTAGCTGGATCTTTCCACCTCTGGAAGAGTGCTTTATTGCATTTGAGAGCAGATTAAACATTACTTTACTCATCAGGTCTACATCTACCCACAAATTGTTTCCATAATAGTTGTTGGAGTACGAAATGGTAAGTTCGTGCTTGTTCAGCAATTCGGAGAAACTGTCAATCTGTTCAGTAATAAATACAGGTACATTCAGGCAGCTTAGTTTCAGTTGCATGGCTCCATGTTCTAATTTGCGGAAATCCATCAACTGGTTCACCAGAAGCAGCAGGCGGTTTGCGTTCTTTTGTATCTGTTTCATCGGATATTTTAAACCCGAAGGAAGCTGTTCATCGTTGATGATATCGTCTACCGGACCGGTTATCAATGTGAGCGGTGTCCGGAGTTCGTGAGAGAAATTAGTGAATAACTCAATCCTCATCTGGTAGTTCTTCTCGATATTCTCTTTTTCTATCTGTTCGATTTGGCGTTTGTACTTGGCTGTTTTCTTTTCATAAAAATAGCGTGCTAATACTGCCAGAAAGACGATGATGAATAAGATATAGAGGGCCTTTGCCCACCAGGTGGCCCAGAATGCAGGATGTACCGATATGATAATGGTTGTTTCTACCGTGCTCCAGATTCCTTCGTTATTGCATGCCTTAATACTGAAAATATACTTACCTGCCGGAAGATTAGAGTATATTACTTCATTATTTTCAATATAATTCCACTCTTTATCCAGGCCTTTTAACTGATAAGCATATTTATATCCCTTGGGGGAGATGAAGTCGAGCGCAGAGTATTTGATTCGTATAGATGAGTTATCATACGGCAGATCAACCTTGTTTCCTTCATTGAAGTTATTGATTTCAATATGGTCGGGTGCATTTTTAGAATTTAGTGACTCCACCAGGGATATCTGTACCAAAGGTGCCGTCTTTCTGTCATGAGACAAACGTGTCGGGTCCAGTTCCGCCAGTCCGTTGTTACCGCCTATATAGATGTGTCCGTTGCTGGCTTGCAACAGTGACTTGTGCGAAACTTCATTCAAAGGAAAGCCGTTGCCACGCGTAAAATTTACGATGATTCCATCCGGTTTGATCTGTGACAATCCGTTGATGGCAGATACCCATATATCCTTGCTGGTACGATCTTCCAGGATGGCACAAATGGAATTGTGTACTAATCCGTTATCTTTATTATAATGATGTATTTCCTGTTTTTCCAGATTACATTTATATAATCCATTGTCATAAGTACCGATCCAGATGTTCTTGGCGTGATCCTCGTAGAGTACACTTATATTCTTGTCATTCAGTTCTTCGAATGTGGTTCGTTCACCTTTAAAATAGTGTTCGGGATTTTCAGGTTGATGCCTGAATATCCATAAACCATTGGTACGAACTCCCACTATCATGTCATCTTCATATCGCAGAATATCCTGTGTCAACATATACCGGGTAGTAGCATTATAGTTGGTCGATAGATTCCGATCCAGCTTTTGCGTATTCTTATCCCAGTAAGACAAGTCATCTTCTGCTATCCATAGGCGATTTTCTGCATCTCTTGCCATTGCACGAATTTGTTCTTCACCACTCATTGGGGCGATCACTTTGGTTATGGAACGGGTTTTCAAGTTGAGTGAATAAACTCCCATATTTAAAAAATAGAGATAGAGCTCGTCTGGTGAATTCCGGTAAACATAGTATAAGTCCGTATCGTGTTTGGGAGAATTACCTCCGGATATATTTACTTCTTCTATATGCTTCGGATTGTTTACATCCATGGCTATAAGCCCCTTGCTATGTCCAATCCATAATTTACCTTGTGATTCGGATAATGAACCTACTACTTGGATTCCGGTGGCCTGCTGAGGGGAGGATATTAAAGAATGATGAGTAAAAGTAAACAGCTTGGGATGATAATAAATGGCTCCCTGACCGAAAGTTCCTATCCATAATGCTCCTTGATTATCCTTATAGACTGTCATTAGGCGGTCGCTTATAGCAAGGTGTTGATCAACTTTGGTATAAAAGAAAGAGTGCTTAATATCATAAGCCACCAGTCCGCGGTCGGTTGCAAGCAGCAAGGTGGAATCATTATATTCTGTGATGTCATGAATGTAATTACTTTCTATCGGAACATCCGGATGAACCGTGTATGAGATAGGCTTGATTTCTTCTTCTTTAGGAAAATATTGATAGAAATTCTTTAGCTCTTCTCCCAGCCAGATGCGTCCTTTGCTATCTGTAAATCCTTTCATTAAGGAGAAACGCTTTTCATTTTTGTGTAATATCTTGTAACGCTCGGTCCTTACGTCATAAAGTGCCAGCCCCTGATTCACCACATCCAGCAACAGGGCATACGGGCTCGCGGCAGCCATCATGTGAATATAGGTATCACGCATATCTTTCACATATGAACACGTTCCGTCGCTTTTGAAAACATATAATCCTTGTTTGGTAGCTACCCAGATGTTTTTCTTGGGATCTTCGTGCAGGCCTACAACCACGGACGAGGGAAATTCTTTCCCCGCATACCGTTCCTGTAAATCGATAAACTTTTCCTGCATGGGATCGAAGAGAACGATTCCGCTGAAGGTACCGATCCAGAAGAGACCGTCCGATAGTTGCGTAATACTCACTATATCGTTAGGCTGCTTGACTTCTTTGCCTGGCAGGTGATAATAGTTCTTTATTTCGTAACCGTCTAATCGGTTTAACCCATTTTTGGTACCAATCCAAATGTAACCTTTATCGTCCTGGCAGATAGCTTTTACAGTGCTGTTTGATAATCCATCCTTTACAGAATAGCTATTCAGCGTGATGTTCTGTGCCGATGCGCTAATATACCCTAATGAGAGTATGGACAAGATAAATAGATGCTTTGTGATATTCTGCATTATCTTCGGAAACATAAAATTCAAGTTATAAATTGAGCCCCTAAAGATAATGCAAAACATGCAATTCATACAAGCATAAACGCTTTTTATATGGTTATTTACGGAATACATTCCAATTCCCTTTCATGTCTATTTGAATGGTGATTTCTTCCTTGTTGTTTTTTATTTGAACGGTGCTGCATCCATCCAGAGTTCGTGTAGATAAAGACTGTACGATATCAACGGCCTTTTTCTTTATGCTGTAGGGCACGATTACGGTAACAAATGTCAAAGGCTCGAATGGAGTAACACGTTGCTTGGAGAAGACTGTGGTGGGCTGTATTGTATATTCTTGTTTCTGAAATCCGTAACTGCAGTCGGGTTGCTTTTCAAAATAGACTAGTAATTGCCTTTTCTCTATTTCGTTACCGGATGCGTCTTTCCACGGTTGACCTGCGTTTGGGGTATCCCTATATATTTTTTTCCCTCCGTGAGTACTGAACCAGTTTTCACCCCGTTCATCCATTTGATACAACTGCCAGATACTACCTGCCGTATATCCTTCGGTATCTTCTCCGGGAATCAGATGATCCTGTAATATCAGAATACCTTCAGCTGTCAATACCATGCGTCGTTGCAGGGTGGAACCATCGACACAGTGATTATCCAGAATCACTTCAGCGTATGAGTCTTTATCTTTATTCACAACTTTGGCTGTCCGCACGATATTGGGATTGAACAGCACACCTACTTCTTCATGTACATAGTCTTCTACCGGTTTTCTGATCTTGTTGTAGGCTCTAATCTTGAAACTCATGGGAGACTTGATTCTGCCGTCAGTCGTGTAATGTTTCCAGTCGCAACCAATGTATCGGTACTCATTCAGACTGAAATCTGCCGCCACTTTCAGATTAATAAAATGAATGCCGTTATCTTTCAAAGTAATACGTATCATCTTTCCACCTTTCTCATTGTCTGCAAGTTCTACACCGTCTCCCCATGCATCCAATGTGTTGCAATCATGCAGAATCTTTTCTCCGGCCTTACCTCGTAACCGAACCTTATCAATGCAGATCACTTCGCCCGGCTGTCCATTCTGAAAACGGAAAGTGATGTTTTGAAATCCCCTCATTTGCGGATCACTTTTTGATATATGTGTGGTTGAGCTGAAGTCAATCCAGTCTGTAAACCAACGGTTGGTCAGCCAGCGGTTGGAGCCTTCACCGAAAGGGAAACCATTGCTTTTTTCTTTCATCAGGATCACGGTGTTGCCATGACGCATATCCGTAGCATGACGTTGCACGCCGTGAAAGTGCGGGCAACAGTCGGTTTCAAAATAATTGATGGTTCCGCGCAGATTCGGATGTTTGTGAGAACCTTCGGCATAAAGATCACTCATGACAAAAGGAGTACCCGGAACGTGTGAAGCCGTTAGCAATAACTGGTCCGGTATACCACCTTGTCCTTCCCGGTTGGTGCGTGTTGTCACCATGCCACCCCAATCCGGGATAGAAGTCTTTGGAATAAATGGCGGTAACAGGGTTATTTCCGCAATCGAGGCCCATTCACAGGCATCCCGTAGAAACCAGCCTCGTTTAGTATATTTTTCGGGTAAATTAGGAAGTCCTGTTTTATATAATTTGCGGGCAGCTTCCTGATAGGTTGCATTACCAGTCAAGCGAGCCATCTTTTCAAAGACTACGATCCATTCAAAATAGGCAAAGAAGAAGTCATCTCCATATTCCGGCATGTAACCGCTGGGAGCTTGCTGATGAAGATAGCGTGAAAACCATTGTTCTATTTCGGGAGTCTGTAGCAATTCGACCCGTCCACTTTCTTGTGCGATGGTGATAATGTCATTTAAGTGGATGGCTGAATATAAAGTAGCGGTTTCGTCTACATCCTTATTGGCATACCAGAAATTCCACATAGTATCTGTATAGGCTTTCCACTGGTTTGCATTGGGAGCATCCGGAAACAAGTTATACATTCTGGTGAAGCCTAAAGCACGTTCCTGTCCCTGATTATGATCGGTGATGAAATGAGGCTCGAAGTGCAGGTCGGCAAAACGGATCACAATTTCCCGGGCTTCGTTTCCTTTCAGGCGTCTTTCTTTTTTAAGTAATTTGTAGGTGGCTGCCACGTTGCGGGTAGAGAAGAAATCATCTCGTCCCCGCATCAGTTGTTCGTCCTTTTCCCAGGCGGTGACGGCATACCGGAAAATCTCTTCGGACATGTTCAGAAATCGTTTCTGTCCGGTAGCTTCATAGAAAGTACCGGCAGCGCTCATCAGGTGGGTGGTCCAACGGACATTGCGGTTTTGAATTTCCTTCTGGATGCGTTCTTTACTGTATGGGTAGGTCTGGTTGTCAAAGGCTTCGACGGCTATGGACAACGGATCTTTGTCTATTGCTGGATACAGGTTTCCATACACTGAAATAATTCCCCAAAGGCAAAGAAAAATGGAGGCAGACAATTTCTGTATCATATTGGATTTCTTTTGATAGAGTTTATTAATAAGAGAGTGGGCAAACCGGATTTTCCGGCTTGCCCAACATACATATACTCTCTTTGTTCTATGACAGAATTTTAATATTCGGGATTTTGCCACATGATTGTTCCGTCACCATAGGCATTGATTTCAGATTGTGGAATCGGTGCCAGCAGATTACGTTTTTCCATTACATACATCGGTGTTTGGGTAGCTGTGTTGAAACCTTCGTTTTTGAGAGAGAAGTGTTTCTCCATTGCTTCTTCGGCAAGCCCCCAACGAATCAGGTCGGGCCAACGAAGTCCTTCGTAACAGAACTCGATAAAACGTTCGTGAACGATGTAATCGAATGTAGCTTGCTTACTGTTCAGTCTGGCAGCATCAATGGCTTCCAGACCGGCTCTTTTGCGCACTTCGTTAATGATGGATAAGATTGTAGTGATATTCTCTGCATAGCCCACTTCATTCAGAGCTTCGGCATACATCAGTTTGACATCCGTGTAACGCAGAATAGAGATGTTATTACCCCATTCGTCATAAGAACCGGGTTTCGTCTGCGTTGCTTTCAGGAACTTACGGGCTGTGTAAGTGTCAGCATGCTGGTAATCTTTATCGTAATAAAGGTTATTCACCATGGTAGCGGCCCGGCGGATATCGCCTTCTTCGTAAACACCTTCACCCCAGATGGACTCGGAAACCTGGGCGGTACCGGAAGGACCTTTGAACGTTACATTATGAAGGAACGGAGCATCCTTTTCAAGATTGATACTGGAAGCGAGCAACATACTGTTGAACGTTTGGCTGATACCCAAAGCTTTACCGGTGGAACCGCCCATGTATTGCACTTCCCAGACACGTTCGGATGTGTTGTCGAATTTATCATCGAAACAATCTTCATAGTTGTCGGCCATTTTATATAAAGCGGGTTCTTTGGCAATTATCAGCTTCAACCATTCTACTGCCTTTGCAGGATTATGCATATACAGGTAAGTACGTCCCAGCATACCGGCCATTGCATATTTGGTGATACGTCCCACTTCTGTGCCGCTTCTTTTTTCGGGAAGCAGGTCATAAGCCAGTTCGAAGTCCTTGATTGCTTGCTGGTAAGTCTCTTCCTGTGAAGAACGTTTCACTTTACGCAATTCGGCCAATGAAAGGTCCGTAGTGATAAGTGGAGAACCTCCCCAACACCAGGCGAATTGCAGATAGGCTAGTCCGCGCATGGCATAAGCCTCGCCTTTGATATGATTTTTCTGATCTTCATCAGAGAAGTCTACCCGGTTGATGTTGTCCAATATCTTATTGCTGCGTGATACCAGTACCCAGAGCGATTTCCATGCGGTTTCCCAGGTCTTTTCGGTAGAAGTATCCGTGAAGCGGGTGATGTTATTGTTCATGTTTTTAATAGCGTCTTCCCTCAATACGATTGCTTCCAGATAGTTACGATTATAGACAGTCTGTAGTTGTGAGTAAACTCCGGCAATGGAGGCTTCACAATCAGCAGGAGTCTTGTATAAGCTCTGGTCTGTGTAAATAGACGGTTGGTTGACGTCCAGATAGCTGTCGCAGGAGGATAGCCCCCACAAACAACATACGGCTACTATTTTAGTTATTATTTTCATGATCGTTACTGATTAAAAGGTTACGTTTACACCAAATATATATTTTCTTGACAGCGGATAAGTATTGTAATCTGCACCTCTGAGCATCGGATTGGTACTATAGCTATTGGTATCCGGGTTGCCGACATAATCGGTAAAGGTATGCAGGTTTTCTACTGTTCCGTAAATTTTGGCTGCTTTGATTCCCAGGGCATTCAGCCATTTCTTGGGCATATTGTAGGCCAGGCTGACATTCTGAATACGTAAGAAGGTTGCGTCAAAGATTTCCAAATCTGTTCTGTGTAATTGTCCGTCCTGCTCGGAGTTGTCACCCAAACCGTAAGGAGTCGGTGTTTTCCCATCCCATGACATATCTACACCCAGTTCAGTAGGAATGGGGTTGCCGTTCGGATAATCTTCTTTGTAGCAGTGCAACCATCTTCTCAGTGTGTTGTTGGCACCATATTTACCACCGGTATCCAGGTTACGGGCACCAATCCAAAGTACATTACCGCCAATCTGTCCGCGCAGGAATATGCTCAACTCGAAGTCCTTATAAGTAAATCTGTTGGTGAAACCGAACATCACGTCAGGTTCATTTGAACCGTAAGCTACTCTGTCGTCATTGTCGATAGAACCACTTCCGTCAACGTCTACGTATTTCACGTTACCGGGTCTCTGCTTTTTACCTTTTACGGTAGGAACCAATGGTTTGTTGGGATTATAACGCCCGTCAGCGCCTACTTCGAAGTCAGCTTCCGTTAGCAGACCGTCTGTGAGGTAAGTATAGAATTGAGAAATAGGACCTCCTACTTTTGTGATGAACTGTGCGTTCCATGCATCGGTGATGATTTCATCGTTTCCACCTAAATCCAGTACCTTGTTCTTGTTTCCGGAAAGGTTTAGTGTGCTTGACCATTTGAATGATCTTGTATTGATATTGGTTGTTGTCAGGTCAATTTCCCAACCACGGTTCTCAATGGAAGCCAGATTTGTGCGCATACTGTTGAAGCCGGTAGCGGCGGGGAGCTGCAAATTATACAGCAAGTCGTCCGTGCGGTTAATGTAATAGTCTACGTTCAACTGTATGCGGTTTTTGAATAGGGAGAGGTCGAAACCAAAGTCGAATGCTTTGGTCGTTTCCCATTTCAAATCTGAGTTGGCATAGTTAGTCGGATAGATGGCTATTTGTGAAGTATTTCCGTAAGCGACATTTCCGGTAGTGAAAGTAGAAACATAGTCACTGTAGCCGATACGATCGTTACCGGACATACCCCAGGAAGCACGGAGCTTTAACAGAGAGATGAACTCTACATCTTTCATAAATTCTTCACTGTTGATTTTCCATCCGGCGGATACGGAGGGGAAAGTAGCCCAGCGATTGGAAGGACCGAAACGGGAAGAACCGTCACGACGCATGGATGCAGATACTAAGTATTTATCATCATAATTGTAGCTTAAACGACCGAAAAGAGAAGCTGTGCGAACGATGTTCTTCAGGGTACTGGCCTGACTTGGAGTGGCACCTTGGTTCAAGGTCGGAACGTTATCCAACGGGAAGTCGGTAGCTTTCATATCGGCAGTATAGATGCTGCGGTTTTCTATACTTTGTCCTAACAATACATTCATCTGATGTTTTTTCCAGAGAGTAAAGTCATAGCTCAGTGTATTCTGCCATCCGGTACGACTGCCGGAGATCACTTTGCTTGAAGCAGTAGCGCTCTTGACAGACATTTTCTGCACGTCGAGCGGGAGGAAATATTCATCGATGCGGTTTTCAGAACTATAGTTGAACATAGACTTGAACGTCAGTCCTTTGATGATATTCGCCTCCACCCATGATGCAACATCGAAGTTCTTGATATTTCTGCTGTCGGTAACTTGTCTGAGGCGTTCGTATGGGTTAACGTCATCCTTTCTGAATTTGCTGAAGCCTAACGAGCGGGTACCTTCGTTGATACCGATAGTAGGAATCATGGTCAGGGCAGTCATGATGACTTTATCCTTACCTTCAGATTCACCTCTGTCTTGTGAGGAAATGGTAGGAGCAAAATTCACACCGGCTTTGATGTGCTTGTTAATGTTCATGGAAGCGTTGATACGGAAGTTGAAACGTTCGTATCCGGTATGTTTTACGATACCTTCCTGGTTCAGGTATCCGGCAGAGGCATAGATAGAATATTTGTCGCCTTTGCTGGAAACCGATACCTGGTGACTGTGGGTGAAAGCGGTCTGGAGAATGGCGTCAATCCAATCTGTCTGAGGAAGGTCGGAACGCAATGTCCAGTCGGCTGTGTCGGAATTAGGGTTCAACAACCAGTCCGGGTTTACGCGGTCACCGCTCGGACGGTCTTTATTGGGGGTATCCAGTGTATTGTTGCCGTCTTTTTGCAGCCACATCGCATTTTTCAGATACAGGTTGTATGCCATCCATTCTTTAGGAGACATCATTTCGGGCAGGCCCACGGCGTTCTGGAAACCTAAGTATGATTCCCATTTAACGACGGGAGCACCTTTCTGAGCCTGTTTGGTCTCAATCAGGATTACACCGGCAGAACCGCGTGCACCATAGATAGAAGTGGCTGCCGCATCTTTCAATACTTGGATAGATGCTACGTCGGAAGGGTTCACATTGCTCATATTTTCGGTGATGACTCCATCCACTACAATGAGGGGATTGGAAGAACCGTTGATAGAGCTGACACCACGTACGGTAATCTGCATTTCTTCACCCGGAATACCACTGCTGGTCTGAGTTTGCACACCGGCCAACTGACCGGAGAGGGCGTCACTCAGATTTGTGACCGGACGTCCTTCAATGGCTTCGGAGGTCATCTTGGATACGGAAGTCGTCAGATTACTTTTCTTTACGGAGCCGTACCCCACTACCACTACCTCGTCCAATGACTGAGAATCTTCTTCTAATGTTACTTTCAAATTTGTACTCCCGTTGAGGGCTACTGTTTTGTCTTTGTAGCCAATGAAAGAGATGGTTACTGTGGCCTTGTTGCTTTTTACATTTAAGGTAAAGTTTCCGTCAATGTCGCTGATTGTACCGTTTCCCGGTACACCTTTTTCTACGATGTTGGCACCGATAATGGCTTCACCCGACGGGTCTGTTACAACACCGGTAACTTTTACTTGTGCCCAAGTAAAATTACAGAAGCATAGAAGGAGTAAAGTCACCCAAAGTCGGGATTTTCCTTCCACACGTTTTGAGAGTGTGATTCTGTTTTCCATAAATTAAATTTTTTAGATACTATTAATTTCTTTAAATATGCATAAAGCAAGTTTGTTTTTCATTCGCAAAAGTAGCCGATGGGCTAGGAAGGGATATGGAAAATCGTTTCAAAACCTATAAAAAAGGTCTCAAACGACCGTTTTCCCCAGCTTTGGTACGTTATTCCAATTCCCAGCTTTTTGTACCTTCCGGGGTGTGGAACAGGAGTACGTTACTATTGGCTTTTTGCTCCATATACTTGCTTTGAGATATGTATTCGGTATTCAGTTTTACAGGATTTCCATTCAGTTTATACTGTCCGTTATAGGCTGTTTCAGGGGAAAAGAATGTCAGTTCCAGTGTGTGTCCCTGTAGGTTGGTATATGAAATTCCCGGAGTTTCACTCGTTTCATAGTCACCGGAACAGTTAAACTTTACCTTTTCGCGAATATCATTGGCTAAATTCTCCAGTTCAGCTTTCATATCTCTTCGGGCATCTTTGTATTGTTCGGTGATTTCAGTCGTTTCCAATACCCAGGAGCCTCTGCGACGCTTCTTGTCTTTAAGAATGAGAACATCGTGTGCTTTTATATCATACTTGCCGCCGGAAATTTCAAAAGCCCATTCTTCCGGAGTAGCGAAAGCGAACATCATGGAACCTGTGTGACACAATATCCATTGCAATCCGTTGATCTTCTTCACCATTCTCTTTTTTATGCCTTTGCGGCTGAATGGTACGTACATCTGATAGAAATGGGGGATATTCATATAGTTTTCTGTAACATTATATACGCCAATGGCACTTTTTTCGTATCCGAAGACACGGTGATAAGGATTCTCCCCATACCCCAGCTTGTTGGAGTGTGTCTGATAAATCTGAGGGCGTTCGGGGTTATCGTGGCACACACTGAATACGGATGCTTCCGAATTATCCGATTGCCAGACAAGATGTATGTTCTTAGTCTCTTTAAATGCGTAGGTGTATTGGAAATCTTTCAGTTTATCAGGAAAAGCTTCCACTGTCTGGGTGGATAAACCGTAATTCGGACTTTGATAAGTGTAGCGGCAATAGTAATGCTTGCTGTCTATCCGTAAAGCTTTGAAATCGTAAGGATAACTTTTCGAGTTATTCAGAGCTTGTAGGAAAGGGAGTGGTTTTACAGTACGTTCGTAGGCCAGCCAGAAGTTGAAACAGCCGAAATTGTCTCTGTTTGCAGCTTCACGGAGGATGATACGCTCATCGGGGCTACCGTAGAATAACCAGGTTAGCTGAACGATCTGTACGCCGGTGCTCAAATTACCTGTATATAAGTTCTTCCAACCTTTACAACGGGGAGGGTTGGCACAATACAGGCCTTGATTCCAGGGTAACAGCAATTGTGCCACAATATGGTGGTAAGCTGCTAAAGCACTTTTACGTATCTCTTCATTTTTAGAGAACTCGGCAAGCATCCTGATATATTGAAGATTGGTTCCCAGATAGGTAAAAGCATCTGCTTCAGGACAGTTATGAGTGATGAATTGCTTTAATGTATGTACGATTCTGTCATGCAGAAATTCTTTTAGCTGGACAGAGGTTTTGCCGTCGGCATCTGTAAAGTCAGGCCATTCTTCGGCGCAGAGCAATCCGCTGGTCTGATGCATGAGTTTCATATTCAGCGTACCGTTATCTCTGGTATATTTACCTATTTCCATAAAGGCTTTAATCTTTTCTCGCAGCGAATCCGGCATTTTTTCTTTGGTGAGCATGTAGCCGTGCATGGTGGCATGGGCAAAGAAATCCATATCGGAACCGGAGTTATAGAACGCTTTCACATGTTCCAACTGGTATTGATACATTTCGGTTAGTTTTTCTATGGCTTTTTCCTTTTCATAGTCACGCCATAAGCGGGCGAAGTAGAAAGGCGACACATATTTTATATTACCGTTGGCCACCGGTTGGGTCTGTAACATCTGGTCGATGAGTGAATGACTGCGTTCTTCATAAGTAGAACCGTGCATATAGGCTATTTGGGCATTTACGGCACTTGCAAAAAGAAGTCCAGCCAACAGAAAAATAAAGTGGTGATAAGATAGAGTTTTCATGTATTTCCGTATTTATATTTAGAGGACAAATGTAAATGCGAATCCTTTTTAGAGGTATGAAAATCGTCTTCTATTTTAGTAAAATCATCTCTTTCTCGTCTTCTTTTGTTTGCTTATGGGAAAATCAGTACCTTTGTACCCTAAATCATCACCCAAAGGGTGAAGGATATGGCGAGAGACTTGTTCTTCCAATCGCAATGCCTGAAGTTGCGTACCTCACTTGCGAAGTGGGGTTTTCTATTTTGATAGGTAAAGGACTTTTAACTTCATTTTCTGCCTACTTTCGTTCTTGACAGATCTTACAACGTAAGTAAAGAATTTCTATTTTACAGGTCTAATTGCCATTTTAGCGAAATTAGCATTCCAACTTGCATTATAATAATGGCTTTTCTCGTTATAATAGAAGATGTATCCAAAACGCCCATAAGAATCTTTATAAGATTCTCCTACCCAATAATAACCATCATTAGCATTTGTTATTTGAGTCTGTCCTATAGGACCACTCATCGGCAATCCATAACCCGTAGGAGGTAGAAATATACTGTTTCCATTACGACCAGTTACTTTCATACCTACCACCCCGTTTACTGTAGCTTTTGCCCATGTACATTGCGTTACCAGTTCCACTTGCTCTGTTTTACTCGGTAACCTCCACGTCCCTCCCCATGTTGCGCGTACAATATCATATTTAGTTCCACAAATATTATCAACATCCGGAGCTTCATAATAAGGTGTCATTCCACTATTCTCAACATCTCCCCACAGATAAAGCCCACCTGCTTCCGAAGATGTTGTTGCTCCTAAATTGAATGAAGCCCATTTTACACTAAGGCCTAAGTCAATAGCCTTATAAGGTGACTGTTCGCCTAAAGGAATAACTACTTCTGTTCCATCCTTAAGAACAATTCTCAGTTCATCTTCTGTTGCTTCTACTGATTCAAAGAATGAATCACCATTTTTACCAGAGGCTTTTACTGCATTTCCATGTTCATCAAGTAATTTAGAATAGGTGTACCCATTGTCATAACTTACAATCCAATAATTATCTGAATCCACTTTCAATAATGGCGTAATCGCATCTGTTCCTGACGCAGGAATTCTATTTCCTTCAGTATCATAAAGCCAAGTAGTTGTACCATTAATAGTCTGGGTCCAATAGTATTTACCATTATCATACCGAACATTAATCACCGGAGCATCCTTTCCATCAACTCCATCTTTTCCATCAGATATTGTTATTTTTGAACCGTCAGAAAATGTAAGAGTATAGCCATCTCCTGACGTAGTAACCTTGGCAACGTACAACCTATCCTGAAGTGCAGCCACAATGGACTTAATGGTAGTAATATCACTATTCAGCAATTTTAACTGCTCTTCAATGGAAGTCACTCTATTATCCAGTGAATTAATCTCATCCCATAATTCGCTGTCATCATACTTACTGCATGCCGACACGCAGATTAACAATAGGATTACTCGACAAATAAACTTTATTTTTTTCATCTTCCTTCAATTTAAATATATCATTAATAATTAAAAAACACATAATCATAATTTCCATTCAACAACGACTCCCCATAAGTTGGCTTATAAGCAAACCCATGTGAAAGTTCCAATCTTGTGCCTAAGAAAGTATCTACATTCACTATTTGATCATCAATTCCAAAAAGTCCACAATCCAAAACAAGATCATCCATATTCCAGCTATAACTTCCATTATATTGAATAGTGCCATTTACCAATCTGAATCTTCCATCAGTATAAAATGTTAAAACTGTATCTGTTGCTATATTTTTCCAACTCCCAACAATCACTTGTCGATTCATATTGAGATCAAAAAAAGAATTAGCCTTCCAGTATTCATGGTCCGCAATAGAATTACGAGCCTTAAAAGAATGGTAATTTCCATCCTAATCAATACAAGTCATAGCATACGAAGCCAGTTCTGTAATGCAAAAATCATATCCACATGTCGTACTTATTCTCCGAGTTTTAGGATCATACCCCCAACTACCTTTTCTATTTAAGGTATCAAAACCTCAATATATTTTGCATGTCTTATCAGCGTTCAACCGCATCCCCAAACTATTCCAATTAGGAGCATCCCAAATGCCAATAACTTCTCTATACTCTGAAAAATAATCTATAAGAAGTACATCGTCATCTAATTTATCGTAAGCAGACATACTTATCCCTATAAATAATATGAGTATAAACTTATAAACATCTTCTTTCTATTATTCTATAATAAAAGGTTTAGCATTTGACCTAACATATTCTAACTCATCTTGGTGAAAGGTCACATTTAGACTATTATCTTTCTCCAATTTTCTACATACTACAAAGTCAGTCTTTTGCATGGACAAGCCTAAACCAAAGACTTCTTTATAGCGAAGTACTTCCCATTCATTTCCCAATTTATCTTTAACAAAGTCTCCTACGTTATAATTTTTTTGTTGTATCATAGTTCATATTTAATTATACATTCTATTTATTGCTCACCGCAAAGCAATTAACATTTAAACTACTACTATCCGTTTCTTTCTTAAATATATTATTTACGCCACTTGTTCCTTAGAGTTGGGGCTATTACACAAAAAGACAGCGTGGAACTGCGTGCTATTCATTGTCTTTGAAGGTCCTAGGAAAACCCAACTATACAAATGAACAAACAGCAGACCCACGCCGAAACCAGCGTAGGAGCAGTCTATGCCATTCTTGTATAGTTTCGAAAATTTCCTAGGTTCTCAAAGACAAGAATGAAGCACAACGCTTCTTACAATATCATTTCACAAAAATATTGAAGCTAAGGACACTTCCTTGCTTCGATGGCAAATTTAACGATAAAGAATGAAAACAAGAAAAAGATTGGAAAGTATTTTTAAGGCTGATACCTACAGAAGATAAATATGATTTTGTCATTCTGACACTTTGTATTTTCTATCGCACGAGAATCCCGTATTTCCGACCGATTATCCACACAGAAAGAAATACGAGAGCGAAAATCCATAAGTGTCAAGTTATAAGCATTATACCAAAACGAACGTCCTTCCAATAAATCGAAATCACACCTCCGAAAGCCCTGATACACCGAAAATGCAAAAGCAAAAGAACGTTTTACTAAAACAGAGTAACCGTTTTACTAAAACGCAATACCCCTTTTAGTAAAAAGCAATCACCCTTTTAGCTTAAAGGTGTAGCCAATTTCTGCATAAAAGCCCTACAAAAGCGGAAGAATATGCAAGAAGAACGCATCTTTATGACCCCAATATCCACAATATATCCTAAATTCGTCCTTCTGCCCAACCATGTGCGGCAGAGAAATCTACAGAAACATTACTTTTTGTCAAAAATATAAGGATATTACTGCCTTTCAGTACCTTTTACAACAACCCATGCAGCTCCCACGCCCGCACATGCCATATTCCTTCATTGGACGGCAGGCAGAAGTCATCAAGCGAGACAACCAGTTTCTCATAATTATCTTGTATCGCCTCCAGCGAAGCATACTCACGGCGCACCGTCTGTTCATCTACCAGCATGTAGGTGGATTGCAGATATATCGTACGGTCACCTTTCCGAGCGATGAAGTCCACCTCTTTTTCTTTAGCACATCCGGTATAGACATCATAGCCCGCCCGAAGCAACTCCAGATAGACAAGATTCTCCAGTTTATAACCCACACCATAGGCTGTTCCGGGATAGAGGAAATTCTTAAAGGCAAGGTCGTTGATGTAATATTTCGCCGTACCGGACAGTATTTCCTTTCCGCGCAAGTCAAAGCGTTCACAACGATACGCCAAGAACGAGTCTTCGATATAGCCTATGTAGGCAGCCACGGCATCATAGCTCGTCTTCCGGCCTTGGCTCTTGAAATAGTTCACGATGTTGCCGATGGACACTAAATTGGAGGCATTGCCTACAAGAAACGCAAAAAGGTCCTCAAGCAGCCGGGGGTCACGTATGCTGTAGCGTTGGATGATGTCCTTCAGCAAGATGGTGTCCTTCAAGGCAGACAAGTAATTGCGCTGCACCTCCTGCTTTTCGGGCAAGACAAAAAGTTCCGGGATTCCGCCCGTATTCATATAGCCCATATAGCTCTCACGGTTCTGTTCCAGATGCCTTATCTCTGTATACTCCTGATAGCTGAAGGGATATACCGGAAATTGGACGTATCGCCCCGAAAGCAGCGTGGCAAGCTCACCGGACAGCATCCGTGAGTTGGAGCCGCTGATAAAGAGCTCGTACTCCTCGGTATAGTCCTGCGAATAAGAATTGACCGACTTTTCCCATTCTTCGATGAGCTGCACTTCGTCGATGAAAATATATATCCTCCCCTGAGGGTGCAGTTCGCTTTTATAAAGCGTCACCAACTCTTCCAAATCCTTGTGAGTCTTCAAAAAAGCAAAGTCGCTCAGTTCCCGGTTGATGAACAAAGTGTTCTGCGGAGGGACACCGTTTCTTATCAGTTCCCTTGCTATCTGTCTCAACACATAACTTTTCCCAGCACGCCGCTGACCGATGAGCACCTTTACAAGACGATTGCCTACGTAGTCCATGATTCTGCCGGTATAAGCTACCCGCATGAAACCGAAGTCAAAATCTCCTTCTGTCCAGAGATTGTACTTCCTAAGTATATCCATTCTTTCGTCCATAACCTAAACTTTAGTTACAAAGATAACAATTTTCGGTTATAAACGAACATTCCCATCAATTCTTTCGTTCATAACCTAAAAAGTTTGCGAAAAAGGCTAGATTTTCGGTTATAAACGAAAGATTCATTTAGACAAGCAAGGAGGATATTTCCTTTCCGCATCCCCCTTTATCGGCCGGATATTCCCTCTATAGAATCATCATTGTTGCATCTATATATCCACCGCGTTGCATCTATACTTCCACCGTGCTGCATCTATAGATGCAGCAAATCCCTTAACCTATCCTAATAATGCTGCTTATTGTCACCTATTTAGAAGCGAAATCATTATATTTGCGCCCATATATGCCAATACGTTGACTAAGCGATGGCAAAACAGCTTGTAAAAAACAAAACTGAATAATAACGAATTTCATCTGAATGAAACAGTACAAAACCGTAAACAACCTTGTAGGCTGGATTACCTTCCTCATTGCAGCGACGGTCTACTGCATGACCATCGAACCTACTGCAAGCTTTTGGGACTGCCCGGAGTTCATCACCACCGGCTATAAGCTGGAAGTAGGACACCCGCCCGGCGCACCGTTCTTCATGCTGGTAGCCAACCTATTCTCACAATTTGCTTCCGATGCCTCCACCGTTGCCAAGATGGTGAACTACATGAGCGCGCTGATGAGCGGCGCATGTATCCTGTTCCTTTTCTGGAGCATCACGCACCTGGTACGCAAACTTGTGGTGACAGACGAAAACAATATCACACGCGGCCAGATGGTTACCATCATGGGTAGCGGTCTGGTGGGCGCACTTGCCTACACGTTCAGCGATACCTTCTGGTTCAGCGCTGTGGAAGGCGAGGTGTATGCCTTCTCCTCACTGTTCACTGCCGTCGTATTCTGGCTCATACTGAAATGGGAGGACGTTGCCAACGAGCCTCACAGTGACCGCTGGCTGATTCTTATCGCCTACCTGACGGGACTTTCCATCGGCGTGCACTTGCTGAACCTGCTCTGCCTGCCCGCCATCGTACTGGTATACTACTACAAGAAAGTACCCAACGCCAATGCCCGAGGTTCCCTGCTGGCATTGCTCGCTTCGGGCATACTGGTAGCAGCCGTACTCTACGGCATCGTGCCGGGTATCGTGAAAGTGGGCGGCTGGTTCGAACTGCTCTTCGTCAACACGCTGGGCATGTCCTTCAACACGGGTGTCATCGTATATATCATTCTGTTGGCAGCCTGCCTCATCTGGGGTATCTACGAAAGCTATACCGAACGCAACAAGGCACGTATGGCACTCTCGTTCATACTCACCATCGCCATGCTGGGTATCCCGTTCTACGGACACGGTACCAGCTCGGTAGTTATCGGTGTTATTGTCATTGCCGCATTGTGGCTCTACCTCCGTCCGAAGACGCAGGCAGCCGTCAAAGAGAAATTCCGCGTATCGGCACGCACGCTGAACACCTCGCTGCTCTGCACCATGATGATTGTCATCGGATATTCCTCGTATGCACTTATCGTCATCCGCTCCACCGCCAACACGCCGATGGACCAGAACTCTCCGGAGGACATCTTCACACTGGGCGAATACCTGGGACGCGAGCAGTATGGCACACGCCCGCTGTTCTATGGCCCTGCCTTCTCCTCGCAAGTGGCACTGGACGTGAAAGACGGTTACTGCGAACCGCGCATCAAGTACAACGGCACGAAGTTCATCCGCAAGGAGAAAGCTACGCCCGACGAAAAGGATTCGTACATCGAAATCCCCGGACGCATTGAGTACGAATACGCCCAGAACATGCTGTTCCCGCGTATGTACAGCAGTGCCCATACACAACAATACCATGCCTGGCAGGACATCAAGGGTTACGATGTGCCCTATGACAAATGCGGCAACATGATTATGGTAAACATGCCCACACAGTGGGAAAACATCAAGTTCTTCTTCTCCTACCAGCTCAACTGGATGTACTGGCGCTACTTCATGTGGAACTTCGCCGGACGCCAGAACGACATACAGGGTAGCGGAGAAATCGAACACGGCAACTGGATTACCGGTATCCCGTTCATCGACAACTGGCTGGTGGGCGACCAGAGCCTCTTGCCTCAGGAACTGAAAGACAACAAGGGACACAACGTATTCTACTGCCTGCCCCTGCTGCTGGGTATCATCGGCCTGCTATGGCAAGCCTACCGTGGGCAGAAAGGCATCCAGCAATTCTGGGTGGTCTTCTTCCTCTTCTTCATGACCGGTATTGCCATCGTGCTCTACCTGAACCAGACTCCGAGCCAGCCGCGCGAACGCGACTATGCCTACGCCGGTTCGTTCTACGCCTTCGCCATCTGGATTGGTATGGGTGTGGCAGGACTCGTCCGTCTGCTTCAAGACTATGCCAAGATGAAGGAACTGCCTGCTGCCGCCATCGTTTCCGTAGCCTGCCTCCTTGTCCCCGTGCAGATGGCAAGCCAGACTTGGGACGACCACGACCGCAGCGACCGCTACATGGCACGCGACTTCGGGCAGAACTACCTGATGTCCCTGCAAGAAAGCGGCAATCCGATTATCTATACCAACGGTGACAACGATACCTTCCCCCTCTGGTACAACCAGGAGACCGAAGGTTTCCGTACCGACGCCCGCACCTGCAACCTCTCGTACCTGCAGACCGATTGGTACATCGACCAGATGAAGCGCCCCGCCTACGACAGTCCTTCTCTCCCCATCACGTGGGACCGAATGGAGTACGTAGAAGGCACCAACGAATACGTCCCCATCCAGCCTGAGTACAAGAAAAGCATCGACCAGCTCTATGCCGAAGCCGAGAAGCAGGCACTGGACGGTAATCCCGAAGCACTGGTCAATGTAAAGAAAGAATTCGGTGACAACCCGTATGAGCTAAAGAATATCCTCAAGAACTGGGTGCGCAACAAGAATCAGGACTTGAAGGTGATTCCTACCGACAGCATTGTCATCAAGGTAGACAAGGAAGCCGTGCGCCGCAGCGGCATGATGATACCGGGCGACTCAATCCCCGACTACATGCACATTTCGCTGAAAGGCAAACGCGCCCTCTACAAGAGCGAGTTGATGATGCTCGAAATGCTGAGCGAGGCCAACTGGGAACGCCCCATCTATATCGCTGTCAGCGTAGGCAGGGAGAACCAGCTGAACATGGAGAACCACTTCGTTCAGGAAGGTCTTGCCTATCGTTTCACTCCGTTCGACACCAGTAAGACGGGCGTGACAATAGACTCCGAAAAGATGTACGACAACCTGATGAACAAGTTCAAGTTCGGTGGCATCGACAAGCCGGGCATCTATATCGACGAGAACGCCATGCGCATGTGTCACTCTCACCGTCGCATCTTCTCCCAACTCGTGCAGCAGCTGATGCGTGAGGGCAAGAAAGACAAGGCAAAAGCCGCCCTGGACTATGCCGAAAAGATGATTCCCGCCTACAACGTGCCTTACGACTGGCAGAACGGTGCCGTACAGATGGCGGAAGCCTACTACCAACTGGGCGAAACCGCCAAGGCGGACGAGATGATGAAAGCCCTTGCTGACAAGGCTGTAGAGTACCTGACCTGGTATCTGAGCCTGGACGACAACCGCTTCATGATTTCTACCCGTGAATTTGAATACCACTGGGCTGTACTCGATGCCGAGGTGAAGGCCATGAAGAAGTACAACTCCAAGCTCGCCGAAATCTACGAGCCGAAGGTGGAAGAACTGTATAATATGTATGTGGACAGAATGAAGGAGTGAGAATAAGGATTAGGGATTAAGGATTAAAGGATTAGGGATTAGCCTGTGCAGTTCATCACTAATCATTAATAACTAATCCTTAACCCCTAATCCTTAATCATTAACCCCTAATCCTTAATCCCTAATCCCTTAATCCTTAATCACGTGTTTATAGAACAACCTCCTGAGTTTTTTCGCAAACTATATCCCGGTGCAGTCTGGAGGATGGACCCCAATGAAAAAGCCGTTTATCTGACTTTCGACGATGGCCCTATCCCCGAAGTAACTCCCTGGGTGCTCGACCTGCTGGATAAGCACAACATCAAAGCCACCTTCTTCATGGTAGGTGACAACATACGGAAGCATCCGGACGAATTCCGGATGGTCGTTGAGCGTGGGCACCGCATCGGTAACCACACCTTCAACCATATCCGTGGATTTGAATACACGGCCAAGAATTATCTGGGAAATACCGAACAGGCGAAGATTTTCATGGAAATGGGTGGGGACATCAATTGCAATGTGGAGAAGGTTCTCTACCCTCTCTTGTTCCGCCCTCCCCACGGCCATATGTTCGCCAACCAGTATCTCACGCTGAAACGAACCTACAAGATTGTGATGTGGGACCTCGTGACCCGCGACTACAGCAAGAAGCTGCTCGGTCCGCAAGTGCTAGCCAACGTGATGCGCTACGCCCGCAACGGCTCCATCATCACCTTCCACGATTCCTTGAAATCCTGGTGCAACGGAAACCTGCAGTACGCATTGCCGCGCGCCATTGACTTCCTGAAGGAAGAGGGATATGAATTCAAAGTATTATAAACTTGAAACAGCAGAAAGTTACCAACATCTGCTGTCACAATAAATTCCACATAAAATAAGAAGGGGTTGTCTCGGCAAAAGGCAACCCCTTACATTTTATAGGCTCATGTCCTGTTCCACAAGAATAAACAGATGTTTTATAATTACCAAGTAAATGTACATCTGTATTCATCCCACTGGTCTTTTACAACCAGTTCCGTAGGATAACTGTCGGAATTCAATGTCCATGTAAAATACATATCGGACACAGAGTCCTCGCCATTGTATGTATAATGCCCTACAAGCGGCAGATGTTTCGTAGCCTTACCAAGCATGCCTCCATAATAGGCATATATCATCTCGTCCATATCCACATCCAGTATTTCATCAAACAACATCAGGCAGCCCTTATTCTCGATAGGAGCTGTTATATTATCCGTCGTATAGTCTATGGCAGCACTATACTCCCACTCGTCATTGCTGTCGATAATTCCGTCACCATTGAGATCCCCACTAGCTACATAACGTGTGGAAGTCTTCACCACATCTCCATCCTTATAGGTGATGTTCGTTATTTCACCATCGCTTTCAGAGCGTTTCATTACAACCAGATGGCCTTCAGTGTCGTATTCCATCTCCCAAGTAAACTCATCGGCATCGGGAGTACCAGCGTGGTCTATTGAGTTGCAAAATTCCACATAACCATCGCTGTTGAGCTGCAAGTTCAGTTCTGTAACATCGCCCTCTTCATCCGTCACGGTGATTCTTGCTCGGTCCTTTGCAACATCTGCCTTTGTAGTAGCGGGAAAGTACTCAAAGACGGCTTTATCCCCATCCTCAGTTGTAATGTTCGTCACCAGCCCTTCTTCATTGTGAGAAATCGCCATGCCCGAAACCGACTTCGGAAGCCCTCCCGTAAACACTTGCGAAGGATTGACCACAGTGGCGGTGTTTTCGCCACCCTCACCATTCTCATTTTCGTCATCGTCACTGCAAGCAGTGAATCCCAAGCACAACGCCACACCCAACATGGAGGCAGCCATCATTTTAAACATTTTCATAAGTTACAAATCTTGTTTTATCCCCATCCCTCTAAGGAAAATCCATAATAACAAAAGTATAAGGAATGCCGTCCGTATCTCACGACAACAAGACTCTGCCATTCAAACCCGGACAGATACTTTTGGCCATTTATCATTCCCAGACAAAGCTTAATATTTTTTGCAAAGTAATAAACTTTTCCTTTCACTCCTTGTCACTGAAAAAGGTGATTTTTCAGCCACATACAGAAAAAATTCAGCATCTCCAATAAAAAGCAAAATGAATAAGACGTATATTTGCAACAACTAAGCACAGATTGAATTCCACTAAAATATACCGATATGAGGGTACGCCATACTAAGCTATTATCACTCCTCTTTTCTTTAACCACTATCCTGCTTCACGCCGGAGAAATACCAACAGACACTCTGTTGGCACACTTCTACAACCGGGCAGCCAATCTCATGGAAGAAGGACACTACGATGAAGCGCAACGTAGCTTCGACAGCGCCTTTGCCACCCGGAACGTAAAGCACTCCTTCATGTATCCCATCTTGCTGAACGAACAAGCCACACTACTGATCTATGTGGGAAAGACAGAAGAAGCCTTTGCCATGAAAAAAAATGTGCTCCCCTACCTGCCGCAGATAGATGATTTGGAAAAGCACATCAGCGTATACAACGATTTGGGCCTCCTCTACCGTCAGCACCAAATGAATGACTCTACACTCTACTATTACAATAAAGCACTGGACACTGCCTTGCAATACGGAGACGAAAGCTGGATAGCCCACATCTGCAACAATGTGTCCATCCTATACTTCAATATCAGGCAGCTGGACGAAGCCGAAAAGTATACCGACATGGCCGCCGAACATGCCGCCAGAACCGAAGACCCATTCGTAGCCTTCACCACCTGGCAAATCAGGGCAACCATAAAGGCTGAACTGAACAAGCTGGATGATGCTGAAAAATCCAACCGCAAAGCCTGGAACATTGCCTGCCACGGAGAGGGAAACGAAGACCTATGGAAGATACGCTGCCTGCCCGGCATGCTGAGACTCTTTGAACGAAAAGAACAACCCGATTCCATAGACCACTACTTGAAATTGGGGAACAAACTACTACAACGGGTACCATCCAACTCCATCGCTGCCATAGGATTCATACAATCGAGGGCAGCCACCGAAACAAACCGCAAAAACTATGCCCGCGCCTTGAAGGACTTCCACTGGCTGCGTAACCGGAAAACCGGTACCGAGCCCAAAACATTATTTACACAAATGGCACGATGCTACGATGCCTTGGGAAACCCCAAACTGGCCTACACCTATATGGATAGTGCCCGCATGTGGACTGATACGCTGGCACAGCACAATCTGACGCAACAAATGGCAGAATTCAACGTGAAATATCACACACAAGAAAAGGAATTGGAGATAGCCCACCTGCAACAAGAACAACTGGAACACCAAGCCTTCCTGCTAAAAGCCTCCATTGCTGTAGCCCTTCTGTCCGGTCTTGCTCTCATTACTTTGTTGACGCTCCGCCACAAGAAACGAATAGCCGAAAAGAAGATTGAACTGCTAAAGCAAGAAAACGAACTGAACTCGGCACGCCGTTACATTGAAGGGTTGGAAGAGGAATGCAAATATTTTGCCAAGGAACTGCATGACGGCATAGCCAACGACCTGCTGGGGCTGCAAATGAAGATAGAAACTTCTGCCGGCAAAGGGAATGAGCAGGAACTGGCCTCACTCGTCAGCAAACTGAGAAACAACGTGCGGAATATCTCACACGAACTGATGCCTCCCGAATTCGAGCATCTCAGTCTAGACCAGATACTCGACCGTTATGCTGCCAAACTGACCGAGAACACCGGCATAGAGGTCAGCTATCATCCAACGGAGAACAACGCATCACGCCATCTTCCCAATGAAACCGCTTATGAGCTGTACCGCATCGTACAAGAGCTCACCATGAACATCGTGAAACATGCCTCAGCCAGTCATATAGTCATCAGTCTCCGTGCCGACAATGAAAATAAATATACCCTGCAAATTACAGACAACGGTAAGAATGCAAACAAGCAACAAACAGCAACAAACAACAATGACGGCATAGGATTGCACACCGTAAACGACCGTATCAGAGCCATCAACGCTACCGCCAATGTATGCTCGTCAACAGAAAACAACGTTTTCACCCTACTGCTTAACATAAACGAATGAAACCAAACAAAGAAACATACAGAATACTGGTAATAGATGACCACCCGATTGTTGCTGAAGGCATCATCGCATTGGCCTCGCAACTCGAAGGAGTGACGTGCAAAGGAGCCACTTGTGCAAAAGACGTGGAACAACTGACCCTCAAAGAGAGATTTGACCTTTGCATCATTGACCTTGAACTACCGGATATGAATGGATTCCAACTCATATCCCACCTTCACAGCCAGATACCCGAATGCGGCATTTTAATCTATACCATGCATGAAGAACCTTGGATCATAGCCAAATTATCCACCCTAAACATCAACGGAGCTGTTTCAAAAAATGCCAGCACCAGCGAATTGAGAGACGCCATCAGTACACTGAAAAACGGAACCAGATACTTCAGCAATGTTTTCAGCGAACTGGACAAGGAAAAACAAAACACCCTACCACATGCACTTCCCGAATTGTCGAGACGTGAAAAAGAAGTGCTCGCCTATCTCTCGCAAGGACTGAGCACTTCTGAAATATCCCAATTACTATTTCTCAGCATCAATACAATACAGACTTACCGGAAGCGCCTGATGGAAAAACTGGAGGCCAAAAACGTTGCAGAACTTGTCTACAAGGGGAAGAGCTTATTCTGAGAACACTTGTCATTCGCCCGGACAGTTACAAGCCTCCAGCTTCTCAAGCTTCTCCGTCTGAAAAGGAAGAAAATCAACTTAGCGGATACTCACCGTCATCGGATTGCGCACCTTCTGTGCAAAATCAGCCATGTATCGGTTCCAGGCTTCAGCAGTCTTGATGTCCGCGCGGTCCCAGGCAAAGCCCCAGTAATACACGTAGTCAGCGCCCGGCTCATAGTCGCTGACAACCAGTACATGACCGTCCGCATTGTTACGCATCTTCTTCTCCTCTATGGGGAAAAGCACGGTTTTGGCTTCCTTCACAACGGCAGGGAAAGCGGCCCCCATAAATATCTTGCCATTATCCGGTCCGGTAGTGGGGTCTACATACGTCATATAGCCACCGGCGGCATCAGCCACCACAGCACCGTCCGGTTCGTGCAGCACAATACCGGTAACAATGGGCAAAGATTCCTTTAGATTGCTATACGAAACGGCAGTACGGTTCAGATGAGAACCGGCATCCAGCGTAATCAGACGCGTTTCCACCACCGCAGTATCCCCTTTCACAGCCAACGGATTGAACTCCAGCTTCACCGTGAAGCGCAACGGACCGTTGTCCAGCACCTCCTGCGTCTTGTAGCACCACGGATAGATAATGGTATCATTCACCATCAATGCAGACACTCCGGCTCCCAATGTTGGGCCTACTGCATAGCAGTCCATGCCATAACCGTGGTCTATATGATAGGAGAATGTGCGTACCAGCTCATCGGCTGCCTTCGGGTCTGTCTTGCGCAATTCATTAACCTGCTTCCAGGAGTCTGCATCCAGTTCCTTGGCATATATGTCTTCCAGTACCGGTGCAGCAGTGCCTCGCTTCGTAAACAAGTCGTAGCCGAAACCGCGTTCACCCCTTGCCTGCAATGCAGGACCGTAGGCACGGAAGCCTACCAAGTCGTTCTCCCAGGCCATGTCGTCCAGACGTTCGGGATACTGCCGCCCACAAGCCCTTACCTCCACATCGACGGGAGTACCGGCCTGGACGGTATATGCAGCCGATGCATTGGCAGCTACCGTCGCAGGGAAGATTAATTTGTCATCGTAGGTCACTTGGTAAGGCACCTGCTCCCCTTCGACATTCAGAACCACAATCTGTGCGGTGTCTGCCAGATTCAGAAGGTTTGAGATTTCGGTCATGGACACCTCTACCATCTCATCGGAACGGTCCATCGCTAACGGATTGGTTACCGTAACAGTCACTATCTTGCTATCGTTGCAAGCAAGACAGCAGAGGGCCGCCATACATAATAAAAGAAAGTTTCTCATATAATCATTGCTTTTTCCTAATCAGTTGTATAACTTTCTTTTAGGCGCGGATTATACGGATTTTCCTTATCCTTTCCGCGAAATCCGCGTAATCCGCGCCCAAAAGAAAAAGGTGACAAGTGACATTATCCTGCCACTTTATCACCTTCTCAATTATCCTTAAATTTATTTCGGTTGCTTTCCGATATAAGCCAAGATACCTCCGTCTACATAGAGGATGTGACCGTTTACCGCATTAGAGGCTTCCGATGCCAGGAACACTGCCGGACCGGTAAGTTCTTCCGGAGCCAGCCAGCGGCCTGCCGGAGTCTTGGCGCAGATGAACGAGTCGAACGGGTGACGGCTACCGTCGGCCTGCTTTTCACGCAGCGGAGCAGTCTGCGGGGTAGCGATGTAACCCGGACCGATACCGTTACATTGGATGTTATATTCACCATATTCAGAGCAGATGTTGCGAGTCAGCATCTTCAAGCCACCCTTGGCAGCGGCATAGGCCGACACAGTCTCACGCCCCAGTTCGGACATCATAGAGCAGATATTGATAATTTTACCGTGGCCCTTCTTCATCATGGCAGGCAGAACAGCCTTTGATACGATGAACGGAGCATTGAGGTCGATATCGATTACACGACGGAAGTCAGCAGCCTCCATCTCGTGCATAGGAACACGGCGGATGATGCCGGCATTGTTTACGAGGATATCAACAGAGCCTACTTCCTTTTCAATCTGGGCTACCATGGCCTGAACAGCAGGTTCATCTGTCACATCACATACATAACCGCGTGCCTTGATACCCTTTTCAGTATAGGCAGCCAAGCCTTTGTCTACCAACTCCTGGTTGATATCGTTGAAACAGATAGTTGCTCCTTGCTCTGCAAAAGCTGAAGCGATAGCAAAACCGATACCATAAGAAGCACCTGTAACAAGGGCTACTTTACCTTCCAAAGAAAAATTCAAATACGGATTCATAACGTTAAATTATTAAGTTTAAATAAGTGATATTCTATTTATGTACGATTTGCAAGTAGTTTATACTCAATGGAAACTTTATTTTGGGAGAATGCCTTCCCTATAAGGAAATCGCAGCGAATGCTTTTCGTATCGTAGCTTTTCACATCATCGGGATGCTCAGCATAGCGAATTTCATAGTTCGTTTTCATGATTGCACTACATTTAATAGGTTATAACTTCAGCCATCAAATACACATCGTTTGCGTACACGATGCAAATGTAACAAAAGAAAATGGAGAAACCGTATAAATTTGTGTCAATTATATAGCAATATCGTTCAAAGATTCGTAAAAAGAAAAAATCTATACCTATAGTGCCAACAAGAGGGGGAAAGAATAACAAAAAAACCCACTAAAACTTGCGATTTTAGTGGGTTTTTAGCTGCAATTAGCTGTATCGTAGTTGGACTACCAGGATTCGAACCTGGACAAACAGAACCAAAACCTGTTGTGCTACCATTACACCATAGTCCAAACATAGGGCTTTCTGTTAAAAAGCGGTGCAAAGATAAAAGGAAGCCCCGAAATATCCAAATATTTCGGGGCTATTTTTACTGCCGAAGCATTATTTCCTTAATTACTTCTCTTTAGGATACCGCTATTTGGCGATAATCAGATAGTAATTCTTCTTGCCGCGCTGTACCAGCAGGTATTTTTCGTCCAGCAGGTCGGCTGTCGTAATCACCTGGTCGAAAGCAGCCAGTTTCTCCTTATTCAGAGAAACGCCACCGCCTTGCACCAGCTTACGCATCTCGCCCTTGGAAGCGAATACAGCAGCATTATCCACGAACAAATCCACCGCCTTCACACCGGCAGCCAGTGCATCACGGGATATTTCGAACTGGGGAACACCCTCGAACACAGCCAGCAGCGTATTTTCGTCCAACTTCTTCAGTGCATCAGAAGTTGCATTGCCAAACAAGATGTTGGATGCATCCACAGCAGCGTTATAGTCCTCTTCGGAATGAACCATGATAGTCACTTCCTTGGCCAGGCACTTCTGAAGGACGCGCAAATGGGGAGCAGCCTCGTGCTCGGCCGTCAGAGCGTCAATCTCCTCCTTGGACAGTGCAGTGAATATCTTTATGTAGCGTTTGGCATCCTCGTCGCTCACGTTCAGCCAGAACTGGTAGAACTTATATGGAGAAGTGTAGCGCGGGTCGAGCCAGATGTTTCCGGACTCTGTCTTGCCGAACTTGCCACCGTCGGCCTTCGTAATCAGCGGGCTGGTCAGTGCAAATACCTCCCCACCGTTCGTACGGCGAATCAGTTCGGCACCGGTGGTGATGTTACCCCACTGGTCGCTGCCACCCATCTGGAGCTTGCAGCCTTTGGTTTCATACAGATGAAGGAAGTCGTACCCCTGCAACAGCTGGTAGGTGAATTCCGTGAAGGAAAGACCGTCACGTGCCTCACCGTTCAGACGCTTCTTTACAGAATCTTTCGCCATCATATAGTTCACGGTGATGTGCTTACCCACTTCACGGGCAAAATCGAGGAAAGTGAAGTTCTTCATCCAATCGTAGTTGTTCACCAACTCGGCACGGTTGGGGGCATCCGAATCAAAATCCAGGAACTTGGAGAGCTGGGCCTTCATACCGGCCAGGTTGCGCTGCAACGTCTCTTCCGTAAGCAGATTGCGTTCGGCAGACTTTCCGGAAGGGTCACCAATCATACCCGTAGCACCGCCAATCAGTGCCAACGGCTTGTGTCCGCAACGCTGGAAGTGACGCAAAATCATCACACTGCAAAGGTGCCCGATGTGCAAAGAGTCCGCAGTAGGGTCGAAACCAATGTATGCAGTCACTTGTTCCTTAGCCAGAAGTTCTTCCGTACCCGGCATCATATCGTGGAGCATGCCACGCCATCTTAATTCTTCTACAAAATTCATCGAATGATTAAGTTATCTGATTAATTATTTAAGTGATTATCTATGAATTGTTTGATTCCTATTTTAATCTGCGCAAAAATACGACTCTTTATTCGAAGAAACAACTCTTAGGGTTTAAAAAAGACTTTGCAGACATTTCTCCGGAGTGTTTCTCCAAGCTCCTCGGGAGAGATGCCGCGCACTTCGGCAGCGCGTGCATACAATTCCCCGATGGAAACTTCGCTTTCATCCGTTTCGATGAACAGCCGGTCGGCAGGTACCCGGCACAAGGCTGCTTCCTGGTATTTCTCCCCGAATGAAAGGTAAAAGCCATGTTTCAGATATTCCTCCGCCAGCGCCGCCTTGCCACGGAAACCATGTATTATCCACGGATTCGACGGGCGCAAGTCCCGCTTCACCTTCAGCAGTTCATCAACTGCCTTCACCAGATGAATCACCAGCGGCTTTCCCACTTCCTCTGCCAAACATGCCTGGCACCTGAACACTTCCACCTGCAAATCCATCGGAGCATCTGCCAGCTTGTCCAGCCCGGCTTCGCCCACGGCAAGTACTTGGGGATGGCGCACTAACTCCTCCAGGCCGCACACCCTGCTAGCCACAGCACCTTCGGCTCCTGAGTGTTCACCTCCACTCCGACCTATATGCCAGGGATGTATCCCCACCGAATACCATCCGCCGCTCTGTGGAGAGAACGTTTCGGGATAGCAATTTGCAATGGCAGTTCCGGGTACTTGCGGAAGCCGGTGTGTATGTATGTCAACTGGAATATTCATGGAACGGGATCATATCCGGAACCTCCCCAGGGATGGCAGCGCAGAATGCGCCTTACTGCCAGACAAAACCCCTTGAAAGGTCCGTGTTTCTTGATGGCCTCCACCGCATATTGCGAACAAGTGGGGGTAAAACGGCATGAAGGCCCTATCATGGGCGATATGCACTTCTGATAGAAATAGATGGGAAGCAGCAGCAGATATGAAAGCAGACGCTTCATGACACCTGCGGAGTTTGCTCGGCTTCGGCATTTACCGCTACCTTCTCGGCAATGCGTGCCAAAGCTGTCTTCATACGGTCCTCAATGACAGAAGAGTCTACCAACTGGTCCGAAAGATAGATGAAGGCCACGGCCAGACGGCACTTTTTTTCCGTCAGCACGGCCAGCAGTCCGTGTTTGTTCATGCGGTAGGCTTCACGTATCTGGCGTTTCACGCGGTTGCGCTTCACCGCCCGCTTGAAACGGCGTTTCGAAACACTTACAAGAATGGAAACGGGTGCCTCCAGCTCCTCCACCGGCAGATACACCACACGCAAAGGGAAAACCGAAAACGAGCGTGAGCCGCCCGCAAACATCTTCTCTATCACTTTCTTCTTGTCCAACCGTTCGGACTTACGCAAGGTATTTGGCATGGGGTGATGAGTTATAAGTTATGAGTGATAAGTTATGGGGCGATACAAAAACGAGCTACAAGTACCTGGCAACATAAAAGCACAACCACTTGTAGCTCAATTTTATAAATCCATTGTTATGTCTACAAGCTATAAGCAAATCACTCATAACTTATAACTCATAACTCTTTTTACTTTCCTTTATTATTCTCCTTGATAAACATGTCAAGCGCCGCCGTCATTGAGGGTGCCTGCACGCTGGGAGCTTCCAAGTCAAGACGAAGTCCGGCATCACGGACTGCCTGGGCAGTGGTAGAGCCGAATGTTCCGATCTTGATTTCCTTCTGGTCAAAATCAGGGAAATTCTTCTTCAAGGCACTGATGCCTGCCGGACTGAAGAACACCAGCATGTCATAATCAAAAGCCTCATCTGCAGCAAAGTCATTGCTGACAGTACGGTACATGACAGCTTCCGTGTGCTGAATCTTATTCTTATCCAGCAGATTCTTCACGTCATCATTGTGCACATCCGACATTGGTACCAAGTACTTTTCAGTCTTATGCTTAACAATGGAAGGTATCAAATCGTCAATCTTCCCGGTGTTTCCAAAGAAAATCTTACGCTTACGATACTGCACATACTTTTGGATATACAGAGCAACGGCCTCCGTCACGCAGAAATACTTCATTGTTTCGGGAATTGTCACACGCAATTCTGTACACAAGTGGAAGAAATGATCAATAGCATGACGCGAAGTAAAAATAACGGCAGTATGATCCAAGACCGAAATTTTCTGTTGTCTGAACTCTTTCGCTGAAAGGCTCTCCACTTTGATAAATGGGCGAAAATCTATTTTCACACCATACTTCTCGGCGATGTCGTAGTAAGGAGATTTCTCTGATGCCGGTTTCGGCTGCGACACAAGTACTTTCTTAATTTTCAACGTCCTAAAATTTTATTATCAAATAACTGTTTAGCTGCATCACACCTTGATATAACACAAAACAAGGCATGATTTCAAGGGCACAAAAGTACACAATTAAAAGCAAACCGCCATATAAATTACCACAAAAAAGCTTTAACCACTTGTATAACATCAATATTTTAGCAAAAAAGGCTAAAATCAATCCGATTATTATCGTCAGCTGCAAACTCAAATCAAAATAGACTATGAACAGAGCAAACGGGAAAAGGGCGAATCCCAAGTAATAAAGTAGCGTAGAATAGGACTCAAGCCATAGCGTTGTAACACTTTCGTCAAAAAAAATCCAACCCAGAAAAGAGTAAAGCATCCACTTCAAGCACAAATAGAGAAGACACATACCGATGTAAATCCCCAATAGAAGTCCCGGCGGCACATGGTGTACCAGTTCCGGCTGTATATCATTGAAGTAGTTGAAGATACAGACGCCTGCTAGGATGCAGGTCTGCAGGATGAGCAGCAGCAGATAGCGCATATCGGCGGCTGTGGAAGTGGCAAATATGCTGGTACGTTCGCGATGAAGCAGGAAATCCTTCACCAGTTGCAGCAGGAACTTGCGGCTGCGTGACAAGACATAGGCCGACAGAAAGAAACAGCACAAAAGGACCACGGTGATGCCATCGTCCATTCTCGGAGAATATGGAATAGGAATCCCCTCCGTCCCCACTACTGCCCAAGCCATCAACAGCCCTATCATATTGCAGCGAATTTACGGATGGAGGCGTCCCACAAGGGAGTGGTATATATCAGTTCCACGGCTTCCTGCGGTGTCTGCGCCACATGCCAGATGGCACCGTGCTGCGTACGCATGAAGTTTTCGTCCACCGCCTGCCGGAGCATATCGAGCAGAGGGCCGAAATAGTTCTTGACATTCAGTATCACAATCGGGTTCAGATACAGTCCGAGTTGCTTCCAAGTGATGATTTCCAGCAGTTCTTCCAGGGTGCCGCAACCACCGGGCAGGGCGATGACGGCATCGCTCAGGTCGGCCATTGTCTTTTTCCGCTGGTGCATGCTTTCCACTTCCACGAGTTGGGTAAGTCCGGTGTGATGCCATCCCTGCTCCACCATGAAGCGGGGAATGACGCCCGTCACCTCTCCCCCTGCCCGGAGTGCCGCATCGGACACAGCGGACATCAGTCCCATATTTCCCGCACCATTAATCAGGCGAATTTGCCGCTGCCCCAGCAGAGTGCCCAGCTCACGGGCTGCATCGAAATAAACGGAATCTATCTTTGTGCTCGAAGCACAATATACGCATACGGAATTTATCTTGTTCATCATCTTGTTACCTCCTTTTTTAGGTACCGCCACAAAGGTACATGATTTCGGGGAGATTTGAAACAAATTTCTTTCTTCCCACTTACGACGGGGGATTTTTCATAAATCAATAACGGATTATGTGTGCCGCAGGCACTGATAAGGCACATTAAACAGAGCTACACCCTTTGCCCCGGATAGCTACACCCTTTGGGGTAAATGGCTACACCATGTCAGGGAAAGGGTGTAGCCTTATATAAAAGGTAAAATTCCCTGTTGACATATAGTGATGAAAGCAGGGAATCGTTCACTTTATTGAATCAGAGGACCTTATATATCAATATTCGAGCCAAAAGTAATCCGTCAAGGTCAATCCGATTAATAGGATTATTCCCGCAATAAGCATAGAGACTTGTATTGAAGTAATTTTCAGCAGAAGGGTCCACCGTCGTAAACCTTCCCAGCGCAGCATCATACATGCGTGCCCCATAATCATACAGATTCAACCCCTTCTTGCCATCGTACTCCTTGCCGTTGTATTTATAAGGCTGCACATTGCCTGAACTTGCAAACACACCACCGAAGGGATAGTAATGGTTCGCTTCCTCAACAGCACCGCTGGAACTGAGGACTACGCGGTTGTTTCCCTGATGGTCCTGCAGGTAATAGTGATACTTCTTGTCCGAAAGCGTAACATACCCCTCTTCCGTAAGAAGAAGCTTGGCAACACCGGTTTCATAGCCCACATAGCAGCAATACACCGTAGGAACCAGATTGCCCGAACCATCTGCCTCCTTATACATCATGCGCCGCTTGATGCCGTCGGCAGTATAGCCATACTGTATGAAACCGCCGGAAGCAAAAGTGACGCCTGTTGGCAAATTTAATACATTATACGTAATATCGCTAATTCCCTTGTTTAAATCTTTGGTCAAATTGCCGTTCGCATCATAAACGTACTCGTTCGCCTGCTTCACACCGTCCTTGAACTCGAAGCCACCGTTGTAGGCGGAAGCCGTCACGGCATCGTCCACACGGGTCAGCTGATTGCCGTTCAAAGTGTAAGTCAGGTTATCAATCAAACCGTAACTGGAAGCAGCGGTCTGACCGTAACGTTGCAGGGTCTTGATGTTGCCGTTTTTGTCATAGGCGGTTACATTCTCACTGAAACGGTTGGTGTTCGTATTGATGCCGGCTGTTTCACCGTAGGTGGCGTTCATCAGGCGGCTTAATCCGTCATAAGTGAATTTGTAACCG
>NZ_QTNH01000003.1:0-1418 GCF_003603515.1 Bacteroides sp. AM32-11AC | reverse complement strand
AATCCGTCATAAGTGAATTTGTAACCGCGGACTGTACTTTCGTTCCCGGACTTCCAGGTCATGCTGCTGATATTGCCATTGTACTTCGCTGTACCCACACCCGTGTTGTAGTACACGTTCTGTGTGAAGCATGTACCGCTGATGCCCGTCAGCCAGCTACGCAGGTTGTAGGCATATGTCAGTTTGTTGATGCTCGTTCCGTGATACTGCTTGGTCAGCAAACGACCGAAGTTGTCATAAGTGGCTTTTCCACTGCCTCCCAATGTATGCTCCACCTTGCTCACCCTGTCAGCATAGTCGTAGCTGTAAGTGTATACTTCCTCTCTTGTAGTCTTTCCGGAAGCGGGAAGTAAATAAAAAACTATCCTAACATGCAAGATATAGTAATATCTGATGTTAGGATAGCAATTAAATAGATTATTTCAAGAATATAAAATACTTATTTATTTAAGATATACAAAACTCCAGTTTCGCAATCTGTATTAAGATAAACTCCATGATGAAATAACAAATAAATCAAATATTTTTCTTCTGGATATGACAAACCAACAGAAAGTACACCTTTCTCATTAAAAAGCAAAGAAATAAGATTTTCTACTTTTCCTTTATAAATTGAATCTATGTATGGCTGTGGAGTTACCATACAGTCCATTTCCTTTAGTGAACAAAATGTAATGCTGTCTATACCCAATGTCTGTTCTAATAAAATTGGAAAAAGTTCATATCGATATTTCTTATTAGCTACCCCATCATTCAGAAATAGGTACATATCTCCTTCTCTTGGAACTATCGAATATACACTATCTTTGTATTCTATATTCATTGCAACAAAAGGGCTTTGCCAAGTAGAATCAACAAACATATCTTCATACCTCTCACTTGTTTTATGTACACACATTACAAATAAGAGATTAATACCCAACATAAGGATAATCTTATTCCAACAGTTTTTGGGGTATTTTCCTTCCACGATATTCCGTTCTTTTTGCATCTCCTGTTCTTTTTCTAATTTTATTCTCAGTATTAATAGCACGAATTTCTCTCATGGGTATTCCATTTCCTATATTTTCATAAGACATAATACCTTTATCTACATCCGACGAATGCTGTAACTCATGGATTAAACCAATTCTTGGTGTCCGATGATTTCCATTAATATCCGTTTTAACATCAGGGTCATAATTTATAATGCTTCCTTGCGGAGTGTCTTTTTTAGCTTTTTCTCTATCAAATCCTGAAGAATTAGACTCTCCTCGTTTAGTCCTTGTTATTGAATGAACATTCTTACTTTTCTCCAGTTCAATAATCATCTCACCAATTTCCTTATCATCCTTCTTAAGTTGCTGCAAATCTGCTTTCACGTCCTTTTGATACTTGGTATCAAATCCAAAGAACATTTTCACATTATCTATCAAACC
>NZ_QTNH01000029.1:0-7026 GCF_003603515.1 Bacteroides sp. AM32-11AC | reverse complement strand
GACATTATGATGCTGCGTTGGGACGGTTTACGACGAATGACCCGTTGGCAGAGAAATATTATTCGATGAGTCCGTATACTTATTGTGCCGATAATCCGGTAAAGTTCATAGACCCAAATGGTATGGAATATGCTCCTGGTGATCTGTTTAAGACTAAAAGAGCAGCAGCTAAAGATTGGGGTATGTATTATAATGGTGCATCTATTATACGTAAACGTGAAATGGGCTCTTCTATTTATGAAGTTAAGCAAAAGGGAAAGCTAAAGGGATATTCTTATAGTGCAGCCAATGAAGGAGAGCACAGCGTATCTATAAGCTTACCTCCTAACGGTGAGAGATTTGTAGGATCGATTCATTCGCATGGAGACGCGGACGCAGAGCATATAAATAATAAATTCTCAAAAGCTGATATAAAATATATTGAGAAAACAAAAGAAAATGGTTATTTGGCTACGCCGAGTGGCGATTTGTTAGAATATAATCCTTATAGTAAGAAAACATCAATAGTGACTAGTGATCTTCCTAGTGATCCCAAAGATCCTAAACGAAAGAATAATATTAATCCGAAAGATATTCCTGCTGAAAAGGGTAAACAAAGAATGAAAGAATTGCTACAAAAGCCAGATTTAAACATTCCTGTTAGCCAGAGAGAACATATTCATTGGGTATTTTAAAAAGATAGCAATATGTATAGGACTTATTTTTTTGCTTTAATGCTATTTGCGATGTCATGTACAAACAGTACATCGAAGGTCGGAGAAGATCAACAATCATCTCAACAGATTGAGTATGTAATGAATGATAGTCTCTCAACAGATTTTTATACTGATATGAAAAGCTATGTTCCTGCAGAGGGATTTATACCTACAGCGGATATTGCAGTAAAGATAGCGGAATGCGTACTATTGGAAATTTATGGAAAGGAAAGTATAGAGAAAGAAAAACCTTTTTCTGTTAACTTGGTAAATGGAATATGGGTAATAGAAGGGCATATTCCTAATGGAAATGATAGTGCGCTGACTTTCTGTGGACAATCTTATGTGGAAATAAGAAAAAGTAATGGTGAGATTATAAAGCTTTTGCATACTAAATAAAAAATATTACTCTAATATAAGTTGCCTTTTTTCAATGAGATTTATTTAATTACTATCCTAACATCAGATATGCTATATCTTGTATGTTAGGATAGTTTTTTAGGTCTATCAAATGATGTAGGTCATGCAGGACTACATCCGTACTCTCCGGATGCTTAACAGCACGGGCACTTCCTATCTGGATAACATTTCCTATATGTATTATTTGTACGACAGTCTGGGACGGCTGACCCTGCAGGGGGGAATCCTTCTTCCAGTCCTACCGTGCTTGTGCAGAACAACTTGCTCAGTGGCTACGACATCACAAGTACGGTTTATACTTTCTCCAACAAGCCGTCTGGTGTGACACATACACATACTGCCAGCGGAAAGACCACGCGCACGGAAGTATATACCTATACCTACGACCATGCGGACAGAATAAGCAAAGTGCGGCATAGTCTTGGCGGCACTTCAATCACTCTGTACGATGCCACTTATGACAACTTCGGTCGTTTGCTGACCAAGCAGTATCACGGTACGAGCACCAACAAGCTGACTTATGCCTACAACCTGCGCAGCTGGCTGACGGGAATCAGCGGCACATGCTTCACACAGAACCTGTACTACAACACGGGTGTGGGTACTGCGAAGTACAACGGCAGCATCAGCAGCATGACCTGGAAGTCCGGGAACGAAAGTACAGTCCGTGGTTACAAATTCACTTACGACGGTCTTGACAGAGTGCTGAACGCGGGGTGTGGAGAGACAGCAAGTATCAGCACGAATGCGAACCGCTTCTCGGAGAACGTTACGGGTTATGACAAGAACGGTAACATCAAGAGTTTGCAACGTTACGGCCAGACTGGTGCCAGTGCCTACGGCCTGATAGACAACCTGACTTTTACCTTGAACGGCAATCAGTTGAGCCGTGTGGACGATGCCGTGATGGCTTCTGCTTACGGTGGAGGCTTCGAGTTCAAGGACGGCGTGAAGCAGGTCGGAGAGTACACCTACGATGCGAACGGCAATTTAACCAAAGATTTGAACAAGGGAATCACCGATATTCAATATAATTGTTTAAATTTGCCAAGTGCAGTAACGTTCAGCGACGGAAGTACGATTACCTATGTTTATGCAGCCGACGGCACAAAGCTAAGAACGGTTCATAAGATAGGTGGCGCTACCACCACAACGGACTATTGCGGGAATGTGGTCTATGAAAACGGAGCCCAGAAGCTTCTGATTACCGAAGAGGGCTATATTACTTTGAGCGACAACAAGTATTACTATTACTTGAAGGACCATCAGGGGAACAACCGTGTAGTCATAAACCAGAGCGGAGCGGTAGAGGAGACAAACCATTACTATCTGTTTGGAGGAGTATTCGCTTCATCAACAAGCACTCAGCCTTACAAGTACAATAGCAAGGAATATGACACGAAGAAAGGCTTGAACTGGTATGATTACGGGGCACGGCATTATGATGCAGTGTTGGGACGGTTTATGACGGTGGATCCGTTGGCAGAGAAGTATTATTCAGAAAGTTTGTATACTTATTGTTATAGTAATCCTATAAATTGTATAGACCCTAACGGGAAGGATGGTATTTATATTGCCTTCCCTGATTATAAAATATCAACTCCTATTGGTAAAATTGGGAATTTAGGTCATGCTGGAGTATTATTGATTGATAATAAAACAGGAGTGACTAAATATTATGAATATGGCAGATATGACAAAGAGGGTAAAGGAGTTGTCAGAACATTCGCTGTTCCAAATGTAAAAATAGGACAAGATAAAAAGCCTACATTGGAATCATTGAATAAAACTTTATCAATAATATCTGAACAAGCGGGACATGCCGGAAGAATAGAAGGAGCATATATTGAAAGTGATAAGTTTAAAGAAATGAAAAACTATGCAGAATCAAAAATAGCGGAGAATGCTAATTCAAAGAGGAAAGAGTATTCATTAAGGAATAATAATTGTGGAACTTTTGCGGCTGATGTTTTGAAACAAGACCCATCTGTAAAAGATAAGGCACCAGTAATTATAGATCCAAGGCCCAATAGTATAGTTAAAGAGTATCAAGATAATTTTAAGTCACTAAATTATGATCCTAAAAAGAGACAAGTTAAAATTGAATAGATATGGAAAGTCAAAGTATATCATTAGGAGATTTATTTTCAGTTGAATTATTTGTAGGATCAATAACGTTTGTTTTAGGAACGGTTTTGTTCTTCTTATTATTATTATTGAATTTGAGGCTTAATCTTAAAACGACATTATTATATTGTTGCCTGCAATTGATACTTGTTGTCTCTCTTTCTACTATTTTCTTTATATTTTGGCGTTTTAATTTTGATATAATGATAGGGTTTCTATATTTACCAGGTGTATTATCTGAGGTTTTTATTATGCTCTTATTCTATTTTATATTAAAAATAAAAAACAAATAATTGAATAATATTTTTATAACAATTCTATTACAGCGGGTGGAAACATCCGCTGTTTCTTTTTATAGGGTACCCACTATAATAGAAATATTAGCAGTCTAACTTGCCAAGTGGAGTAATGAAGGCCCAATGGCAAAATTTATTCAATGAGCTTTAAAGCAAATGTTAACGCCGCCTATGATAATACTACAATCATTGGTACAGACACTAACCGTTTCCGCGAGAACGCGACAGCTTTCGTCTACAATAACAGCTTCGAGTTCAAGGACAGCATGAAGCAGGCGAACGAGTACACCTACGATGCCAACGGCAATTTAACTAAAGATTTAAACAAGAATATTACCGGTATATCATATAATTGTTTAAATTTGCCAAATACAGTAACGTTCAGTGACGGAAGTACTATCACCTATATTTATGGAGCCGATGGCACAAAGCTGAGAACAGTCCATAAGATAGGTACTACCACCACGACGACGGACTATTGCGGAAACGTGGTCTATGAAAACGGAGTCCAGAAGTTGCTTCTTACCGAAGAGGGTTATGTAACTTTGAGTGACAACAAGTATCACTATTACTTGAAAGACCATCAGGGGAATCACCGGGTAGTAATCAACCAGAGCGGCACGGTAGAGGAAACGAACCATTACTATCCTTTTGGCGGCGTATTTGCAAGTACAAGCAATACTCAGCCTTACAAGTACAATGGCAAGGAGTATGACTCGAAGAAAGGCTTGAACTGGTATGACTACGGGGCAAGGCATTATGATGCAGCGTTGGGAAGGTGCCATGCCAATGACAGGTTTGTAGAGAAGTATTATTCGATGTCACCGTATCAGTATGGGGCGAATAATCCGGTGAATAACATAGATGTGAATGGAGATACAATTGTTGTAAATCCGAACCCGAATGGTTTGATAGATAATGTGAAAATGTTCTTTGGATTTGATACTAAGTATCAAAAGGATGTGAAAGTCGATTTGCAGCAACTTAAGAAAGATGATAAAGGAGTCGCTAATATTATCACTGAGTTGGAAGATAGTGAGAATATTCATTATATTACAATGCCTAAGAAAGGGGCTTCTAATTCAACGCTAATTGATAAAGAAAAGGTTGAAATGAAAATCTCACAAGGCAGTATAATCCATTATGATCCCAATAATAGAAGAAGGAGTCGAAATGAAAAAGAAATGAGAACTCCAAGAGTCGGATTGAGTCATGAACTTCAGCATTCGTTTGATGTAGACAAGAAATTTGCCACTTATGAAACAACGGAAAATGGTATAAAACTAATGGAGGTACGCGCTGTTAATACAGAGAATAAGATTAGAAGAAAAACAGGTGATCCTAAAAGAATTGAATATGGTGGAAAGAAAATACCTAAAAAACTATTGGAGTAACATAATTATACCTTTAGTTGTTGTAATTGGAGGAATCGCTTTCTTCTTTCATATAGTGTATAAGCATTCTGAAAAAGCGATGATGGTTTCTGATCTTGATAGAGTACCTATAACTTCTTTAATGTCAGTAAATATAAAATGGCAAGATTCTACTTATTGTACAGTGTTGGAAAGTGTAGAATTATTTTCCATATTGGAGGAAGAAGGTAAAAAGACAATTCCTCAATTGAAACTTCCAAAGAAAGAGTTCATTGAACTTTCGTACAAAGATACTTTAATAGTAGATAGTCTTTCATTTATACAACTGAAAGATTATATAGTTATTCCTCAATATCGTATAGACTCAATTTATGAGAATGAAGGAGTGAAAGGATTACTTTCTGCTTATTTTGATGATGTATGGTTTATTCCATCTTGTGAAGATGGAATATTGACTTTGCCGGAACAACGGTATGTTATTGATATTTTACATAGATGTGGTTATTGCGTAGATATTGATTGTGAATCAGGTTGCATTTATATTGTATCTTCTCCTGATATAGGTTGATTACTTCAAGAAAAATCTCTTTAATTACTATCCTAACATCAGATATGCTATATTTTGTATGTTAGGATAGTTTTTTAGGTCTATCAAATGAAGAATTCTGTGTAGGTCATGCAGGACTACATCCGTACTCTCCGGATGCTTAACAGCACGGGCACTTCCTATCTGGATAACATTTCCTATATGTATTATTTGTACGACAGTCTGGGACGGCTGACCCTGCAGGGGGAGTATACGGGTAAGAATCCTTCTTCCAGTCCTACCGTGCTTGTGCAGAGCTACTATGACGGTTACGGCTTTGTGGGTGGTACCGGACTTCCTACGGGCCAGTTCACCAAAGATACTTCCGGCTACGGCAGGGGTTCTCTTACCGGCAGTGCCGTTACGGTTTTTGGCAGTAGCACTAAGATCTATAAGGCTTTCTATTATGACATCAAAGGGCGCATGACGAAAAGTGTGCAGAACAACTTGCTCAGTGGCTACGACATCACAAGTACGGTTTATACTTTCTCCGACAAGCCGTCTGGTGTGTCCCATACACATACTGCCAGCGGCAAGAGTACGCGCACGGAAGTATATACCTATACCTACGACCATGCGGACAGAATAAGCAAAGTGCAGCATAGTCTTGGCGGCACTGCGATTGCTCTGTACGATGCTACTTATGACAACTTCGGTCGTTTGCTGACCAAGCTGTATCACGGAACGAACACCAACAAACTGACATATGCCTACAACCTGCGTAGCTGGCTGACGGGCATCAGCGGTACATGCTTCACACAGAACCTGTACTACAACACGGGTGTGGGTACTGCGAAGTACAACGGCAGCATCAGCAGTATGACCTGGAAGTCCGGGAACGAAAGTACAGTCCGTGGTTACAAATTCACTTATGACGGTCTTGACCGGATGCTGAACGCTACTTATGGCGAGACAGCAAGTATCAGCACGAATGCGAACCGCTTCTCGGAGAACGTTGCGGGTTATGACAAGAACGGTAACATCAAGAGTTTGCAACGTTATGGCCAGACTGGTGCCAGTGCCTACGGCCTGCTTGATAATCTGACTTACACATTGACCGGCAATCAGTTGAGCCGTGTGGACGATGCCGTGAGTACCGTTGCATACGGTACAAACACTGCCTTTGTGAACGGTGCAAGCACCGCAGGGGAGTATGTCTACGATGTCAATGGTAATTTAACGAAAGATTTGAATAAGGGAATTACCGATATTCAATATAATGTATTAAATTTGCCCAGTACGGTATCGTTCAGTGATGGTAGCACGATCACCTATACTTATGGTGCTGACGGCACGAAACTGAGAACAGTCCATAAGATAGGCAGTACAACCACAACGACTGACTATTGCGGTAATGTGATCTATGAAAACGGTACTCAGAAGTTGTTACTCACCGAAGAGGGTTACATCAACCTGACCGGTACCCAGCAGTATCATTACTATCTGAAGGACCATCAAGGTAACAACCGTGTAGTAATCAACCAGTCAGGTACTGTGGAGGAAACGAACCATTACTACCCTTTCGGTGG
>NZ_QTNH01000028.1:0-7870 GCF_003603515.1 Bacteroides sp. AM32-11AC | reverse complement strand
ATTAAGTTCTTCGAGAACTTCGCCGGAAGGAAGACCCCAACTGGCATGCCACATTGCTTTATGTCCAGCAGCACAACGGCTACGAAAAATCTGTTCCGGAATAGTGTTACCAGTTACTAATCCAGTCATCCAATCACAGTGTTCTACCCAAGCATAAGCAGCATCCTTTATAGCGACGTTTGTGTTGATAATATGTAAAACCTTTGACCATACCCATTCTGATGAATAAGTACCACCTTCATAAAGTAAATAATCAAGGTTACGTTTATTAATCAGTGCGTTGATTTGCTCAGCTTCTCGAACAGCTGTATGATCTTTCCAAAGAATAAACATAGCATCCGGTTCTTCTGCAAACTCGGGACATAAAGCTAATGGCATTCCTGCCCTATCAGTTAAAGCAGGAGTACTACCAGTTGTGTCAAAACATAATCCACAAATAGAAGCAATCTCTTCTTCCTTCAAATCAGATAAGGCTATATGTACAGCCTCTGTCATGGATTCAATATAATCCAATGGATGTTGGCGATAGCGATTGTTGTGTGCATCGCAGTAAAGCCCCGCTTTCCAACGGGGGTAAAAACTTACCCCCGTAGCCATTTCACGGCCAGTATATGTATCCACTACCAGTGCACGACAAGAATCCGTACCAAAATCAAGACCAATAACGTATTTCTTGTTTGATTCCATAGTCTAAAGCATTATTTGGTTGTTAACTCTTGTTTTCTTGCAATGAAGAACCCATAATAGGCAATCACTGCAAAAGCAACGGCCGGTACAGCATATGCAGCCATAATACTACCTGTCTGGTCGGAAACAATACCCTGAATTTGGGTCAGAACGGCAGCACCGGCAATAGCCATTACCATGAATGAACCTCCAATCTTAGTATCATCCCCCAAACCTGTAAGACCAAAACCATAAATGGTCGGGAACATCAATGACATACATCCGGAAATACCCATCAGGCAATAGACGCCGAAACTGCCCTTACCGAACATGGCACCCAAACAACACATTACAGCAAGAAGCGCAAGTCCTATCAAGAGTTTATAAGCTTTCACGTACTTCATCATTGCAGTACATACAAACCTCATGGTCACAAAGAGAATGAGCGACATGATATAGTAAGTGGCCGCAGCCTGTTCTGCCGTACGCGGCAGCAAGTCATCCAATCCAAGCCATTCACAACAATTATAGAATGCGGCAGCTACCGGTTCCACTCCCCGTAATGCATTTACAACAGTATCTGCAGAAGCGGCTTCTCCTAAAGAAGCCAATACACCGTCAAAATTCAGCTGTACCATAGCATAACGGATTACGAATGACCATACGGCTATCTGTGCACCAATATTGAAAAATTGTGCTATTACACCCCATACATAATTCTTATTCTTTATAAGACGACGAAGAGTGGCACCAAACTCTATTTTTTCACCTTTTTCACTAAGATTGGGCATTCTGGTAAGCCGGATGGCAAGCAAGAGCACCAACATCACCAGACCAAGTACCACATAAGCAGTAGTAACAGCATTCAATTCCTGCCCCTGGATGGCGGCCAGTTCCTCAGCCGGAAGTTGGGCACGCTCTGTCGCCGTCATTCCATTCAGTTGTGAGAGGATGAAAATCTGACTGATCACCACTCCCGTAATCGCTCCGAACGGATTGAAGGCCTGAGACAGATTCAAACGGCGTGTCGCGGTACTTTCAGGACCGATTGCCAATACATAAGAATTAGTAGACGTCTCCAGAACTGAAAGTCCGGCAAAGAGAACAAAGATTGCCAGCAGATACATAAAGAAGCTGAAATCAACATTCACTCCCGAGCTAAGCATGGCAGGATAGAACAGTAAAGCCCCAAATGCATATAGACCAAGCCCCAGCATCACGCCTGATTTATAAGTGTATTTCTTGATAAACAAGGCACCGGGAACAGCACAACATCCATATCCCAACAAATAGCACACTACCTGTATCCAGGCTGTTTTTGAATCACTCATACTCATGATGCGCTTGAAAGCTGCAAGCATGGTATCTGTCAGATTATTCGGCACAGCCCAGGCAAAGAAAAGAGTAGTGAGCAGAATGAATGGGAAGAGGATTCCTTTCGGTATTATTTTATTTGATTCCATACGAATTCTCCATTATATAGTTACCCTATTGAAACTTTGTTTTTATTACATTCAAATCTGCTCCAAATAAATCTTGCACGATAGGAACCAATTGTTCATCCTTACCCTGTATATGAATCACCTTTTGCGTATGGACCAATGAGGCACCGGGAGCCAGCTCCGCACCAGGAGAAGACGTTTCAATTTCATAGAAAGGTCCCATTATAGAACCGTCTTCTACCGGACCGTCATTATAAGAGTTGATTACATCGCCGGCAAACGGATCTTCCTGAGGTCCCCATTGGCCATTTACGTAGACTGAAGGAGTTTCGGGAAGACTACACCACAGGATTGTGAGTACGCCTTTCGATGAATCATAACTTCCGCAAATATCCGTTGCCCGTGAAGCCGGCAATCCCAGCTTGGAACGATAGAGCCCGTCAATCTTGAAATAGATAATACCATTTTCCTTTATCAGCCTATCCGCCGGTATCTTACCGAAATATTCATCATTCACGATTGTTCCTTCCGCATCTTGCTTATAAGGAATGAATACAGTAGTGGTCGGTGTAGGATTAAAACAGCCGAGCATCCATACGGATACAAGGCCACCCTCTTTTGTCCATGCCTTGTCACCTGTATTGGTAATCTTATTCTCGCTCTTGTAAGCTACAATTTTCATATCATTTGTAAGCTGGATATTAAAATCGGCAGCCACTTCACCGGCATCCATCAACGATACAGTACGGTCAATATTCATATCAAAAGTAGTACCGGAAGCATTTGTCAAACGGGTATCTTTCACAAAACGGATACTACCGCTGTCCTGTGACTTTATGTCAAAAGCTTCAGTATCAAGTACCGGAGGAACTATCCAATTATCATAAACCTGCTCTTGTCCTCCCTTAAAATAAAGTGAGAACGGACCACCTTCCGGACCAAGCCAGAAGCGTTCCTCACCTCCTACCGGATTAAACTGGGAACTGACTTTGCCTTCATTTATGAAACGATAATTAATCCAGCCGTAACTATCACCCTCATCGCCGGAAGCGGAAGTAGTCATTACACGGCCTTGCCATGCGGGAATAACCATCACTTTAGAATTCCCATCAGCAGATACCAATTCAGTATATTCAATGCCGTGGTCCTTTAAGAACCGGGCATCATAAGCATAACTTCCCATCTTGATTTCTTTTTGTCCGCCGCATGATACAAGTATTGCAGTTGCACCTGCCAGCAGAGTGTTTTTCAGTTTGGTTGATTTCAACATAACGCCTGTGTCCTTTATTTATAGAGAGGTCCGTAATTCTTGCAAGCCCTATAGTCACTGCCTTCCATATCCTCGCCAAAAGCGGTCCATGCACTGGGACGGAAAATATCCTCCTCAGAAACATTGTGCATGCATACCGGGATACGGAGCATGGAAGCCAGAGTAATCAAGTCAGCACCGATATGGCCATAACTGATAGCGCCATGGTTAGCCCCCCAGTTATTCATAACGGTATATACATCACGGAAATATCCCTTACCTGTCAGACGTGGAGCGAAGAAAGTGGAAGGCCATGTACGGTCAGTACGTTCATTGATGGCCTTGAAGACATCCTTATCCAAGTTTACTGTCCAGCCTTCGGCAATCTGTAATACCGGACCTTGACCTTTTACGAGATTCAGACGGCACATTGTTACCGGCATTTCACCACGGGTCAGGAACTGGGAAGAATAACCACCGCCACGCATATATTCGCGACTGGCCGGATGCCACTTGGTCGCAGAAAGACAAGCTTCCACTTCCTCTTCCGTAATTTCCCAGAAAGGCTTCATTACCGGTTTATTGTCACGTGTCTGGCAGCCTGTCCCATCAAGCGTACAGGAGCCTGAGTTGATCAGGTGAATGAAACCGTTTGCCGCCTTACCTTCCAATTTCTTACCCGTTACCCGTTCTATGGCATTCGGACTCCAATAAGTACGCACATCCGCAAATATCTGTGCAGTATTGGTCAATAGATGATTGAAGAGCATTGAAGTACAATTCAGCGTATCATTTTCCGTAGCGAAAGTAAACGCTTCACGGATACCGTTCCAATCGAAAGAAGTATTCAGTATAGCTTCTGAAAAATCACCGTCAGGCTTATAATCCGTCCACTGGCGCTGTCCCTGGAAACCCGCGGCAATCGCATTGTGTCCCATTGACTCTTCCTTGAACCCCATTTCAGCCAATTTCGGATTGCCAATCATCATATCACGGAAAATAAGGGTCATTTTTACCACGTATTCCCAACGGGCATCTTTCTCTTCACGGGAATATACCAGATGTTCCGGATTAAAGTCTGTCCCTTCATTACTCTTGCAATACTTTTCTGTCCATGCCATGGCACGTGCGAACTCTTCATGGTCATAAATGCCCAACTGGACACGACGTTCTATCTCACTGGCATCCACATACTCATTACGCATGCCCAAATACTCTTGGAAGAAATCAGGATTGGGAATAGAGCCTGCAATGCCCATGGATACACTGCCGATTGAAAGATAGGATTTCCCCTTCATTGTAGCCACAGCTATACCTGCACGGGCAAAACGCAACAATTTTTCCTGTACATCTTCCGGTATCTCCATATTGGTCACTTCCTGTACATCACGTCCGTAAATGCCAAAAGTAGGCAATCCCTTCTGTGTATGGCTTGCCAATGCTGAAGCCAGGTAAACCGCACCCGGACGTTCTGTACCATTAAAGCCCCAGATGGCTTTTGGCATTTCTCCGTCCATATCAATAGTTTCGAATCCATAACACCAGCAAGGAGTTACAGAAAGTACAACACCGACTCCACTATTACGGAATTTTTCAGCCGCCATGGCAGCTTCAGCCACTCCACCAATAGTTGTATCTGCAATGACGCACTCTACGGAAGTGCCGTCACTATGACGTAAGACAGAAGAATAAAGCTCGGCCACTTTATGGGCCATGGCCATAGTCATATCCTCCAATGACTCACGGATACCTCCACGACGACCGTCAATAATAGGTCTGATACCAATTTTCGGCTTTCCACCGATTAATCTTGAATTTCTCATGGTTCAACTGATTTTATTGAGATTAATATAAAAATTAACTAAATCGATTAAGCTATCATGTAAAAAAAACAGCTCTCCTAAGGAGCCATTTCAATAAATTCTCCCTCAGCAAGCACAGACTGCACTGTATTACCGTTAATAATGATATCTATCAGTATTTCAAGTGCTTTCTGTACTAAAACATCTATAGGCTGCTGAATATAGGATATAGGGGCATCAAAAAAGTCAAATACCGGATTACCGTCAAAACCCACTAAACCTATTTTACCAATAATTCCCTCTCCCATGTCCTTTATTGTATATAAACAAGCCAATGAAATCATGTTGGTGGCAAAAAGAAAAGCGTCTACACCGCCATCAATCATTTTAGGCAACAAACGGTCTGCCGACTTTCTGGGAGCATCCTGCTTCAGAAAGACCACGTTAGCCAAGTTTCTCTTACCGGTTTCATCCATAGCCTTTTTATAACCACGGATACGCTCTTTCATATGGATAAGGTTGACATCATAAGCCACCATACAAGGAGCGTTATAGCCTGCATTCAAAAGATGTTTGGTTGATATATAGGAAGCATTGAAGTTATTCAACGCTACATAACTGACATTAAGTTCAGGAAAATAACGGTCAAATAGAACGATCGGAATATTATTGTTCACCAATGAAGCAATGGACTTTTCAGAATTATCACAAGGAACAATGATGAGTCCATCTACACCTTTATTAATAAGATTACTGACAACACGATTCATCTTGTCCTTATCCTCATCTGAACTTCCAAAAAGTACAGTATATCCCCGTTTGGTTGCTTCATCTTCCAATACACGTGCCAATTGAGAAAAAAACGGGTTGGAAATATCAGAAACCACTAATCCTATTGTCTTTGTTTTGCCACTACGAAGACTTTTGGCCGCAAGATTAGGCTGGTAGTTCATTTCATTGGCAATCTTCAATATGCGTTGGGCGGTCTCTTCTCCCACGCGATACTCTTTCTTCTTCCCATTCAAAACGAACGAAACCAATGCTGTTGAAACGCCTGCAGCTTCAGCAATATCCTTCAGCGATATTTTTTTTAGTGACGACATATATTTGTGTAACGTTTTTGCTATATAATAGTATTATACTTTTAGGTTACCTCTTGAATCAGTAGCACTTATCGTATTCTCACGATGCAAATATAAACATAAAAATTAAATCTACAAATTATTTTGCTAATTCGTTATAACATTTTATATTTGCAGTACCAAATCATGCTAAAAACGATATGAACTACCATAAACGACACATAAAAATTAATTTTAAACTTTTAAAATCATGAAAACCAAGATTCTATTTACACTTTTATTCTTTGCATGCGGAATACACTACCTTTATGGACAGACTAACCTACAAATAGCCCCGGAAACTTTAGCAACTCCGGAAAAAAATGGAATATGGTTACAACCTGCTCAAAATACAAAAGCACAACCCATTTGGGGATTTGCAAATGGTATCCGAATAGGAATTGCTCCATTAGGAGGTCCGCGTGGACTAATTCGTATCTATACACCTTATTTAGAACATGATGAATTTGTTGTTACCAATTTCATTGCTTTTGAACCAATTGATAAAGCAAAAAATAATAGGGGGCTCTCAGAACTGGAATGGAGTCAACTCGATAATGTTCGTGGAAAACGTTTTTGGAGTGGGAATACTCCTGAAGCTCCCTCATTTCCAGATCAGTATTATCCAGCTCACGGAGTAATAGCAAAGGAAAATGGAGTTGAAACACTTACTGTGTATTTCTTTTGTGAAACTTTTGATAATGGTGCGAATGTCTATGTCCGGACTAAATTCACAGAAGGAAAGCCTTATGAGTTTGAACTGACTACGTATACTGCGGAAGACTCAGATGAGCTAAATCGTTTTATACTCACAGCTACTATGGGAAACAAAGCAAGACTTAGGACATTACATCTCGCAGATGGTAAAACGAAAGAAGCCGGCCAATTATGGCCGAGCTATAAAGATTCTAATTTCACAGAACATAACCATACTCCAGTGGCAGAAATGATAAAAGATAAAAATGGAGGTGTATGGTTTATAGCGTCACCTGATGAGAAAGACCCTACAAAAGCTGTATATGCTGAAGATACACATACACATTGGAAATATACTGGTAAAAAAGCAACGCAATATTGGTATTGTTCCAATCCAAGTAATGAGTTAGAAGGAGTTGTGAACGGTCGTTATACTTATTGGGCAAGTAAATCTCCGATACCTGGTGGTATCGCTTATGAGAACTTTGAACTGACTGAACCATTTCAGTCTGGTCAAAGCTATATTTTTGGTATCACACCTCTTTCACCGGAAGAATTAATAAACCACATTATGAAATAAGAACGGACTACTTTTTTGGTAGAAATTCCTTTCTTCCTTATTTATCCCCTCCTTTCTTCTTAATTTATAGAACAGAAACAGATAAAAGGTGGATAAAAATAAGAAAAGGCTAAATTACAAAACTTACTAAATAGCTTATTACTCTAATGAGAGCAGCAGAAAATAGATACTCTATTTCTACTGTTCTCATTTTTTATATATATACAACTTTTCATAGTATAAAATCTCAAAACAATCTTTTAAAGTCAAATTAATAGATACTTCTTAACTATTGTTGGGGTCTTCCTTCCGGCGAAGTTCTCGAAGAACTTAAT
>NZ_QTNH01000027.1:0-8094 GCF_003603515.1 Bacteroides sp. AM32-11AC | reverse complement strand
GCCCGGATACTAAACGAGAACTACTGAACAACTTTTCTCACCACAGATATGTTTCTTTCTTACCACACCCGTGTTTCTTTCTTTCCACAGCTGTGGTAAGAAAAGAGCACTGCTGTGGTAAGATTAGTTTTTAGAGAAACAGACTCAGAAAGTAAAGAGATAGCAATTATATCTGGCATTTTAGAAACTAACTATCCATAAAGAACGAAATGAAATACTTCAAAGATAAAAGAAAAGAGAATGAAATCTCCCACAATACTGTGACAAACCGAAAAACTCAGCGACAGATAGGGTAAATATCAACCTAATTATTTATCTTTGTTAGCTTTTAAAAGTTAGCATACTAAAAACAATAAAGTGCAATGAAAGATTTTCTGAAATTTACGTTTGCCACCATTACCGGCATCATCGTATCAGTCGTTGTTTTAGTTTTCATCAGTATTCTGGTGGTTTTCAGCATGGTATCATCTTCGGAATCAGAAACGCAAGTACGCAAAAACTCCATTATGATGCTGGATTTGAATGGTGCACTGGCTGAACGCAGCCAAGACAATCCGTTCGATGCCCTTATGGGAGACAATTATAAGACTTATGGCCTGGATGATATCCTCTCTTCTATCAAAAAAGCAAAAGAGAATGACGACATTAAAGGTATCTATATAGAAGCGACTTCGCTGGGTGCAGGATTTGCTTCACGCGAAGAAATACGCAATGCATTGAAGGATTTCAAGGAATCGGGAAAATTCATCGTGGCTTATGGTGACAGCTATTCCCAAGGTCTTTATTATCTGTCAAGTGTAGCCGACAAGGTGTTGCTGAACCCGCAAGGTATGGTCGAGTGGAGGGGCTTGGCCGCTACCCCCATGTTCTTCAAGGATTTGCTGGCCAAAATCGGAGTAGAAATGCAGATATTCAAAGTAGGTACCTACAAATCGGCTGTAGAGCCTTTCATCTCTACCGAAATGAGCCCTGCCAACCGTGAACAAATCGACGCTTACCTGACCTCCATCTGGGGACAAGTGACCAATGATGTTGCAGAATCACGCAAAATATCTGTAGACTCACTGAACGCCATTGCCGACCGCATGTTGATGTTCTATCCCGCAGAAGAAAGTGTGCAATGCGGACTGGTCGATACATTAATATATAAGAATGATGTGCGCAACTACCTGAAAGCGATGGTAGGCATCGACAAAGACGACCGCATGCCCGTACTTGGTTTGCAGGACATGATTAACGTAAAGAAGAATGTTCCCAAAGACAAAAGTGGAAATGTGATTGCCGTATACTATGCCTATGGAGAAATTGACGGTGGTTCATCTTCTGCCTCCAGCGAAGAAGGCATCGACTCTAAAAAGGTGATTAAAGACCTGCGCAAGCTGAAAGATGACGAAGATGTAAAAGCTGTAGTATTACGCGTAAACTCACCGGGCGGAAGCGCCTATGGTTCAGAACAGATATGGTATGCCGTCAGCGAATTGAAGAAAGAGAAACCAGTCATTGTTTCCATGGGTGACTATGCAGCTTCAGGAGGTTACTACATTTCTTGTAATGCAGACACCATCGTGGCCGAGCCTACCACACTGACGGGTTCTATCGGCATCTTCGGCATGTTCCCCAACGCAAAGGGGCTGACTGATAAAATCGGGGTAAATTTTGATGTAGTGAAAACCAATAAATACGCAGACTTCGGCATGCTGACACGCCCGATGAATGACGGGGAAAAAGGGCTGATGCAAATGTATGTGAACAACGGATATGACCTCTTCCTCACCCGCTGCTCCGATGGCCGAGGCATCAGCAAGGAAGACCTGGATAAAATTGCCCAAGGCCGTGTATGGACCGGAAGCAAGGCCAAGGAACTAGGACTGGTCGACGAATTGGGTGGTTTGGACAAAGCTTTGGACATTGCCATTGCAAAGGCCGGAGTAGATGCCTATACCGTGATGAGCTATCCGAAAAAGGAAAGTTTCTTTGAAAGCCTGATGAACACCAATCCGGGTAACTACGTCAAAGCACGCATGCTGAAAGGCACAATGGGCGAGATATACCAGCAGTTCAGCGTCCTGGAGAATTTTGACAAATGTGACCGTATACAAGCACGTGTACCCTTTGAACTGAATATTCAATAAATGGAGGAAAACTTTATCAAGATATATCATTGGCTATATCCCCTATCATGGCTTTATGGAATAGGGGTATGCTTGCGAAATAAACTCTTTGACTGGGGCTGGCTCCGGTCAAAGAGTTTTGACGTTCCAGTAATATGCGTGGGCAACCTTGCTGTGGGCGGAACTGGCAAGACGCCACATACCGAATATCTGATAAAGCTATTACAAAAAAACGGAGTGAATGTAGCCACCCTCAGTCGGGGTTACAAGCGTAAAAGCCGAGGCTATGTACTGGCCGATGACAAGAGCAATGTACGGCAAATAGGTGACGAGCCGTATCAAATTAAAAATAAATTCCCCAATGCACGGGTAGCGGTAGACGAAAACCGTTGTCACGGCATTGAGCAACTGCTGAAACTGGAAAATCCCACTGTAGAAGCCATCATCCTGGACGACGCCTTCCAACATCGCCATGTAAAAGCCGGACTGAACATTCTACTAACCGATTTTCACCGGTTACTATGCGATGATGCCTTGCTCCCTGCCGGAAGACTCCGCGAACCTTCAAGCGGTAAAAACCGGGCACAGATGGTCATCGTCACCAAATGTCCGGATGACATCAAGCCGATAGACTTCAACATCATAGCCAAACGGCTCCACCTCTATCCATACCAACAACTGTATTTCTCCAGATTCCGCTATGGAATGTTGACCCCGCTATTTCCCGAGAAAACGAACAGCTGGAAAGTGCTCTCCTCCCTCACCGGAGACGAGCAAGTACTGCTAGTGACAGGCATCGCCTCCCCCGCCCCCTTGCAGAAAGAAGTGGAATCTTACACGCCACACGTCAAATTGCTGGCATTTGATGACCATCATGACTTTACTCCCAAGGATTTATTGCAAATAAAGGAACAATTCCAGCACCTGGAAGAGTGGAAAAGACTGATAATCACCACGGAGAAAGATGCGGCAAGGCTGAAACTCCATCCCGCACTGGACGAAACACTAAAGCCGTACATCTACGTGCTGCCGATAGAAATAGAAATCTTACAAAATCAACAATATATATTTAACCAAAACATTATTGGCTATGTTAGAGCGCATTCAAGAAACAGCAGCCTTTCTGAAGGGAAAGATGCACACCCAGCCTGAGACAGCAATCATCCTCGGTACCGGACTCGGCAGTCTTGCCGGTGAAATCACTGAAAAGTATGAGATAAGGTACGAAGAAATCCCCAATTTCCCCGTCTCTACCGTAGAGGGGCACAGCGGAAAACTTATCTTCGGCAAACTGGGCCATAAAGACATCATGGCGATGCAGGGACGTTTCCATTTTTACGAGGGCTATTCCATGAAGGAAGTAACCTTCCCGGTACGTGTAATGCGCGAACTGGGTATCAAGACCTTGTTCGTTTCCAATGCCAGTGGCGGCACAAATCCGGATTTTGCGATCGGCGACCTGATGATTATCACCGACCATATAAACTACTTCCCCGAACATCCATTGCGTGGCAAAAACATACCTTACGGCCCTCGTTTCCCGGATATGAGCGAGGCCTATGACAAAGAGCTGATTCGTAAGGCCGACGCCATTGCAGCAGAAAAGGGCATCAAGGTTCAGCACGGTGTCTATATCGGTACGCAAGGTCCCACATTCGAAACACCTGCGGAATACAAGATGTTCCATATTCTGGGTGCCGATGCAGTGGGCATGTCCACCGTGCCGGAAGTCATCGTGGCAAATCATTGCGGAATCAAAGTGTTCGGCGTATCTGTCATTACAGACTTGGGGGTAGAAGGTAAAATCGTAGAAGTCTCTCACGAAGAAGTGCAGAAAGCTGCAGACGAGGCACAACCGAGAATGACAGAGATTATGCGTGAATTGATTAATAGAGCATAAGAAAGCATGAGAACAGAAATAGCTACCCTCGGTGAATTCGGCCTCATCCGTCACCTCACCGAAGGCATTGAACTAAAGAATGAGTCGAGCCGATATGGTGTCGGAGATGATGCCGCCGTCCTCTCCTACCCGGCCGAAAAGGAAGTGCTCGTTACCACCGACTTGCTAATGGAAGGCGTCCACTTCGACCTTGTGTATGTACCGCTCAAGCATTTGGGGTATAAATCGGCCGTAGTCAATTTCTCCGATATCTATGCCATGAACGGCACACCGAAGCAGATTACCGTTTCCTTGGGTATATCCAAGCGTTTCAGTATAGAAGACATGGAGGAACTCTATGCCGGCATCCGTTTGGCTTGCGAAGAATATGATGTTGACATCGTGGGAGGAGACACCTCCGCTTCCTATACTGGGCTTACCATCAGCATCACCTGCATAGGCGAGGGTGAGAAAGGAAAAGTGGTCTACCGCAATGGTGCCCGCGAAACCGACCTGATTTGCGTCAGCGGCGACTTGGGTGCCGCCTACATGGGACTACAGCTTTTGGAACGCGAAAAGGCGGTGCTCAAAGGAGGTGACAAAGACTTGCAACCGGACTTCTCGGGGAAGGAGTATCTTCTGGAACGTCAACTGAAGCCCGAAGCACGCCGTGACATCATTCAGAAACTGGCAGAAGAAGGTATACAACCCACCTCCATGATGGATATATCGGACGGACTTTCTTCGGAATTACTGCATATCTGTACCCAAAGCAAAGTGGGTTGCCGAGTTTACGAAGAACATATTCCTATCGACTATCAGACGGCTGTAATGGCAGAAGAATTCAATATGAACCTGAGCACTTGTGCACTGAACGGAGGCGAGGATTATGAGTTATTGTTCACCGTCCCCATTGCCGACCATGAAAAGGTTGCCGAAATGGAAGGCGTCAAGCTGATTGGCCATATCACCAAACCGGAATTAGGCTGCGCCCTAATTACCCGTGACGGTCAAGAGTTTGAACTCAAAGCACAAGGATGGAATCCTTTGAAGGAAGAAGAAGCGGAAAAAGCATAACTATAAAACTTTTTCAGTATTTTTTCTCAAATCATAAACGCTGATAATTAGCCATATAGCCAATTATCAGCGTTTTTTATTATGAAAGCTATTGCATAGTCCAAAAGTTTCACTACCTTTGCAACCGCAAAAGAGATAAACATGGTGCCATAGCTCAGTTGGTAGAGCAAAGGACTGAAAATCCTTGTGTCCCCGGTTCGATTCCTGGTGGCACCACTTTTAAAAGACTTCAAATTTGGTAAATCCTTGAAAATTAAACATTTCAGGGATTTTCTTTTTCCTAAAACTCCCACATTTTTAGCAAAATTATGCAGTTCCGTTGGTCTAAATCGTGACCAATTTGGGTTTTGAAGAAATTGACCACGAATTGTATCATAAGTCATTGATTGTCTTACCGTTTAACTCTTGCTATTCTGCACGATTCAGTAACTTTAAACCATTAATTTTTAGAGTATGAAACGACAGACTTTTAATGTGCTTTTCTTTATTAGGAAAACCAAATTAAAGAAATCAGGTGAAACGCCCATCATGTTGCGCATTACTATTGAGGGGCAACTCACCGAATTGCAACTCAAACGGGATGTAATGCCTATACTATGGAATCAATCCAAAGAACGTTGTACCGGTAGGGATGCTACATCAATGGAGATTAACCGCTATCTTGAATCGGTTAAACTTCGATTGTTAGACATTCATAGGGAAATGGAAGATGCAGGAAAACTTATCAATCCGATGGAAGTAAAACGTAGATTTCTCGGGTTGGATGAAAAGCATCTAATGTTCTTTGAAGTTTTTCAGGAACATAACGATAAATGCCGTGAGTTGATTGGCAAGGATTATGCTAAAGTAACTATCTCCCGCTTTGATACTTGTTTACGATATTTCAAAGAGATGGCTTTGAAAAAGTACCACCTAAAGGATATTCCCATGAAAGAAATAAGCCATGCCATCATTCAGGACTATATTCATTTCCTGAAAGCTCAAAAGGGCTTGCAAGAAAATACGGTAATCCGTTATATGAAAGTAGTTAAGAAAATCACCAATATGGCATTGGCTAATGATTGGATGGAGAAAGACCCGTTTATCAATATCCGTTTCCACGAGCAGGAAGTACACAAAGAGTTTCTAACCAAAGAAGAGTTAGAAACTATGCAAAACAAAGTTTTTGATGTTCCTCGGCTGGATTTAGTGCGTGATATTTTTCTGTTCCAATGCTTCACGGGATTAGCTTTCATAGATGTATCTGAATTAAAAGCAGGACATCTTATATCTGATAATCAGGGGAATTTATGGATTAGGAAAGCAAGACAGAAAACAAAAGTCATGTGCAACATTCCTCTTTTGGATATACCTTTAGCCATATTGGAGAAATACAAAGGACATCCACTGGCGAAAAAGAAAGGAACATTGTTACCCGTTCTATGCAACCAAAAACTAAACAGTTATTTGAAAGAAATTGCTGATTTATGCGGTATTAAAAAGAATCTAACCACACATACCGGACGACATACATTTTCGACTGTTGTCGCTTTAGCTAACAATGTATCATTGGAAAATGTAGCCAAAATGCTCGGTCATACCAATACAAAAATGACACAACGATACGCAAAAGTATTAGATCAGAGTATTCTCCGAGATATGCAGAATGTACGAGAAAATTTCTCTCCTAAAACCACCTAAAGATGAAAACGGCTACCCAATCCATTCGGACGGTAGCCGTTTTTCCATCTTCATCATATTAAAGACTAAAGAGAATAATCTTCTATATTATAGGCTGAACGAAACCTATCTTCCAAAACCTTCCTAATATCCTATTCACGAAACAGCACTTTGCCCGGAAGTTGGATAAAAGGGAAAATACCATCATCCCGATAATACTGCAAAGTCCTACGGCTGATTTTGAGAATAGAACAAAGTTCTTCGCTTGTCAGATACCGTTCACCCTCAAACATGGGCTTGTTATTCTTCAATGCATATTCTATATAAGGTAAAGCCCTATCTAACGATTGCAATAATTCTTGGCTATCTTCATTCGTGTATAAATCCATAAGCAATTATTCTTTAGTGGTTACTTTTATTCTACCTGAATCCAATAGTTTTTGTACTTCGGCAACCTTATAATATACTTTCTTGCCAACGGTCGAAAAAGAAAGTTTGCCGTTCTCACGCAAAGACTGTAATGTTCGCAAAGGAATATTTAAGGAAGCTGCCAATGTCTTGCCCTCTATCCATTCTTTCTCAATACATATATCTGAGGAAGACAAAGAAATATTATCTGCCAATGATACAATCTGTTCCAGCTTCTTTCTAAAAGAATCGAAGGAAACTCTTTCTATTGCTACTATATCCATATATAAATTACTTTTCAAAATTCATTATCTCAATCCTTTTTTTAAGTAAGTTTTCCAGAACTCAATATGAAGCATTGACAAAGGTAAGTTCCGTATTTAGCCTGTTCAAGTCCAAGCCTTCGGTTTAGAAAAAATCTTCCTCTCATTAACATTCGAGCGTATTTTTATCTAAAGACTTGCACAGACTAAATACTTCACTGGAAAAGTCAATGATTCAAATTAAATTCCGAAAAACAATGTTTTCGAGGGTGGCAGGCTATTCTTTCCAGCTTTCAAAATAGTGCTTTTGGAGCAGCTTATCAATATCACTTTGGCGATAGATGATTTTCCCTTTTATCTGAATAAAGGGGATTAGCCCTGTATCTCGCCATTCTTGCAGAGTTCGTAAACTGACATTCAGTTTTTTAGAAACCTCCCGATTGGAAAGAAAACGTTCTCCGTTCAGGTGGGGCTTGTAGTGCTTTACAATCGATTCAATACCGTTCAGTATTGAATCAAGCGAAGAAATAAATTCTTTGACTTGTGGTGTATCTTTACTTATTAATTCCATGATTGAAAGATTGTTTTATTGAAATATTGATTTCAAGATTGCTTGATAGCTAATCAGTTGAATGATTAGCTGATTATTAGTTTCGTGTAGCTAACACTTGAAAAGGGACCCGGAACAACATTTAAA
>NZ_QTNH01000026.1:1281-9684 GCF_003603515.1 Bacteroides sp. AM32-11AC | reverse complement strand
AACCTGAGCACGCTTTTCAGACAGCTTCTGGTTCCAAGAAGCGCTACCGGTAGCCTTATCGCAATAACCGGCAACTTTGTACTTCCTATCCGGATTAGCCTTCAGAATCTTGGCAGCCAACTGGATGTTAACCTTGCCATAGTCGTCCAGACGGGCGCTGCCAATCTTGAAGAAGATAGCACGCGGACCTGCAACTTCAACTTCCTTAGTCACTTCCTTAACTTCAGGTTTAGCGTTGGCCAGTGCATTCTTGCAGTTAGCCAGGTCAGCCTGAGCCTGAGCCAGTTCGCTTCTATATCTGTTGATTTCCGCATTGATAGCATCTTCGTCGATATTGGAAGCCTTCACAAATTTCTTGCCACCGAAGATGTAGCTAACACCTGCGGTCAGCATGCCTGTACCTTCAGCCTTGCGATGGCTGCTGATGTTACCGAAAATGGACGGGGCGATAGCACCGCGAGCTTCTACGTCAATAGCCCACTTGGTGTTGATATTGAACTTCAAGCCCAAACCGGCAGAAGCACCGATACGTGCACGCATTTCAGCTTCACCGGCAGGAGTCATAGACTGCGAAGTACCGTCAGCACTAATTGTAACATCCACATTTTGAGATTTTGCTACAGAAATTTGAGGTCCCAAGAAACCGTAAACTTCGAAGAAACGGTTAGGATTAACGCCTGCGAACAATGTAGAAAGATTGATCATTGCATCAATGTTACCACCTACATAAGTCTTGTTGTGTTCCCAATAAGCATCATCCAAACACAGATGCTGAGTAATACCGTTTACCTGAGCACGTACACCCCACGTCGGAGTAATCAACTTACCAACTGATACGCTGAAATGCGGAGCAATCTTATTGAAACCGTCATTGTTGATGGCGTGGATACCACCACCTACACTCACGAAAATATTATCGCTCCATTTCGGAGTGTAGTAGTTCGTTTTTTCTTGTGCACTTAGATTTGCTGCACAAGCGCCTGCCAATAGTAAGGAGGCTATCATTAATTTACTTTTCATTTTCTCTTTAGTTTAAGATAAATAACAACTAAACGTTCTGTTAATCAGCAACAACAATACCGCCACCAGCATTATCTCCACCATGACCATGGCCATGACCATGACCTGCAGGAGCGTGATTGTGACCAGGAATCTGTTGATCAACCAGGATGTCTCCTAAAGCAGTCGCAAAATTTTTAACCTTCATAGAAGCTAAAATTTCTTCCCCTGCTTTTGTATTAGCATCAGCTTTTTTAACAATCTTATAATCAGTAGTTACAACAGTATAAGCGACATTAATTATCGTACGAGAGTGAGCATAAACCGGAATTTCCTTATCTATCTCAACTTCTTCCTCTTTATAAGTATCTTTAAGAGTACTAAAGAAAGAATTAATAGCTCCGATTTCAAGTAAATCTGTTGTATTGATCACCTTTGTATCTTCCAATACCTTATTTCCTGACTTATTAAGATATTTTCCTGTTGTATAGTAATAGTAATCTGTCGTATTATCTTCAAAACCCTCCTTATTCTCAGTATTTGTAGATTCTTGAGGATCTACAACGATTTTTGTTTCTGCTGTTTCTTTTTGAAGAATAATAGTCGGAGTTAAAGAAGCAAACTGGCCAGCTTGCAATGCAGGAACAGCAACTTTAACTTCTACACTCATATCATTATAAGAAGCGGTAACCGTAGCTGTAGTTGCTGCCAAAGTAGGATTACCAGTAAACGTAGCTGACGGACTGATAGTGACCGTAGCAACACTTGTTACATCAGTTGTAACGCCATTCTCTACAGCAAGTACAATCGGACTGATAGTAGCTTGCGCATTGATAGGCTCAATATTTACATTGAACTCTTCTTTTTCACAAGAAGTGAAAGCTGTAGCCAAAGCTACTACGGCAAGTGCAAACACTGCATTTATGCCGTTTAAGAATTTAATCTTTTTCATCTCAATTAATTAATTAAAAATTTAACAATTCTGACTTAATAAAATATGGGTTAAAACTATTCTCTTCCATTATATTATCACTTGCCTCTGCCTTGTATTGCTTATAATAAGTCCTTTCATTACCCGCATTATATACAATGCCCATATGGGCAGAGGTATTTACACGCGGTATATACCCTCTTCTCTTATACTTATAAGGAGGCAATGATACCTGAAACCGGAATCCTCCATTCGCCTTGGCATGCTCTGCTTTCATAGCATAAAAGCCTATCGAACAATAGCGGAAATGACGAACCATTTCAAATCTGACCCCCTTTTCCTTCATTAGATACTGTTCAGCTTTCAGCGTGAACTGGGTATTGAACTGCGGCCAATAAAAGCTACCCCCCAAAGACCAAGTAGCAACCCATGTAGAAGGATCATAATGCAATTTAAATCCATTCCAATATCCGGTTCCAGTATATCCTATTCGAGCCAATAAAGAAAATCTCTCATCATTAAAAGGCCTAAAAAAATCCACATCAAATCCATATTGATCCGCATTAAAATATCCGACAGTCACTTTGCCAAACACATTATACGGCAACCTGAAGCGTTGTGAAAGAGTCAAATTTCCCGGATGAACCTTACCTTCATATTTTCCATACCCATCATTATAAACCGGTATTTTCACTTGTGCCGTTAGTTTCATTCCTTTCCATAACGAAACCTCTATCGCAGGGCTCAAATCAAACAAGACCTGATAAATCTGTGTAATCACCAGATTCTTGAAAGCTAATTGAGGATACACCAATACATCAATCTTGAACAAAGAGCTATTTTTCAACTTTATTTTCCGTGCATTCTTCCAAGTATCACCCAATTCATAGCTTACATTCCAGTCATCACGTTCTGCTTTGAGCACCGAATCACCCTTTATAGGATGATAATAAAGAGAAATCTGGGGTACATTATTGTCCAGAACTATTATTCGGCATGACTTTTCTTCCGGTAAACCCATCTTTTGGATAACATCCACCGCTTTGCCTATGCCTACACCTTGCAAACGATATGCAGAGTTCTGCAGAACATAAACACGTTCATTGCCATCTTCTGTCCATCCAACATTTTCAAATCCCATTTTCACTAAAGCATTTACAGTACTTTCCCCCGTTTGGCAAATCCCTTTCAAAGGAAGCAAACAGTATAAAAAGAACGCTGCACATTGTGCTATTGTTTTAGTTGTTAGGCACTTTCTTATGTTAGAGTTTTTATACCTCATCTTTTTCAACCATTTTTTGTGTCCGTATAACACAAAATATGGTGCAAAAATAGACACATTTTTAATAATACCAAAGATTTTTATATGAAAAAACGAAATAATGTTGTTTTTTCCTCAAAAGCCCCTAATAAAGACTCAGATTGTTTATATGAAGTATATTAGCTATCTTGAAATCCTTAATATAGTTGTACGTAATTGTTATACAGAATGTTGTTTTTTGTGCCAAATAGTCATTTTTAGCAGTTTTGGCTAACTCACTTATCTCTGTAGAAAGGATAAATAGAAGAAATATCTGCAAGAATTAAAGAGAATGACAAATTGCACTTCGCATTTAACCAACCCCTATGATATATTAGGAATTAAATCGATAGCCTTCTTTTTACTTTCATCTACAAGCTTTGCATAAATTTGTGTTGTCTGTATATTGGTATGTCCCAATAGTTTGGAGACTGTATATAAATCTACTCCCAATGTCAGCATCATTGTTGCATGTGTGTGGCGCGCTGTGTGAAATGTTACATGCTTTGATATCCCAGCTTGTTCAACCCATTTGTGTAAAATCACATTACTTCGTCCCAGTGAGACCAATCCGGCAAATACCTTTTCCGTTTCTGGTGCATTTCCTCTGTCTGGCAGATGTTTTATGGCTTCCGAACAGAGTGGAAGCGATATGGCTTCTTTCGTCTTCTTCTGAATAATACTCAATAGTGCATTGCCATTTTCATCATAGCGTATATCTTCCCATCTCAATGCAATAATATCACAATGCCTCAATCCACAAAAACAGCTGAATAGAAATGCTTTCCTTAATAAGATATTATAAAAAGGAGTATGAACCAATCTGGTCAATTCCTTTATAGTAAGATAATCCCTTTCTGTTCGATTACGTTTTGGTTTGTCCTCATTCTTTATTTTATTCATCGGATTAACAGTTATATAATCTTCAGATACGGCCCTGTTCAAGCAGTATCGCAGCGTTTTCAAATAATAGAATTGGGTGTTAATATGTAATGTCTTTTCCTTCTTACAATGTTCTTGTTTTGTTTTCTTCAAGTAATCTATAAAACCCAACAAATAAGTCTTGTCCACCTTTCTTAGCAATATTCCATTCGGAGTATACCTTTCCAAATGGCATACAACAGCATGTATGGCACTTTTCCGTACTCTATTGTTCACACTTTGTTCTGCTATTAATTTCATATAGCCAGTCAGCTTCATATTGGACAATCTGCTATGATTAAATCCGTAAGCTTGATTATATATTTCCAAAATCTTCTGAGCCTTTATCGCATTTGCCAAATTTAGCGTCTCGGCATTTCTTTTTTTATCAGCTTGATTATGTTCAGGGATAATATACAACTTTAAGAATTCGTATTGTCGCCTTCCATTCATATAAATATCCAGATATATGGATTGGCATCCATTAACCAATTTTTTTGTTCTCACCTTTATTGGCTCTTTTAAATTCAATTGTTTTTTCATATTCTTTAAATAAAAACATACAGTTTATTATTAGTAGTAACAAAACAGTAACAAAAGTCAATCCTAAAAATTGTTTTCATGTTCTATCACTCTTGTCTTTTTTATAATTACCTTATTAGCTATCAAATATTTACAGTATAGAACGCCACGTTACTGAAAGAACAAATATAATAATAAGCCAGAAACAATTAAACTATCAAGAGTGTGGCTATTGCTATGACGGCGGAAACTTTCTCTGGAAATTTATTTTCCATCACTTTGCTTCCACACTTCCACCCACCTCCTGTATCCCCCTATCCATCGGCATTTGCCCTGTGGTGGAAGCAATCCGAAAAGGTGGAAGCAAATTTAGCTTCCACTTGTCTGAAACGCCTGAGTTTTGTAGTAACAATCTGTTTACTAGCATAATATTACGCAAGAGCTACATAAATCAATCAGTTCGGCATTCCGCAGAGGCTATGAAAAGTACCGGGAGAGTGAGCCGTTCAAGCGGATGATTCCTAACTCACGGCTATGAATAATGCCGTCTAATATCCTTTAAGTTGTTGTACAATACATTTGCGCCCTATCCACAATAGATGCGGGCTACGTACTTCATCCGTAAAAGCCTTGGAGTTAGTGACACCTAACAGCCATGAACAACCCTGCTTACGACCATAAAGCAATCGCTTGACGACCATTAGCAGAGTTGTTCATGGCCGTTAGGCGTCATTAATTCCCTATGCAACAGCAGACAAACAAAGGGAGAGAAGCAAAGGATTGTCTGTGTTTTAGATAAAAAGCCCATTTGTTAGCAGGTGTATTCCGGAAGAAAAGTCATGCCGCATAATAGTTCTGGATAATAATGTACCCCAGATTTCTCTTTATTATCATCCTATAAAGGGTGATTCGGTGCTCCAAGCAGAACGTGATGACTGGAATGTCAGCTATGAATTGGGTGATACTTGGAAGAATGCACGGAAAATAAAGTTGAAAAATAGTTCTTTGTTCAAGATTGATATATTGGTGTATCCGGAATTCTCTTTCAAGAACGTGATTATTACGCAGATTTATCAAGTTCTATTTGATTTGAGTCCTGCAATAGAAATTTCGTTATGGAAGGGTATGAAAGCCACAGCACAAGTGAAGATACCAATTTATAATGATGGATATGGAGCTCGGGAAGGAAAGGTTCATCCGGGGTTTCTGACTCTTTCACAACGTTTTCGATTGCCTTATAACGTTTTTGGTAAATTCTCAGTAGGTTATTTTAGTGGCAACCGATATGGTGCTGATGTAGATTTCTTTCGACCCTTTAATGATGAGCGCTTTTCTTTGTTGGCAAGAATAGGATATACGGGAGCTGGACGTTGGGACGGATTTAAGTTCCAATATGATCCTTCATTATGGCGTGTGACGTGGTCTTTGGGAGGAAATTTCTATTGGCCGCGATTTAATACACAGTTCACACTGAAGGCTGAACAGTATTTGTTGAAGGAAAAGGGGATTAAATTCGATATGATTCGTCATTTCCGTTATTGCTCAATCGGCTTTTATGCCATGAAGGCAGAGCATGCTAAAGCGAATGGAGGATTCCGGTTTCAGGTGGCATTGCCTCCTTATAAGTATAAAAGGAAAGGATATGTACCGCGTGTGAATACTTCTACCAATATGGGTATTTCTTATAATGCAGGTAATGAAAGGTATTATTATAAGGAATACAAGGCAGAGGCAAGTGATAATATGATGGAAGAAAATAGTTTTAACCCATATTTTATTAAGTCAGAATTGTTAAATTTTTAATTAATTAATTGAGATGAAAAAGAAAAGTTTTTTAAGTGGCGTAAATGCTAAATTAGCATTGGCTGCAGTAGCTTTGACGAGTGTGATGTTCACAAGCTGCGAAAAGGAAGAATTCAATGTTGCACCTGTGGAATTGGATCCTGCAAGTGCTACCATTGCTGTTACTGTATATGATTTGGGGGATCGTTCTATCATAACAGAAGGCCTTAATATTACAGGTGACACTGAAGTGAAGGCTGGTGCTGATGGTAAAATTGCACCTGAAACAAGAAAGTTTACTGCTACAAAAAAAGATTATTTACCAGGCGAAGGACAAGCTGTGATTCCTGCTTTGAATAAAGGACAATTCGCTTTTGTTCCAGTAAACATTTTCTTGCAGAAAATAACAGATGCCGCTAAGGATGTATATCCTACTCCTGATCCTGAGACTATAAAGCCTGAAATAGGTCAGGTTGTAGATGGTGGAAGTTATACCAATGATGGCCCCAATCCTCAAGACAAAGAATTGTCATATACAGCATATGTCGGTCAAACAGTTACTAACATTGATGAGGTAAAAACTTGGATTGATGCAAATATACCTGCTACTAAGGCTTTGTCTAATGAAGAACTGAAAGCTGTGTTGAAAGCTGCTGTAGAAGGTCTTAATACCGGTTTTACTGCAGTAGTTAGAACAGAAAAAGTAACAATTGCACCTTATACAACTGTTACTTTGAAAGCTACTACAAACTATCAGACTTCTGTAAATAATGTTTCAGCAACAGTAGATGGTGTGGTATATAATATTCCTGGTGTAAATATTAAGGTTGCACTTAATACAACTGCAACACAAGATATTGTTTCAATTACTCATGATCATGGTCACGGTCATGGCAATGGAAACAATGCTGGTGGTGGTAATGGTGACGGTACAGCTTACTAAAATCGTTTTAGTTATTATTTTAATTTTAAACTAAAGGAATAATGAAAAGTAAATTAGTAATAGCCTCCTTATTATTAGCAGGCGCTTGTGCAGCAAATCTGAATGCACAAGAAAAAACGAACTACTACACTCCGAAATGGAGCGATAATATTTTCGTGAGTGTAGGTGGTGGTGTCCACGCTATCAACAATGATGGTTTCAATAAATTGGCTCCGCATTTTAGCGTATCAGTTGGTAAGTTGATTACTCCGACATGGGGTGTACGCGCTCAGTTCAATGGTGTTACTCAGCACTTGTGTCTGGATAACTCGTATTGGGAACATAATAAGACGTACTTTGGTGGTAACATTGATGCAATGATCAATCTTTCTACATTGTTCGCAGGCGTTAATCCTAACCGTTTCTTCGAAGTTTATGGATTTTTGGGTCCTCAAGTAACTGTTGCAAAGTCAGCTAATGTGCTGATTCAAAACGATGGAACAATGATTCCTGATGGGGATGAAAAGGCTAGAGCACGTGTAGGCGCTTCTGCTGGTTTGGGCTTGAAGTTCAATATCAACACTAAGTGGGCTATTGACGTAGAAGCTCGCGGTGCTATCGCTCCGTCTGTATTCGGCAATATCAGCAGCCATCGCAAGGCTGAAGGTACTGGAACTTTGACTGCAGGTGTTAGCTACATCTTCGGTGGTAAGAAGTTTATTCCGGTTTCTAAGATTGACGAAGACGCAGTCAATGCAGAAATCAACAGATATAGAAGTGAACTGGCTCAGGCTCAGGCTGACCTGGCTAACTGCAAGAATGCACTGGCCAACGCTAAACCTGAAGTTAAGGAAGTGACTAAGGAAGTTGAAGTTGCCGGGCCGCGTGCTATCTTCTTCAAGATTGGTAGCGCCCGTCTGGACGACTATGGTAAGGTTAACATCGAATTGGCTGCTAAGATTCTGAAGGCTAATCCGGACAAGAAGTACAAGGTTGCAGGTTATGCTGACAAGGCTACCGGTAGCA
>NZ_QTNH01000026.1:0-1271 GCF_003603515.1 Bacteroides sp. AM32-11AC | reverse complement strand
CTTCGGTGGTAAGAAGTTTATTCCGGTTTCTAAGATTGACGAAGACGCAGTCAATGCAGAAATCAACAGATATAGAAGTGAACTGGCTCAGGCTCAGGCTGACCTGGCTAACTGCAAGAATGCACTGGCCAACGCTAAACCTGAAGTTAAGGAAGTGACTAAGGAAGTTGAAGTTGCCGGGCCGCGTGCTATCTTCTTCAAGATTGGTAGCGCCCGTCTGGACGACTATGGTAAGGTTAACATCGAATTGGCTGCTAAGATTCTGAAGGCTAATCCGGACAAGAAGTACAAGGTTGCAGGTTATGCTGACAAGGCTACCGGTAGCACTTCTTGGAACCAGAAGCTGTCTGAAAAGCGTGCTCAGGTTGTTTACGATGCTTTGATTGCTCAGGGTGTTGACAAAGACCAGCTCGAACTCGTTGGATTCGGTGGTACTGCCAATATGTTCGGCAAGAACTTCTTGAACCGCGTAGTTATCCTGGAATAATATACTCCAAGTGACAAATAGACTCTAAAAATGAAGGCGTCTGGGACTCAGACGCCTTTTTTTGGTACTATGTCCGATGCATGTCATAAAGCAATCCATTTTTTATCAGCGACTGAATTTATATGTGATGATGAAGTTTAAGCTATTCTTTATCGTTCTGTTTTGCAGCCTTTCCCTTTCGGCCTTTTCCCAGTTGACGTATGGTACGACCGGGCTGTTGCATGCGCCCTCTGCGGAGATGCAGCGTGACAAGACTTTCATGGTTGGCGGTAACTTCTTGAACAAGGAGCTCACACCGCCCACCTGGTACTATCATACCTACAACTACTTCCTAAATGTCACAGTCTTCCCCTTTCTGGAAGTGGCCTACACGTGTACGCTCTTCAAGGCGGAGGCGTTAGGATTGAAGCCATACGGGTACAGCGGATTCACGAACCAGGACCGCTACTTTTCCGCCCGTCTGCGTGTGTTGAAGGAGGGGCAGTTCTGGAAATACATGCCGGCTGTCGTGCTGGGGACGTCCGACCCGTTCACTTCCTCCGGCGGCGGCCAGGTCGGCACCACGGAAGGTAACGGATATTACAGCCGTTTCTATATTGCCGCCTCCAAGCATATACCCGTTGCGGGTAAGGAGGAGATCGGTGTCCATCTTTCCTACCTTTACAACAACCGCAAGGAGTACAAACTGAATGGCTTTGCATTGGGTGTCACCTACAATCCGTCCTTTCATCCGCAGTTAAGGATGATAGCGGAATATGACTCCAAGGACTTTGCCTTGGGAGCC
>NZ_QTNH01000025.1:0-10057 GCF_003603515.1 Bacteroides sp. AM32-11AC | reverse complement strand
GGCGTGATGCTGCTTATCTTTTGTGTGCTTCCGGCAGGAATGAGCCGTTCGGCATGGTTGGCGGCAGGAGTTTCCTGTCTGTGTGTATATGCTTGGCATATGGATTGGACGGATAAGTTCAGATTATTATGGCAGCAGCAAAGGCAGCGTGTGGTGATGGTAGTGGTCGGTGGATTCTGTGTCTTGCTATTGGCGGGCTATTTACTGTTTGTCTTGAAACCCGATTCTGCACGTGGCCGTCTTTTCATGTGGAAGATAACTTGTCGTGCCATTGCAGAAAAGCCGTTGACCGGATATGGGATTCATAATTTCGCAGCAGCCTATGGAAATGCGCAGGAAACTTATTTTGCAGCAGGTGATTATGAACCGTGGGAGGAACGTGTGGCGGGAAGTCCGGAATATGCATTCAATGAATATCTGCAGGCTGCGGTCGAACTGGGCATTCCTTTGGCGGTATGTCTATTGGTTGTGGTCGTGCTGTGTTTGTATAGGGGAGTCCGTAAAGGACGTTATGGTATCTGTGGGGCTATTCTTTCTTTGATGATATTCTCTTTTTCCTCCTATCCGCTACAACTTCCGGTATTTATCGTTACATTTGGAGGATTGCTTGTGGCGTGCTTGTCCGGTGCCGACCGTTGGCAATGGTTGGGGCTGGCTGTATCAGTAGGCATCATTGGCGGTTTTCGCCTGAAGAATGACTTGCAAGTGGAGCAGGCCTGTCGGGAGTGGATGAATGCGCGGGTGCTGTATAATGCAGGTGCGTATCAATCGGCAGAGAAAGAGTACGGGCGCCTTTATCCTCTGTTGAGGGACCGGGCATCTTTCTTGTTCGAATATGGGCATGGATTGCACAAGCAGCAGCAGTTCAGTAAATCCAACCGTATTTTGAAAGAAGCTTTACAGCGTAGTTGTGACCCCATGATACTGAATGTGATAGGCAAGAACTATCAGCAGATGGGTGATTGCTTGTCAGCGGAAGACTGGTTTATCCGTTCCACCCATCGTTTGCCGGGACGTATTTATCCCTATTATCTGCTTGCGAAGCTTTATGCGGAACCAAGCTTCAGGCAACCGGACAAGTTTGAAAAAATGAAGCGGATGGTATTGACGAAAGAGCCGAAAGTGCATTCTACGGCAATACGACAGATGAGGGAGGAAATAAAAAAGATTCAGCTTATTTTTGTCCATATCAAAAAAGATGAATAAAAACGGAAAGTGTTAATAATGAGCGAACTAATTGCTAAAGTGCTATGAAAAAAGTGTCCACATGCAAATATCGGTTCGTTTTTTTGAAACGATTAATTTTGTCAATTTATAATTGAGTATGAATATGAAGACACAGAACTATCGATACCTGCTATGCATGGCCGTTGCCCTGCTTGCCGCCTGCTCCGATGCCGGAAAGGGAAAAGAGTCCGAGGAAGGGGTGGCAACCGTCCTGCCAAGTGAAAGCAATGAAGTGACCGTGAAAGTCCTGAAGCGGGCGACCTTTGAGCATGAACTGGTGAGCAACGGAAAAGTTACCGCCGGTGCCATGGCGGATTTGCGTTTTGAGACCACCGGTGTAGTGGCACACATCTACGTGAAGAACGGTGACCCGGTGCGCAAAGGGCAGAAACTTGCCGAACTGGATAAGTTCCGCCTGAAGAACAAGACCGCGCGGGCCAAGGATGCCTTGGAAAAAGCGGAACTTGAGTTGCAGGATGTATTGATAGGGCAAGGCTATCCGGTGGGGGATGCCTCCAAAGTACCTGCTGACATCATGAAGCTGGCCCGCGTGAGGAGCGGTTACGACCAGAGCCTCGCCCAGTATGAGCTTGCCGCGTATGAAGAGGAACACGCCACGCTGGTTGCGCCTTTTGACGGGGTAGTGGCGAACCTGTTCTCCAAACCGTTCAACGAGGCAAGTACCTCGGAAGCCTTCTGCTCCATTATCGGCACTCAAGGTATGGAGGTGGACTTCACGGTGCTGGAAAGCGAACTGCCGTTGATAAAGAGTGGCGACAAGGTGATTGTTACCCCTTATTCGGATGCCGGCTTTAGGCAGGAGGGGCGCATCACCCAAATCAATCCTCTGGTGGATGACAAGGGGATGGTTAAGGTGAAGGCTGCCGTCAATGGCAAGGGACGGCTGTTCAGTGGGATGAACGTGAGGGTGAACGTGCACCGCTCTCTGGGCGGACAGCTTGTAATCCCGAAGAGTGCCGTGGTGTTGCGTTCGGGCAAGCAGGTGGTGTTTACCCTGAAAGACGGAAAGGCGCAGTGGAACTATGTGCAGACCGGTCTGGAGAATGCGGAAAGCTATAGTATGGCCGACGATGCCCTGAAAGAAGGCGATACGGTCATTGTGACGGGAAATGTGAATCTGGCACATGAAGCATCGGTGAAGGTGGTTGATAGATAATGAGTGATAAGTGGTAATTCAAAATTCATAGTTCAATTGATAAAGTTTTTGATACAGCGGCCTATTGCCGTACTGATGGCATTTACAGCATGCTTCATTGTCGGGCTGGTGACTTACTTCACCTTGCCGGTATCCTTGCTGCCCGATATTGCCATCCCGGAAATTACAGTGCAGGTGTCGGCGCAGAATACCTCGGCGCGTGAATTAGAGAATACGGTGGTGAAACCTCTGCGGCAGCAGCTCATCCAGGTGGCGAAACTGAAGGACATGGACAGCGAGACGCGCGATGGTGCAGGCATCATCCGCCTGGGCTTCGACTTCGGTACGAATACCGACCTTGCCTTCATAGAAGTGAACGAGAAGATTGACGCCGCCATGAACTATCTGCCCAAGGATGCCGAACGCCCGAAGGTGATAAAGGCAAGTGCGACGGACATTCCTGTCTTCTACCTCAATCTGACCCTAAAAAGCGACAGTGCATACGGCAAGGTGGACGAACGCGCGTTTCTTGATTTGTGCGAGTTTGCCGAAAATGTCATAAAGCGTCGCATCGAGCAGTTGGCAGAAGTGGCAATGGTGGATGTCACGGGTTTGGTCGAACGCCAGTTACAGATTGTGCCCGACCCGGGTAAGCTTGCTGTGTTGGGGTTCTCCATTGAAGACATAGAAAACGTGCTGGCGCAAAACAACGTGGAGCCGGGCAGCATGACCGTGCGCGACGGCTACTACGAATACAACATTAAGTTCTCCACCCTGCTGCGGACAGAGGAGGACGTGAAGGGCATCCTGCTGCGAAAGGAAGGACGTATCATCCGCTTGGGAGACTTCTGCCGGGTAGAGATTGTTCCTGCCAAGGAGAAAGGTGTCTCCATGAGCAATGGCAAGCGTGCCGTTACCCTTGCCGTCATCAAGCAGGCGGACGAGAATATGGAAGACATGAAGCTTGCCATCAACAGCACGATGGACTACTTCAAGAAAGTATATCCCGACATTGATTTTAGCATCAGCCGTAACCAGACGGAGTTGCTGGACTATACCATCTCCAATCTGCAGCAGAACTTGTCGTTGGGTTTCCTGTTCATCTGCATTGTGGCGGTACTCTTCTTGGGGGATGTCAAGTCGCCGTTCATCATCGGCCTGAGCATGGTGGTGTCCATTGTAATCTGTTTCTTGTTCTTCTATCTGTTCAGGATGTCGCTCAATATCATTTCTCTGTCCGGATTGATTCTGGCGTTGGGTATGATGATTGACAGCAGCATCATTGTGACGGAGAACATTTCGCAGTATCGCGAACGGGGCTATTCGTTGCGGCGGGCTTGCGTGACGGGAACGAGTGAGGTGATTACGCCCATGCTGAGTTCGTCGCTGACCACTATTGCCGTATTTGTGCCGCTGATATTCATGAGCGGCATTGCAGGGGCGTTGTTCTACGACCAGGCATTCTCTGTTACGGTGGGGTTGCTGGTTTCCTACTTCACGGGTATCATGCTGCTGCCGGTCCTCTATATGCTGGTCTACCGGACAGGGTTGCGCGGCAGGTCGTGGTTCTCCCGCATCCGCATCAACAATCCGTTGAAGGAACATACGCTGGACCGTTTTTATGATGCGGGCATCGACTGGGTATTTTCCCATAAGACGGTAAGTATCATATTCTGTGTGGTTTCTATTCCTCTTTGTGTCTTTCTGTTCTATTCCATAGCCAAGGAGCGTATGCCGCAGATAGACCAGAATGAACTGATAGTCCACGTGGAATGGAACGAAAATATACATGTGGACGAGAACCGGCATCGTGTGAATGTGCTGTTCGGACAGTTGCTGGACGAGACTGTGGAACAGACGGCTGCCATAGGCCAGCAGGACTATCTGCTGAACCGTGAGCAGGCTCTCTCTTCTTCGGAGGCAGAATTGTATTTCAAGACTTCCTCGCCTGACGGGATTGCTCCCTTGCAGAAGCAGGCGGGCGAGTGGCTGACACGGGAATATCCGTTGGCGACAGTCTCCTTTTCTCCACCCGAAACCGTGTTCGAGAAGCTTTTCGTGACCGGGGAGGCCGATGTGGTGGCGGAACTTTATGCCCGTAACAAGGAGAAGGCGCCGGCGGCGGAAGAATTGCGCGGACTGGAACAACAGTTTGCGGAGCTTACGGGGACAGCGCCCGTAGGCATCGCTTTCGAGAACCAGCTCGACATAAGCATCCTGCAGGAAAGGCTGTTGCTCTATGACGTTTCGTATGACGAGCTTTACCGTACGCTGCGGACGGCATTCAAGGAGAACAGCGTAGCTATGCTCCATTCCTACCAGCAATACCTGCCTATCAGCATTGTGGGCGAGGAGCGGACAGTGAACGAGGTGCTGCAGCAGACATTGATACAGACCCGTCCGGACAGTAAGGGCGAAGTGGAGCATATTCCGCTTCGGGAGCTGGTAAAGGTGCGTCCGGCTGAGGACTTGAAGACGATTACGGCAGGACGCAACGGTGAATATATACCGTTCCGTTTCTATGAAGTGGACGATGCTCCAGAGTTGATGGAAAAGGTGAAGCGGGAGGCGGATGCCACGGGTGACTGGGATACGGCCTTTTCCGGCAGTTTCTTCTCCAACCGCCAGATGCTGGACGAGTTGGTGGTGATTCTTTTCATCTCTATCCTGCTGATGTATTTCATTCTTGCCGCCCAGTTCGAAAGCTTCGTGCAGCCGCTCATCGTGCTGCTGGAAATTCCGATAGATGTGGCGTTTGCCCTGCTTCTGTTGTGGATATGCGGGCATACCCTGAACCTGATGTCTGCCATCGGACTGATTGTGACGTGCGGTATCATCATCAACGACTCCATCCTGAAGCTGGATGCCATTAATGAATTACGGAAAGAGGGGATGCCGTTGCTCGAGGCCATCCACGAGGCGGGACGGAGAAGGCTCCGGCCCATCATCATGACATCGCTCACCACGATATTTGCCATGGTTCCGCTGCTGTTCTCGTTCGATATGGGGTCTGAGTTGCAAAAGCCGCTTTCCATAGCGATGATTGGGGCGATGTTCGTGGGGACACTGGTCAGTCTGTTCATCATCCCGTTGATATATTGGTTTATTTATAGAAAAGAAAGAGCATGAAGAAATTAAGTCTTATACTTTTGTTCAGTCTGGGAGCCTTTTCCGCTTTTGCCCAACAGCGGATAACGCTCGATTTGCAGCAGACCATTGCCCTGGCGAATGACAGTTCGCTGGAAGCCTTCCGCACCAAGAACATGTATCTGGCCGGTTATTGGGAATACCGCACCTATAAGGCAAACCGCCTTCCCAGCCTGACGCTGAACATGACTCCGGCACAGTACAACCGCGATATCACCAAGCGTTACGACTCCGAACAGGACCTTGACATCTATCGCAGCCAGCAATCCTTCTATGCATACGGCAATCTTGCCGTCAGACAGAATTTCGACTTGACGGGCGGTACGTTCTATCTGGATACGGAGCTGGGCTATATGCGGAGCTTCGGTGGAAACAAGTATACCCAGTTCACCAGTGTTCCGGTTCGTTTGGGCTACTCGCAGAGTCTGGTCGGTTACAATCCTTTCCGTTGGGAACGCAGGATTGAGCCGCTGAAGTACGAAAAGGTGAAGAAGGAGTATATTTACAATGCAGAGCGAGTATCCGAGCAGGCCACGACCTATTTCTTTGCGCTTGCCATGGCACAGGCGGAATATGACTTGGCCAAGGACAATGCCGTCTCCACCGATACCCTCTACCGCATCGGCATGCAGCGCTTGAAAATAGCCGCCATCAGCCGTGCCGACCTGCTGACGCTGAAACTCGACGTGGTGAACGCCCGCAATACTTTGCAGAATGCCGCCAGTGCCTTGAAGCGCGCCATGTTTTCGTTGGCATCTTTCCTGAATATGGAGAAGAACACGGATATCAGGGTGTCGCTTCCGGGACGTCCGAGGGCGCTGACCATACCGGTTGATGAGGCTTTGCTGGCCGCTCAAGCCAACAATCCGGAATTTCTGGGGCTTCGTCAGGAAGTGCTGGAAGCCGAGCAGACAGTAGACAAGACGAAGAAGGAATCGCGCTTCAACGCCAGCATCAACGCCAGCGTCGGCTTCAACCAGGTGGCAGAGAAATTCGGTGAAGCATACAGGCATCCCATGCAGCAGGAGATGGTGTCGGTCAGTGTCTCCATTCCACTGGTGGATTGGGGCGTGAGGAAAGGCAAATACAACATGGCGAGGAACAATCTGAACGTGGTGAAGACTTCTGCCCGGCAGAGTGAAATCAGCATTGAGGAGGAGGTTATCATGACCGTCAGTGACTTCAACGTCCAGCAAGCCCTCGTCGCCAGTGCCGAAGAGGCCCTCGACCTTGCCATCCTGGCGTATAACGAAACCCGCCAGCGCTTCATTATCGGCAAGGCAGACATCAACAGCCTGACCCTCTCGCTGAACCGCCAGCAGGAAGCGCAACGCAATTACATCTCCGCCTTGCAGGACTACTGGCTGAATTATTACAAGATACGGAAACTGACGTTGCACGACTTTGCCAGCGGATTTTCGCTGTCGGAAAAATTTGATTATAATAACTGATGAAACGAGTTTCTTCCTTCACCGTCATAGTGGCGTTTGTCTGCCTTGCTTTGGTAGGGGTGGCGTTGATACCGCTGCTCCCCGTCAAGCTGAATCCGTCACGCAGCCTGCCCGGCTTCACGGTGGGTTTCAGCATGCCTGGCACTTCGTCGCGGGTGGTGGAGATGGAAGTGACCAGCAAGCTGGAATCCATGCTGGCGCGTATCCGCGGAGTGAAGCGGCTGAACTCCACCTCGGGCAACGGCTACGGCAACATTACTGTGGAGCTGGACAAGCATGCCGATGTCGAGGCAGTCCGCTTCGAAGCTTCCACCATCATCCGGCAGACGTGGCCCCAATTGCCCGAAGGTGTCAGCTATCCCACCATTCACATGAAAGTGCCCGACGAGAACGCCTCACGCCCCTTCATGTCCTTCACCCTGAACGCCCCCTCCACCCCGATATTGATTCAGCAGTATGCCGAGGAGCATATCAAGCCGCGGCTGGCAAATATTCCGGGTATCTATAAGGTGGAACTCAGCGGTGCCACGCCCATGGAGTGGAGACTGGAATATGACAGTGAACAGTTGCGCTTGCTGGGTGTGGCACTGTCGGACATCAGCGAGGCAGTACAGCGGCATTACCGGAAGGAATTTCTGGGTACGCACAATGTGGATACAGGTAACGGTAGCCGGGAATGGATACGCCTGGCACTGGTGCCGGAGAGCAACTCCCTTGGTTTTAATCCTGCTGCCATCACCGTGACGGCTACCGACGGGAAACTGCTCCGCTTGGACGAACTGGTGTCGGCTGTCCGTATGGAGGAGGAGCCGCAAAGCTATTACCGCATCAATGGGCTGAATTCCGTCTATCTATCCATTACTGCGGAAGAAACTGCCAACCAGTTGCAACTGAACCGTGCCGTGATGGACGAGATGGAAGCTGTTCGGCAGGTACTTCCTGTCGGATATGAAGTGCATGCCAGCTATGATGCGACCGAGTACATACGGGAAGAACTGGACAAGATTTACTTCCGTACCGGTTTGACGGTACTCATCCTGCTTGTATTCGTATGGCTCATTACTCGTAAGTTGAAATATCTTTTTCTGATAGTTACCAGCCTGGCTGTAAATATAGCGGTGGCACTTATCTTCTACTACCTCTTCGGACTTGAGATGCAGCTTTATTCGCTGGCGGGTATCACTGTCTCGCTGAATCTGGTGATAGACAGCACCATTGTCATGACCGACCACATTCTGCATCGGCGTAATCTCAAGGCCTTCCTGTCGGTGTTGGCGGCAACCCTCACTACGATGGGTGCGCTTGTTATCATTTTCTTCCTTGACGAGAAGATACGGCTCAACCTGCAGGACTTTGCAGCGGTAGTGATCATCAATCTGGCTGTTTCCTTGATGGTGGCATTGTTCTTTGTTCCGTCGATGATTGAGAAGATAGGACTGGTGAGGCGGATTACGGGGAAGAAGAGGCGTCTTGTCTTGCCGGGGCTGACGCAAACATTCAAAACAAGGTTGGGACGGATTTTCAGACGTTTCCCCGTTTATTTCTCCTGCTGTTACTCTGCTCTCATCCGTTTTCTATGCCGTTGGCGCTGGGCTGTATGCCTGCTGTTACTGTTGGGTTTCGGTCTGCCCGTTTTTCTGTTGCCCGGCAAACTGGAAGGAGGGGGAAAATGGGAAGCTGCTTACAATAAGGTATTCGGTTCGGATACCTATAAGGAGTCGGTGAAACCCGTTGTGGACAAGGCGCTGGGCGGCAGCTTGCGGCTTTTCATACAGAAGGTGTACGAAGGCAGTTACTTCACCCGTAATGAGGAGGTGGTGCTCTATGCCAACGCCAACCTTCCCAATGGCAGCACCCTCGAGCAGATGAACACTTTGATGAAACGTATGGAGACCTACCTCAGCCGGTTCAAGGAAATCAGGCAGTTTCATACTTCCATTTACAGCCCCCGGCGTGCCAGTATGCAGATTTATTTCAAGAAGGAAGTCCGGAACAGCGGTTTTCCCTATACACTGAAAGCCAATATGATAAGCAAGGCACTGGAACTGGGAGGCGGCAGCTGGGGCATCTACGGATTGCAGGACCAGGGGTTCAGTAATGACGTCCGCGAGAGTGCCGGCTCCTACCGCATCAGGATGTACGGCTACAACTACGACGAACTCTATGAGTGGGCGGAGAAGCTGAAGGCCAAGCTGCTGACGCACCGGCGTATCAAGGAAGTGCTCATCAATTCGGAGTTCTCCTGGTGGAAGGATGACTATCAGGAATTCTACTTCAACCTGAACAAGGAGCGCATGGCGCAAGAGGGCATCGACGCGCAAGTGCTTTTCTCTGCGGTGCGCCCCATCTTCGGCAAGAATCTGGAGATTGGCTCGGTAGCGGCCGAGCAGGGAACGGAGAAAATCAAGCTCTCTTCCCGCCAGTCTGCCGAATATGACATCTGGGCGATGCAGTTCTTTCCCTATGGAGTAGGAAACGGCAAGCATTACAAGCTTTCCGAACTGACTACTGTGGAAAAGGGACAGATGCCGCAGGAGATTGCCAAAGAAAACCAGCAGTACCGCCTCTGCCTGCAATACGAATATATCGGCTCCAATGAGATGGGCAACAAGATACAGAAACGTGTCCTGGAGGAGTTCAACAAACTGTTGCCGATGGGTTATACAGCCGAGTCGGACAGCAACAGTTGGTCATGGGGCGAGAAGGACAACCGCCAATACCTGCTTCTGCTGGTGGTGATAGCCATCATCTTCTTTACGACCAGCGTTCTGTTCAACTCCCTGAAGCAGCCGCTTGCCATCATCTTTGTGATTCCGGTTTCTTATATCGGGGTATTTCTTACTTTCTATTGGTTCCGGCTGAACTTCGACCAGGGCGGTTTTGCCTCGTTCGTCCTGCTGTGCGGCATCACGGTGAATGCCAGCATCTATATCCTGAACGAGTACAACAGCATCCGACGTCGTTTCCCCCGTCTTTCCGCTCTTCGTGCCTACGTCAAGGCGTGGAATGCGAAGGTCGTTCCTATTTTCCTCACGGTAGTTTCTACCATTCTGGGATTTATCCCTTTCATGATAGG
>NZ_QTNH01000024.1:8197-10804 GCF_003603515.1 Bacteroides sp. AM32-11AC | reverse complement strand
TGTAGCTAACACTTGAAAAGGGACCCGGAACAACATTTAAAAAGTGCCCCACCCATGGGTATGTTTAACCGAACAAAATTGGTATATTCATAAAAACCAATGGCGTTCATAATATGTACCACATGGAAGAAAGAGATTCCATAATTCTCGCCTATAGGCGTGACGGATTGAGCATCCGTGAGATCGCCCGTCGTAACGGCATGAGCCGCAAGACTGTACGCAAGTATCTCCGGGCTTTCGAACAAGCGGTCGGTGACAACCCCGATGCGGAAGCAATGGACACGTACCTGCAGCAGCCGGTGCGCTATGACAGCAGCAAACGTGTCCGCAGAGTGATGAACCAGCAGGTGATGGAGGCGATAGACGGCTTCATGGCCCGCAACCGGTCTAATGCCGCGGCCGGATTGCGCAAGCAGCAGATGCGCAAGATTGACATGTGGCGCCGGTTGCGCGATCAAGGCATAGAGATTGCCTATTCGACGGTATGCCAGTATGTCCGTGCATTGGAAGTGGCGGTGTCCGCTCCAGCCAAGTCCCCGGCGGCGTTCATCCGCCAGGAGTATGAACCGGGGTTCCGGTGCGAGTTTGACTGGGGCGTGCTGACACTTTGGATTGCCGGTGTCAAGACGAAGCTGCACATGGCCGTGTTCACGATGAACCATAGCAACCTGCGGCGGGCATACCTGTTCTCCCGCGAGGACACGTTGGCCCTGATGGAAGCACACCGCAACTGCTTCCGTGCTTTGGGGGGCACGCCGCAAGTAATGGCCTACGATAACATGCGGGTGGCCGTCAAGAAGTTCCTTGGACAGGAGCGCGAACATACCGATGCCCTGCGCCGCATGGAACTCCACTATTGTTTCACCCCTCATTTCTGTAATCCGCGTTCGGGATGGGAGAAAGGTAAGGTGGAGCGTTCGGTGGAACATATCCGCCGGCGGGCTTTCGCCTATGATGTCCGTTTCGGTTCGCTGGAGCAGGCGCAGTGTCATCTTGACAAGGTCTGTGACAGGCTCAACGGGGAGGCTTCCAACATGTCTGCGCAAGAGAAGAAGGAGCGCGTACAGGCCGATATTGCGGCTTTGCGGCCGCTTGACCACGGTGACATGGGCTGCTTTGAGCAGCGGCATGCCCGTGTCGGGAAGTATTCCACCATTACCGTCGATGGTGTGCATTACTCTGTGCCTGACCGGCTTGTCGGTCGGGAGGTACCCATAAAGATGTATTCCGAGCGTATTGTCGTGCTTGACGGTCGCGACAAGGTAGCCACGCATGTACGCTCCCGGCGTCTCGGTGACTGGTGTATCGACCTGATGCACTATCTGGGCACGTTCCTTCGCAAGCCTGCGGCGTTGGGACGATCCACGGCCATGCGACAGGTACACCCGGACGTGGCGGCACTGTTTCGCAAACATTTTACGGATTCTCCCAGATCGTTTGTCGAACTGCTCGTGTTTACCCGTGACAACCAGCGCACTTATGCCGACATACTGGCTGCGGCAGACCGTCTGTCCTCCCGGGGACTCAAACGCCTGTCTTCCGAACAATTGAGCGCCGAGATGCTGGCCAGTGACGGCAATGGAACCGCAAACGTCCGTCAAGACGCGGCCACCCTGACCCCGTCCGATCCACAACAGACCGCCATTGAAGAATCGGCCTCACAGACATTGGACACACTTTCGGCGATGATCGGATGTGGCGCCACACAACAACCTGTAAACAAAGTTACCGTCTAACAACATAAAAATTGCATAGCAATGGAACAAAACGAAAATCAAGACTCCATACGCGAACGGATACGTGCGTATGCCTTCGACCTCAAACTCCCTCTGGTACGACGCGACATCGACCTGCTTATACAGCAAGGACTTGATGAACGATGGAACCTGTGGATGTTCACGGCCGAACTCCTGCGTCAGGAAAAAGAAAACCGCTCGGAGAACCAGCGTCGGCATCGCATCAAAAATGCCGCGTTCGCACAGTTGCGATACCTCAACGAAATAGACACGGACGCGCTTCCGCCAGAAGCGCGGAAGGCCTTGCCAAACCTTGAGACACTTGATTTCATCAAGGAAGGGCGCAACCTTATACTATACGGGAATCCCGGTACCGGAAAGACCCATCTGGCTACAGCCTTGGGGATTGCGGCCTGTAACGCGGGATACTCCGTACTGTTCACTTCCGTGCCCAGACTGCTTACGCAGATAAGGGAATGCCGGAACGCAATGACACTAAGGGCACTCGAGAACAAGTTCGAACGATACGACATGGTCATCTGCGACGAGTTCGGATACGTTTCTTGTGACAAGGCGGGAGCGGAGATGTTGTTCAACCATCTGTCACTCAGAACTGACAAGAAAACAACCGTCATTACAACAAATCTCGCATTCAACAGATGGGACGAGATTATTGCAGACAAAGTACTAGTTACAGCAATGGTAGACAGGCTAACGCACAAGGCGATTCTACTGAACATGACGGGAAAATCGTACAGAATGAAAGAAACACAAGATATGATAAATAAACAAATTTAATTAACTTTGCAAAACCTATCGGGTGGTACACGTTTCAAATGCTACCCGGGTCCCTTTTCAAGTGTTAGCTACA
>NZ_QTNH01000024.1:0-8187 GCF_003603515.1 Bacteroides sp. AM32-11AC | reverse complement strand
GTACACGTTTCAAATGCTACCCGGGTCCCTTTTCAAGTGTTAGCTACAATTGGGAATACGACAGGCATTTGATAAGCCTGTTGTATTAATACAAGAGAAAGGCACTCCTAAAATATTTGATATTGCTCCTTTGAGATATCTTGAATATTCAAAAGAGATGAAATATCATGAAGTTCTGGAAAGCCCAAAAAGTCTACAAGAAGCCATTGAAGCAACTAAAGCGGCAGAAGGAGATTCTGGAAATATAAATTCTATTGTAAAGTTAATGGCCTTAAGTTCTCCTGCTATTATACCCAATCTTGACAATTCTAATAAAGAAGTACTTGCTTTAGATGTTATGCGTTCACAAATGAATGACCTGAAAATGATGATGGAAATGATGGTACACGAGGGGCGAAAAGGTATATCTAGGCGTAGCTCAATTGCAGCTATTGAGTATGAACGAATTGTTAATAAATTAGATAAAATTTCTTCTTTGAAAATGGATATAGAACAAGCTGATCGAGAATATACAAAGTTAATGCGTGATACAGAGGAAATCATGATGAATTGTGGGGGAGAGTTAGATCATCGGATGTTCAAATATTTAATGGATAAAATTTATCGACAAAGAGAAGAGTATTTTTCAACTCGATAAAATGTCGCTAAAATTATATTCTTCCGTCAGCCACTCGTTCCCGATGCACGGATGCAAAGGTAGCGTATGGCTTTGAAGGCATTGGCAAGGTCGGGCGGCAGAGCCGTTTCGGGCAGAATCTTCCTCAAACCTGTTTGAGCGTATTCAGCCCGAAAACCTTGCCACTGCCTGCCACACGCTTAAAAAGGCATCCGGCAACGGAAACAAGCGACTGACGGAAAATCAGAGAATATAGAGGAACGGCTTACAGACGAAGCAGGATATTGGTGCTTCATCCGTAAGCCGTTCCTTTTTTCTTTTGTCGGAAGTCCATTGCTCCGCAATTATAGGGCATCCGGCAAACTGCGCTCCTTCAAGAAAATCATGTACCTGTCAGCCGATAGGCAGAGCGGTAGCCGTCAGCAAGCATCCTTTCGATGTCGGATTCACGGTAGAGGATTTTACCGCCCAACTGGATATAGGCTATGCGCCCTTCGTTACGGTAGTCCTGAAGTGTCCGGCGGCTCACTTTCAGCCGTGCCGACACCTCCTTGTCGGTGAAGAAACGTTCACCGCCCAATGTCGGGCGGTAATTGGCGGTCAGATGCTCGAAGCCGTCAAGCAGACGGTCAAGACTGCCCATGAAGTGGATTATCCACTCGCTGTCCTTGTTAATCAGTTCATTCATAAACATTGGATTTAGTGTGATTACTATACTTAATGATTAAATAGTCCTGCCTTTGAATTTCGCTTCTTTTCGCCTGTCCTCCACAACGGAGACTATACGCTGCACATCTTCTGGACGGTAATATGTCTTGTGGTTTATCTGCGAGTAAGCCAGCGTGCCGTTATCCCGCAGGGTCTGTAACGTGCGGGGACTGATGTTGAGCATCCGGCACACGTCCTGATTGTCCATCCACTCGCTCATTGTCTTTTCTCCATGCCGCCGGCAGATTGCATCCATGCGGCTGACGAAACGGTCGAACGTGGTGACCATCGCCTCAAAAGTCTTTCTTTCGATTGATACGATTTCCATATACTTTTCTTTTGATGTTATTGTTCCTTTTACCGCAAAGGAACACATAATACGTTATCCGACAATGGCTTCTCTGAAAGTGGCAGCGTATTGCGCTGATACGGCAGCCATTGTCCGTGGACATCATACAGAAACGGCTCTTTTCGCATGAATGCTAATCCAACGGAAAGGCTGGCTATTTCATAATCCGATTATTTAATAGTTCTCTATATAGTTGTGTGGTGAAACAAAGTTTTGGTTGTTTGGAGAGTGACAACATTACGTCATGAAATCATTGAATCAATGTATCACCAAATTGTCGGACAACTATTGGCTTATTTTCTTCAATATCCGGTTTGACAGCTATTCGGTAAATCCTTTTGACAAGTATTTGAATTTCTCGGTTTTCATGTATTCAGGTCTTTCATCTTTTAAATCATTGTTCGATTAAATCAGGTGGTTCCGCCCTGAATTTGAATGATATCTGCCCAATCCGTCACAGACGGATTTTAGTGTTCACATGAACACAGCAAGATGTCTTTTCAGCCGCCCAAAACGTTTTGAGCAGCCACGAAAAGCACTTGCCCCTGCAGGGGGCTGGGCTTACCCTCCAAAGTCGGGAAGCCTTGTAAACCTACGGTGTCTGTGTCACAAGGAGGATGAGTTGAAACAGTTGAAGTCCGAACTTGCCGCACTCGACCGCAAGATACAGTTGGAGCTTGCACCGCCCACGCCCGAAGTCGCCGAAAAAGAAAAGGATGGACAGGAAGTCAAACCAGATGCGGAAGGTGTACGGAGCATATCGCCACAACAAACCGATGATGTCCCGCAGATACGCAGCCCGGTGAATGAACGAAGTCCGTCGAGCAATTTCATTGCCGACCATGTCATCATCGGACGACCGGGTTTTCAGATCAAGGATGATAACCGTCCGAAAGGGATAAAAATATAACTTTTATTGTGGGCAGTAACGTCATTGTTTTCGTTACTGCCCACAATAACAAATAATCCTTATCGCTTTTGGATATTGGCTGATAGAAGTTGGTACAGACAAATTTAACAAAATAGAACAAAAAAAGTAACTACTCAGCTATGCAAAGTCGTTGAGTATCAACTCTATTGCACGAGGTCAATCTTGCGTAATGCCCGATTTTCATCGAAATATAGTAAATCAACAAGTTTGCTACTGTTGATAATCAAGCATTTGGGCACATTTAGATACCTGAGTAGTTACACAAAAAAGCAATGCAATTTTTTTATACGTTGCACACTGATTTCTTATTTTGCAGAATTACAGCGAACAAGTTTCTCTTTCGTTTTGCAAATCTACTTGCAGTGTAATCTGTTTGCTTCTTAATATTATAGATGAAATTATAGCAACAATCAAAGCAAACACGGCAATACCTATAAATGACACATGCAAACCGTAGCGTTTTCCTATGAATCCGATTATAACCGGACCAAGAAGTATGCCGGAATATCCAAGAGCATTAATAAAACTAATGATGTTGTGTACTGCCATCCCTTTTATGTGGGCCGCAAAAGATACTAATTGAGGAACTACATTGGCCGCACCACAACCGACCATAGCAAAACCAGCTACAGAAGCGATCGCACTATCAATTGATACCACAATCAGGAAACCAGCGGAAATAAGTAATGCCCCTCCGCTAATCACAGTCCTTCGTCCAAATCGATCGACGATCTTGTCGCCGCAAAGTCTCATAATAGTCATTGCTATGGCAAAAGCGGTATAGAAAAATCCGGCCACGGACATGTCAATGCCACGCTCTTGACTAACAAAAATTGCTGACCACCCCATTACAGCACCTTCCGACGCATACATGATAAAACATAACAAACCGACCACTATCACCATAGGTGGAATATAAAATTTCTTATTCACATCCTGTTTCGGATGGTCGTTGCTTTTAAGTACCTTTGAGGATAGAAGGTCACGGCATCCGGCCATCATCGCAGCCAATACCAATATCATAAATATTACGACCGACCACATAGGGATTATTCCGAATGCGAAAAGAGAACTCATCACACCGGCACCGATGAGCGTACCAAGTGAATAACCCCCATGAAATCCTGACATCAGATGTTTTCCTGTCTGACCTTCAACTGCAACACCATTCACATTAGCAGCAACATCGATGGTGATAGTACAACCGCCGAATACCAATAACATTATAGCCGTCAGGGTGAAGTTAGCCAATAGGCTTATCGTCAATAGAGAAAAAGCCATTAAAAATCCGGAGAAATAAACTACTCGTTTTGCGCCAAATCTCACACATAGCCAACTTGATAGAGGAAGTGCTATTATTGAACCCAACCCGGTACAAAGCATCAGAAGTCCTAAGGAAGCTTCGTCCAAACTAAATGCACGTTTAACATACGGTACAAGAGGTGCCCATGCAGCCTCAAGACAACCTATGACGAGAAAAGCGGTGCGATTTGCGATAATTGGATGTTTACTCATCGTTTAAAGGTATAAGAAAAGCGCACATTTTGAATATGTGTGCGCCTTTGAAAATGATTAGATTGTTTTATTATTCTGCTATATTACCCTTTCTAAAGTCAGCGACAGGTTTATCTGTCAGAGATACTTCGGTGAATAGGCAGGTGTGTTCATTATCCTTAGGACTCTGTGAACTGATGCCTATAAGCAATTTTTCAGGAAAGTCATTCTTATAGAGTCGGGCCATACGCCATATTTTACCATCTTCTGAGAAATAGCTACCAAGGGTTGTGCCATCGGAGGATAATCTCATATAAACGTATGGAGCCGTGATTGCCTGATGGTTATTGTCATCAGAGGTGCCTAATGTGCGAACTGACACCACTCGGTGATCGCCATACTCATCCTGCTCGAAACATAGTTTTTGACAATGTGTGTCGTTTTCATAAGCATATATCACCCCTGCCGAATAAGTTCCGGTTTCAGTGAATTCAGGCTGTACTTTAGCCGTGAAAGTGAAAGGTTTGGTGTTGTCAACCTCTGTGAAGATGACCGCAGAGTTATTGACTACGCTTCCATCCGGGGAACGGAAATAATCAGTTTGAGGACCGGCCACAAATTTGAGCGTGTCGCCAAGAAGTGTGATGCCATTCTCTCCGCCGTTTTTCGACTTTGTAAAACGAATTCCTCCTACATTGATGTCGCATGTGGCGAGTTCAACGTTTTCTGTTGTAGCTTTCTTGTCAGAATTTCCCGCTTTTTTCTCTGGTTCTTTCTGGGTGCATCCAGCCATTGCAAGACTTGCAATGATTGCGATAAATACTAATTTTTTCATTATGATATTGATTTGATTATTATTAAATTGCAATTTTCTTGTGATTTATTTGCGGTTGCAAAGTTAGATAGAACAAAAGATGTGCACAATACTGATTTCTAACCAATTTTCGCATCAATAGCAATAGGAATCAACTATTATTTGTTGAATATCAATCCTCTACGGCCTACTACCAACGAATTATCAGGAACATCTTGGGTTATGGTACATCCATGTGACATGACACAACCATTACCAACACTAAAGCTACCCGCGACAATTATAGTTCCTGTACCAAAAACACAACGATTGCCTATTCTTGCTCCCGGAAACAAAATAAGTTCTCCTCTTATGATATTATTATCTCCGATATAGATGTCATCACCTACTCCTGTGCAATAAATAGAAGCTCCGTGTGTAAGAGAAACGCCTTTACCAAAATGAATTGGCACAGAACTAAAAATACGTTCACATTCATTTTGCAGAACTGTTATGCCTGCTTCCAATTCTAATTTACCAGCAAATTGATTCATCTTTTTCGCTTTTATATGCCCGCAAAATTACGAACCAATAATAACTGGTACAACACTGATTTTTAACCAATCATAAAGCAAGAGGGCTCATTAAATAAGATTCATTCTTAATGCGATTTCTACAGCAGCCGCAGTATTAGCGACTTTTAATGAAGCTAAAATATCCTGACGATGGCGATTAACGGTATAAACGGAAATATTTAGGTTGTCTGCAATCTGTTTACTGGGCACCCCTTTCGCTATTAGTGATAGTATTTCAAGTTGTCGCCGACTAAGGATTTTTCGGTCGCATGCTTCGTACACGTTTCGTCTAATGGTTTCTCCTGTCACGAGATTTACAATAATACCGTCTTGTTTGTTATGAGAACCAAAGTATGGAGAATAAGTGCATAGACCGAGAATGACACTTCCACCGTTGCTACAACTAAAATATCTCGTTGTATGTAATATTTTTATTGTCTCATTACTCCCTGTCCGATAGAAACTGATGATACACGAAGCCGAGAAATTTGTCTTTTCATTTATGGGAAGTTCTTTTATAAAGTTGAAGAAACGAAGTTCGAGTATATGACGTTGAATAAGCTCTTCTTCATTCGCGTGGCTGAAAACGGTATTTTCAAAGGCAGATGTATGGTCAACCATATATTCCGGGAAGTCCATTATAGTTTGACCGAATCTGCCAGAATATATATGACATTCGTTGTTTTGAAAATCTGACACAACTGCTATACCTTCTGTTGCAAGAGCATAACCATTTGCGCACGCTCTTGCTTGAGCAAGCATAAATTCCTTATTTTCAGCATCTTCAAACTGCTGCTCAGTCAGAAGTGATTTTAGTTGATGTTCCTGTTCCATAGTGAATTGGTTAATTTTCACCATTGCGGGATTGCGCCAATAGTCCTAATTTTGCCACAAAATTACGAATAATAAATGATTCAAAGATGAAAAGAACCGTTTTATATGGAGCATTTCTTGTTGGATGCCTCTCTTTAGCTGCATGTCAGCAGCACAAAGAGTCCAAAACAAGTGAACCGGATTTGACCGGTAAAGTGGCTGAAACAAGCCAAATCACAGACTGTGAGATAAAAGTGGGAGATGTCACTTTTACCAAATCCATCAATGGCGCAGATACATGTGTAACCATACTTGCAGACGGAGGATTGGAATTCAACTGTCCCGGAGGACTTGACTTCTTCTGTGATCCTAACGAGGGTAAGCTGTCCAACAATACACTGCCTGTGTTACTGATTCCGACCGATAATACAAAGCCATTCACGCTGACAGCTAAAGTAACCCCTGAGTTTACCTCTGATGGACTTTACAATGCCGCCGATCTTTTTGTGTATGTCAACGATACACTTTGGCAGAAACTTGCCTTTGAGCAGGACGAATATGGTAACCACCGCATCGTAACGGTACGAACACAAGGTACATCGGATGACAATAACCATGATAAGATAGACGCAAAATCAGTCTATATGAAAATATCTTCTGATACTCACACTATCGCCAGCTACTATTCATTAGACAAAAAAGAGTGGCATATGGTGCGTCTGTATCGTAATGAATATCCCGATCAAATATATCTCGGCATCAGCAGCCAGTGTCCGCAACATGGTGGATGCACAAGCATTATCGAAGATATAACTCTTAGTCATGACAACGTAGGAGATTTCCGTATGGGTGAATAAATGTAAAGGATATGAGCAAACGAATTTTGATTTTAACCGGCAGCCCACGACGGGGAGGTAACAGCGACCTTATGGCGGACGCTTTTGCGAAAGGAGCATCCGAAGCGGGCAACAGTGTTGTGCAGTTTAATACTGCGCATAAACATATCCAAGGATGCAGAGCTTGCGATCATTGTTTTAGCAAGGAGAATAAAGCCTGTATTTTTAATGATGATTTCAATGAACTGGCATCTTTGATGGCAGAAAGTGATGTCATCATATTCTGTACCCCTCTTTATTGGTACTCGTTTCCTACCCAGATAAAAGCTGCCATAGACAAGTTTTATTCTTTCATCATAGGTAAAAAAGATGTGCCTATTAAGGAATGTATGCTTCTTTCGTGTGGAGAGTTGGAAGACCCACATGTATTTGACGGTATAGTGCGTTCCTTTGAACTCATTGCGCAAGATAGGGGATGGAAAAACAGAGGCCATTATCTTGTAAATAGTGTCAATGAAAAGGGGGCTATTTCAAATACCGAACATCTACAAAAGATATATGATATCGGAAAGAAATTTTGAATTGTCTATTGAGGATGTTCTATAATCCAATTTGATATAGCATCTTTATTAGACTGAGCTTCAAAGACCATACAGCCCGTAAGCCTATAAAGACCTACGGGCTGTATTATCAATAATCAATGGCAATAACGCATGAATCGACATAACGCTGAAACAAGACACTTCCGTATGCTGACTTCCATAGGCTATCTACTAATAGCTTTGCTGGTAGGCGGCATCATGTACACATGGCTTGGCGAATGGCGAGACATGGAGGGGCTGGAAGCCAAAAACCGAGAGATCGATGAATTTCGAAAAGAGGTAAACAATATTCATATTCATTTGATAGAGTTTTCTTTATTAGGTGAAACGATATTGGAATGGGATGATGAAGATTTAGGACTTTACCATGCTCGGCGTATGACAATGGACAGTATGCTTTGTCGGTTCAAAGCTATCTATCCGGTAGAACTGTAGCTAACACTTGAAAAGGGACCCGGGTAGCATTTGAA
>NZ_QTNH01000023.1:400-42247 GCF_003603515.1 Bacteroides sp. AM32-11AC | reverse complement strand
ATTTCAAAGAACGACTATGATTTTTTAGTGGACACTAATGTAATTATATAAAGAAGTAACTACTCTGTAATTATTAGTCTAAAATAAATTTTCCAACTTTACAATGAACTATACCAAATCTCCATCATATCCCCCTTTCTTATTATGGCTAGTTTTTATATACTCATTTTCAGAGTAGAGTATCACTATTTTGGAAAACAGTTTATGATTGGACACTTATATGAGATGCTATCATATTATCCATAAAATGCTGCTATAACATTACACTTCAACAAAAAAGTCTTACTTCATTATCCTTGATTAGTCCATTATATAAAATAACAAAGCAAAGAATATTACTACTAGTATAGGATATATAATTTTCCCCCATTTTTCTTGTATATCAGATATATTTGACGTAACTTTGCCACGTTTTGTAATCTATACGCCACCACGAACCTCTTCCCCCATGTGGCAGGCAGTAGCGTAGCGTACTTTAAACTCTTCAGACAACAACGCTCCAAAATCAAAAATTAGTATGAAATTTAGACAAGGACTTATGGTCTGTTGCCTATTGTGCTGTGTCCTCAAAGCACAAGCGCAATACTCCATGGGGAATACCGGGCAACTGAATATCCCCACAGCAGACATGCAGGAAGCCGGCACCTTTATGGGAGGTGGTAATTATCTGCCGGACGGCATGACACCGTTCAACTTCAATACCGGAAATTATTTCGTGAATATGACCTTCCTCTCGTTTGTGGAATTAAGTTATCGGTGCACATTATTGAAAACCAGACGATATGACGGGAAAAGAGGATATTTCCAGCAAGACCGGTCGATGACTGCACGTATACGACCATTGAAAGAAGGGAAATACCGGCCAAGTCTAGTAATAGGTGTAGACGACCCCTTCAAAAATACCGGAACAAACTATTTTGCCACTGTCTACGGCGCTCTTACCAAAGGCTTCTCCATTGCCCAAGGTGACCGTCTTGCTGTGACAGCAGGCTACTACATCCCACTGAATGATCACAGCATAAAGGACGGTCCTTTCGGAGGTATCAGCTACTCTCCTACTTTCTGCCGGGAAATGACTGTCATGGCCGAATATGATTCGGAAGGTTTCAATGTGGGAGCCGCCGCCAGATTATGGAAGCATTTCTCCATCCATGTGTTTACCAGAGAATTCAACAGCATATCGGGAGGAATACGGTATGAATGCAGGTTGTTGCACTAAGAGAGGGATTAGGGATTGGAGAATAGGATGAAAAACAAGAGAAAAAACAGTTTGAAGTGGATACTGGCAGTATGGTTCTGTGGCATTTCTGCAATGGCAGATGCTCAAGTGACAGAGAGCCTGAAAGCCATCGGAATGGAAAATATACAATGTGCACAGACCCCAGGGGTAACCACTGTAAGTTTTGAGAACAACGTATATAGAAGTACCTACACCGGAGTGGGCAAAGCCATAGATGCCTGCTTGGGAAGCGAGACAAAGGGCGATTTGCAATTGGTGGTACTGGAAAACCGGATTCCCAGGCTTTGCATCAATCTGCCGGATACACTGACGGCAGCATACAGAAACGGAGAAATTAGCCTGACACAAGTATATCAGCAAATGGGGATTACAGTAGATACGGATCCTGCCATGAAGGCATTGAAAAATGCCGGTCAGGAAGAAGTGCCGTCTGCCTGGAAGGTGGATTTGGTGATATACCCCGATTTGTTTTTGGAGAACAATACGTTTGACGAACTGTATACATATGCCATCAACCTGAATCCGGCAGTGGAAATGGCTCTATGGAAAGGTGGGAAAATGACCGCACAAGTGATACTGCCCGTAGCCACCAATCTGAGTGGAGAGATGAAACGGATAAGACCGGGAATCATAGCTCTATCGCAGGATGTACGCTTCAGGCACAACATCTTCGGGAAAATGACGGTGGGTAACTTCACCAACAACAGATATGGTGCACAACTGGAAATAAAATACCGTACAAACAACGGACGCTGGGAACTGGGCGGAACGGCAGGCTCCACCGGTTTCTCCGCCATCACCCGGGAAGACGGCTGGTATATAGGCAGAAAACAGCGTATCAATGCCTCACTGAATGCTTCGTACTACGAACCACGCCTCAACTTGCAGTTCGACTTGAAAGCAGGAAGATATATTTACGGTGATTATGGAGTGAGAGGAGACTGTACGCGGCACTTCGGAGAGTATGCCATCGGCTTGTATGCCCTTTGTACAGACGGAGAGATAAACGGAGGATTTCATTTTGCCATCCCCCTGCCGGGAAAAAAATGGAGTAGAAAAGGATTCTTCAGAGTAAAACCGGCTGACTACTTTGCATGGGCATACGGCATGGTGGCAGATGGAGAGTACATAGAAAAACAACTGGGAAAAAGTTACAGTACACGCCCTAACGAAAACCGAAGCAGCAACTTCTACCAGCCGGACTATATACGCTATTTCCTTATAAAGGAACTGCAAAAAGAAAAATCGAAATAAGTATAATTTAAACAGATTAGTTTTATCAAATGACGAAAATTATGAAAAAGAAAAGTTTATTTTTAGGAGGTGCATTGATGTTTGCAATAACCTTCAGCACAACAGTCCTTACATCTTGCCACGATGACGACAAGAAGTATGAAGAAGTGGAAGACCCGCTAAGAAGTCAAACAGCCTACTACATTGCAGGTACCATTACCGATGCCAACGGTCCATTGTCAGGAGCCACCGTAAAAAGCGGCGAATACTCTGCCACAACCGATGCAAAAGGCGTATACTCACTGACTGTGAACAAAACCGGCATCTACACGCTCACCGTAACAGCTGAAGGACATGATGACTACGAGGCCACAGCAGAATTTACAGACGGAACAGCCAACCACAGCTTGATGGTGGTAAATGTAAAAATGTCAACAACCATAGAATTCGGCGAGATGCAGGAGGCTGACGGAAGCACCATTGAGACTCCGAAAATAGAAAATCCGGAAAAGGAGAATGCCGCCACCATCAACATACCCACCGGAGGTACGGAAGAAAACACCAAGATTGCAGCCGTCGTGTTTGAAGAGGCACGTGAGGCCAATCCGGCAACTTCCACACAACCGGAAGCATCAAAGGCTTCTGTAAATAACGTAGCCATCAAGACAGAGCCGGCTGACGCTGTTGCCAAGGAAGATATCATCATTGCCATTCCCAATCCGTCGACTGATGCCAACCTGGGCTATTTTGATCCGGAAAACATGGAAGTGGAATCCAGCGAGGCGCCTGCAACCAGAGCCGCTGCTAAAACCGTAGGATTCAACAATAACAATTACATCATTACCATTCCGCAAGGCGAGAAGATAGCCGGCAAATATTCACCTAGAGTGAAATTTACCAAACAAGCTGCCGCCAGTGTAGCAGACGGCTACAACGAAGTGAATGGAAAAGCCGAGGTAATCAAGATTGAGAACAGAGATTACGATGCGCTGGAAAACATCATCCTGACCCTTAAAATCAAGAACGGATGGGACTATACCGTTTCTCCGGCTGAAGCGCTGAAAGCTGCAGGAGCATCCGATGCACTGGCCACATACATCAACAACTACATTGAAACTGAAGAGGGAGGTACGAACGGTTCTTATGAAATTGAACAAAAGCTGACTGCAAGTGTCAGTGGCAACCATGTACTGCTGTATGGCAGCAAGCGCATGGTACGCGTGAAGACATATACCTTTAAAGTAGTGGTAGGCAACCAGAGCAAAGACGTAAAAGTAGAGCTGAAAAGCTACACGGGACATCAGGAAGAATATTCAAACAATCCGGTCAGCCAGCACTCCGGCGGCACCACAGGCGGTCAAGGATAATTTTTTCCACAGTCTGAAACCAATAAAAGCTATTCATTTATGACCATAGCCGTTGATTTTGACGGTACCATTGTAGAACACCGCTATCCCCAGATAGGAGAAGAAATTCCCTTTGCCACCGCTACGCTGAAGATGCTGATAAACGAGCGTCACCGGCTGATTTTATGGTCGGTACGTGAAGGGAAACTCCTGGAGGAAGCTGTGGAATGGTGCAGGGAACGGGGTGTGGAATTCTATGCCGTCAACCGGGACTATCCGGAAGAAGACATCGCACACATCGGTTTTTCACGCAAAGTAAAAGCCGATCTCTTTATCGATGACCGCAACCTGGGCGGACTGCCTGACTGGGGAAGCATCTACCGCATGGTGCATGACGGGCTGACCTACGAAGAACTGTTTCGCGAAAACAGTGAACCAGTCCGGCAGAAAAAGAAGGGCTTTTGGGCACGTTTGAAAAAATAATATCCGAATGAGATTTTTGACTTATGTCAATTCATAACCCGCAAAAACCTTCTAATTTTGTACTCGAAATAGAGAAAGATTAGTTTTTATAAGAGTAAAGAGATTAGTTTTTAGGGTGCACTAAAAAAATAGGCAATATCCACAATGGTTATTGCCTATTTTTATATATAGCCGGAAGCCAAGTACATCAATACAGACTTCCTTGACCGACTTCCGTAAAGAGCTTCGACAACTTCTCCACCACCGGTTTCATATAACGTTCTCCTTTCTCGGCAGAAGCTTTTTTGGGGTTCCCTACCCCGCTGTCGACTGTAGCCTTATCCCAATGGCGAGGAGCCCAGCCAACCTTTTCATTCAAGGAAGGAATGGCAAACGGTTTGGATTCCCCGTCACCGGCCTCATCCAAATTCACCAGCTCGGGATGGTAATGCATCATGACGGAAGTCTCAGACTCGCCGGCATGGTCGTCGACAACAGCCTCAAAGTAGTCTTTGGGAGGGACGATGCTGAACCAGTCGGCAGCGATAATCAGAAAATCGGGATACACAAACGCCAGGTCACGAATCATTCCCTTGAAGTTGTTGCCGCCATGACCGCTGAGAATAATCAGCTTACGCATGCCTTGTGCATAGAGGGAGGCAACTATGTCTTCCAGAATGGCCTGCTGGGTGGAATAGCGGGTATGGATGCAGAACGGAAGTTCGCGCTGCCCCGGATTGTGTGCACCGAAAGGTACGGGAGGCATCACCATACAGCGTACACCGGAATTCTGCAAAGCCAGTGCAGCCGCATCTACGGCAATATCATGCGGCAGAATACAATCAGTGAGATAAGGCAGATGCAGATTATGGGGCTCCGTAGCTCCCCAAGGTAGGATGACAACGTCATACTTCACTCCTTTCACCTTTCCATAGCAGGAAACAGTAAGGTCAATTTCTCTTTTTTCCATGATAGTTTATTTTGGGGGTAAATCTTTACCGCAAAAATAAACATTATTCCGTCACATTGAACCTATTGCCGGCGATATTCTTTAGGTGACATGCCAGTGTGATGCTTGAAATACTTGCCAAAGAACGACTGGTTGGCAAAGTGCAGCTCGTCTGCAATTTCCTGAATGCTCAGCTCGGAAGACTTCAACAAGGCTTTGGCTTCCAAAACGACGAGACTGTCAATCCATTCGCCCGCCGTCTTTCCGCTGATTTCCTTCACTACGGTGGAAAGGTGCTTGGCAGTGAGGAACATCTTATCAGCATAGTAGGACACACTGCGCTCTTCCTTATAGGACTCGGAAATAGCACGGATAAAGCGCTCGAACAAGTCTTCCTTCCTGCTTTTGGGAATGCGTTCCTGGATGACATGTCCTTGATAGATATTATATATCTCATAAAAAAGGGCCAACAGCAACCCCTGAGTGATTTCCTTACGGAAAGGATTGTCTTTCAGCTTCACCTTGCTCCAAAGAAAAGAGTGATACTCCTGAAACGATTGGGATTCCTCCGGAGTGATGTGAACGAAGGGCCGCTCCTTAATCATGAAAAACATAGGGAAAAGCTGTTGCATGGTAGGTATCACCATATCCATAAAATCCCTTGAGACGGCAATGAAAAGACCGGAAAAATCATCGGAACGCTCGCGTTGCAGAACAATCTGGTCGGGAAGAATAATACCCAACATACCTTCCCGCATTTCACATTGCTGCAGGTTGAGTTCCAGTTTGCACCACCCTTTCAAGCAGACAGTCAGGCAAGCAGCATTCAAACGGGTGGGATAAGAGCTCAAAGGCATATCCTTGATGTCATTAAAAATAGCAAAATCATTGCCGATGAAATCAATCATCGGCAAATGATGTATCTGGGAAATGTCTACATTCCGTATTCTCTTAGTATCCATGGTTTTTGTGCTTTGGCGACAAATGTAGGACTATTTTGCGGAATTTAGCTCTAAAAATTCTTAAATGGAAACTTTTAGTTCATTATCTTGAAACCGATAAAAAAGGTTCTCGGCTGCGTCGGTCCGTAGAAATAACCCGCATCGCGGAATTCCCCTTTATCCAGGTCTTTCTGGAAACTGTTAAAGATATTCTGTACACCCGTATTCAACTGAAGCTTGATATGGTCGTGAAGCACAAACGTATAGTTCAACTTCACATTCAGATCCAGAAATTGGGGAGTATGCTCCATGCGGTCTGAAGTGATATTACAGAAGGCACCCTCGGGAGCATCTTCCGGTGCGTAGTGCGGAACAATCATCTTTCCCGTATAAGTGCCGGAAAGAGAGAAATCAAAATTCTTTACCGGTGCGGAAGAGAAAGTGAAGTACCCGTAATAATCCGGTGTACGGGGCATGCGCTTAGTGGTAAGGTCTTTTCCGTCCACCTTTGTCCAAGCTTCCTCATGGGTATAGCGGCTGCGCTGTGCCGTAAATCCGAGTTGGAACTGCGCCTCCTTACCATGGGCAATCCTCGCATCCAGATTGGCACCATATACACGTGCACCGTTTCCGTTGCGGCGCTCCTTAATAACATCCCCTACTTCGTTCTTGCCGATATCTTCGAGCACAAAGACATGGCGCAGGTCTGTATAGAAACCTTCCACCAGAATGTTTGCCTGCCAGTGCCCCAAATGGGCAGTCCAGTCTACCGAACCGCTGTAACTGTTGGAACGCTCTTCACGCAGATTGTCGGACAGTTTGATTTGGACACCCTTACCTCCTACTGCCGTTACGTGCAAGTCCTCATCGTATGCCTGCGGAGCACGGAAACCGGTAGAATAAGTCAAGCGTGCCTGAAAATCATCTGTCGGCTTGTAGAGCAGGTTGACGCGAGGACTGAAAATAAGCTTGTCAATCAGGTTGTGCTTGTCCAGACGGGCGCCGACCAACATGGTCAGTACATTCATTTTCCACTCATTCTGCACGAAAGCACTGGCAATGCGGACATCCTGCTCCATGTCACGATGATAGCCGGTCATAATGTCATGCAGGGAGTTGTTCTGATATTCCAGTCCGCCGGTGAAGGTAGCGGGAGCAAAGAAGCAGTTGTCCATATTGCCCACGTACATGCCGCCGGCAACCCAGGTCAGGTCTTTCGTCTTGCCGTAGGCATTCATGTTCTTTTGGGCACCATAGTAGCTGTTGCGGTCGGTGTGCTGGATGGAGGTGTAAGCCGAAATCTTATGCTTGTACTCTTTCCAGAACAAATCATAGCTCACGCCTCCGCTATTGATGATATGCTTGGTCTGCTCGGTGATGTCCGTCTCATGCGGCTGCAAATCAAATTTATTACCTCCACGACGAAGTTCGTTAGTGGTATGGTATTCCAGATTGATGCGGCTGAAATGCGTAGGACGGTAATAGGCGCGGAAACCGAAGGTATTCATGTTCAGCTTGCCCAGCTCGGAAAAGCCATCGCCATCGCGGTCGTAGGGGTTACGGTTGCGGTAACTCTCATAAAGGGCAATGCCGTAGGAGTTATCTTTGGCAACCAGCGATACATTGCCACCCATATATTGCTCCCAGGACTTGCCGTCCATATTGGAGAACATACTCGATACCTGGAAGGAATTGTTGATGGGATCTTTGGTTATGATGTTGATGGTGCCTCCCACAGCATTAGCTCCAAACAAGGCAGAGCCTCCACCACGCACCACTTCTACCCGTTCAATCATGTTCACGGGGATTTGCTCCAGTCCGTACACACCGCTCAATGCACTGATGATGGGACGGCTGTTTATCAATATCTGCGAATACGGACCTTCCAAGCCATTGATGCGCACCTGGGGGAAACCACAGTTCTGGCAGTTGTTCTCCACACGCAAGCCCGACTGGTAGTTCAGTGTCTTGGCAAGGTCGGTGGAGTTGACCATCTCGAACAATTTGGTACTCATCACATTCACGACTACCGGAGCTGCCTTGCGGCTTACCTCGTTGCGGTTGGCAGATACCACCACTTCATCGGTCATAAAACTCTCCTCTTCCATCGGGAAATGTATGACGGCAGTAAAGTCCTTGCTCACCGTCACTTCCTTCTCTTGGGTCTTATAGCCCACGGCAGACACACGGAGCTTGTATTTTCCCGCCGGAAGCTTGCGGAACTCAAATTGTCCTTCTTCATTAGAAACCGTTCCCTGACCGCTGCCGATAATCAAAACCGTAGCATACGGTATATTTTCCTCCGTACCTTTCACTATCACATGGCCGGAAATCATATTGCCTTCCTTTATAGGATTTACGGCAAAAGCTACGCTGGCACTTACCACTGCAAGTACCAACGCCAAAATGTATTGTTTCATCAAATTAGCGCTCTAAATAAAAAAATAATTCAAGTCTGAAAAAAGATAATAATCCGCAATGCCGCACTTCTTTCACTGAAATACCGGACATTCGAGACTAAAACACCTGGTATCTACATGCAAAAAATCCAGGCGTTTTTAAACCTAATGACTATGAAAAAAGAGCGGGAGGAGCGCGAAGGGAAAGAGTACGTATAACTTCCCCCTTTACAGTAGGCGTTGCCGGTTTGGCTCTGAGCATGGCCAGCAAAGGACGCATCGGGTGCTGAACCTCATACACATCCACTCCGGAAGAGTAGAATGCCGACAAATGCCCGATGACCAGAAGGGAAGTCTGGGAGTGAGAGTGTGTGCCATGAAAAGGGTGCGAGTGCGTTATCATCACCCCATTCACATAATGGACGTGAGTGAACGCGGTGATGCTTGCCTGGTACATGATAAACAGTACCAGCAAGCTCAATGCGCCTATAATTTTTTTCTTCTGCTTCACGTCCAAAAACTTACATTATAGATTCTGAGCCGCAAAGATAGTGAATTATTCTTTAACTTTGCCAAACAAGAACTCATAATCACGCATGGAAGCCGGAGCCACCCATTCTTCGGGAATAAACTTCCACTGATTCAGCGCACGCGGTTCAATCACCTTCTTTCGCTCGATGTACTGCATCAGATAATAGCGTAAGTCCTTATCCGTAGAGTGGATGATGCGCTCCTTCAATTCATCCTGCGAGATGCCGGAACCCTTTGTCAGCAATTCGCCGCCACCGTTTCCGCGATAAGAATTCACCGCTACCTTATACATTTTATCCATATCGAACGGGGTACCGTCTGCCATGCTGAGAATGGTTACCTTCTCCCCATCCGGCTTGGTCACATCCACCGTGTAGATAATACCCGCCGCAGAATCGAAGTTGAAACTGAAATTTTTGAATGAGGCCCTATCCGTAGCACCTTCGCGACGTTTCTCACGGAAGAGCAGGATATGGTCGTCCGGAGACTTCATCCGATTGGTCCACAAATCATACGACATCTCCAAGGCATCGCGTATCTCCTTTCCCGTCAAACGCATGGTGTAAAGCATATTTTCGTACTTATACAGATTGAACATATCGTTCACAAAAATGTCTCCTTTACGGATTTCCGTATCATAGGACAAAGGAGCCGCAAAAGAAATATCCGCTCCGCTGATTGCCAACTGCAACTCATGGATAAGGTCTATAAAAGCGGAAGAACCGAAATAGGCAGGACGTGTGGAGATGGTCTCGGTAAAGGAACCTATCTTCTTGGAAACAAAATTCTGCACAGCTTCATTTTCGGGGGCAAAGCGTTGCATGAACTCTTCGCTGATGCCGTAGTCTTTCGTATCGGACAGTATGCCGTCTATCTTCTTGCCAACAACCTTGCCGTCACGCAATTTCAAGGTTATATCCACATTACTCACAACGGCACCGTTGCTGGCAGGGTCCATCACCAGTACCGAGTCACCGGCTATGTTGCACACCCTCTTGCATTCGCGCGCATGGTCGTGCCCCATTAGGACAATATCGAATCCCGGCACGTTGCACGCCACTTCTACGGAAGCGTTTTCGCGATACTTGCCTCCCATCAGCTGGGCATCCTGGCCGGCATGGAACATACCGATAACCAAATCAGGCTTTTCCTGCTCACGGATAATCTTCATCCATTTGCGGGCAGTCTCCTCCATATCGTCGAAACGCAACCCTTTCCACAGATTCTCTGAAAGCCATACAGGAATGGCAGGAGTTATCATACCGAGAACCACAATTTTCACTCCGTCACGTTCCAGCACCTCATAGGGTTTGAAATGGGTTTCTCCGGTAGCAGTATCCACAATATTGGCACCCAATATCGGAAAACGGCAGTCACCTGCCCAACGGTCGAAAACGGTACGGCCGGTCTCTACGTCATGGTTACCCATATTGCCGGCATTATACCCCATGAAATTCATCATCTCCGCTGCCAGATGAGGGGCAACGGTATCTATGTAATTATAATAATAGGCTGTGGGCTGTCCCTGCAGAATGTCACCATTGTCCAAGAGAATCAGATTTTTGCCATAAGCCTCACGTTCTTTTTGCACCAAAGCATGCACACGTGCCAGACTGCCGGTTGCCTCCCGGCGGCGTATAAAGTCGTAGGGATAGTAATTTCCGTGTATATCACTGGTCTGTACGACTTTCAGTTTCACCTCTCTTTCCTGCGCAGGCAGTATGCTTGTCAGGACAAAAATCCAGATAAAAAAACAACTAAATCTTTTCATTATATTTCCTTATTTCTTGTCGGTTCTTATAAGTTCATAGGATGGGTAAACATAAACCGCGCTCCATCCGTATAGGCAGGATCTATCCAAATCTCGCCGCCCCACTTCTCAACGGTCAGCTTACAGATGGACAAGCCCAAGCCGGTTCCCTGCACATATTCGTTCAGCTTCTCGAAACGTTCGAACACCCGTTTCTGTTTGTCCAATGGAATGCCGCAACCGGTGTCAGTCACCGAGAATACTGCAACATTCCTCGCCGTATCCAGCTCCAGCTTCAAGGTTATCGTACCTTCTTTTGTAAACTTGTCCGCATTGGAAAGCAGATTTATCACAACCTGCTGTAAACGCTGCACATCCGTCCGCATCTCCACTACCTCACGTTCACACTCAAATAAGAATTGATTGGTCGACCTGCGTGCCTGGGCCACGGAAGCTACTACCTGCTGGCATATCTGCACTACATTGCAGCTCTCCAAAGAAAGGATGACGCGGTCGGCCTCCAAACGGGACACATCCAATATGTCATTAATCAACCGAAGCAGCAAATCAGAGTTGGTCCTAATAATCTCGAAATAGCCACGCTGTTCTTCTTCCGAGGCTCCTCCGGCAGACAGCACGTCCGAGAAGCCCACAATCGCATTCAATGGCGTACGGATTTCGTGGCTCATATTGGCAAGGAAAGCACTCTTCAGACGGCTGGATTCTTCGGCACGGTCTTTTGCTTCGCGCAAGGCACCCTCGGATACCTCCAGTTCATCCTTCAACTTCTTTGTATGATAATAAAAGTAAAGGGAAACGAACAAACCGCCCAACAGCACCAACAGAACAGCACCGACAGACCAGATATGATACTTGTACTGTTCGTAGAAAGAAGGGGTTACGTTCAGCATCTTTACCGGCTGCGGAAGGCCGGCGATATTCAGTTTCTTTTCCTTCACGAGCTTGCCGTCCAGTATGGTCTCATTCGGAATGACTTCCATATGAGTATTCCCATCCTGCGGGTCAGTCAGCAGACGATAAGATTGCCTTGCCATCTCCTTGCCCAAAGCACGGTAGGCAGGAACGATGCCTGCCACAGCCCAGTATCCCAAACCGGCAGAACTCAAAGAGAATGTGGGCAAGGCTGGAGCAGCTTCCATCATGGCATAAGTAGCATTACGCATAAAATAGCCATCATTCATATCCACGCGCCACGTCCCCATTAATACTGCCGTATGTTCCGGCAGTTCATGCAACCTATCACAAATAGTATATATTGTATTGACACGTCCGTCAAGCAGTATCAGATCCAATTCGGGAAATTTCTTCATTTCCTTCACTACATAAGCTTGCATAGCAACACCACCATAACTGTTGTCTGATATAAAAGCGATATTCTCGGTGTCAGGATACATCTGCTTTACCATGTTGATATTCGCCTCCACATCATACTCATAAACGAAGCCGGCCTTGATAGGTGAATCCGGAAAATCCGTGAAAAAATCTACGGATTCAGGCATCCAAGTCTTCAAATCGATGGTATCTCCCGGCAACAATATGGCGTTCCGGCTGGATAGCGCACTCACTACCGGAGTATTGCCGCGTACTGAGTCTTCCAAAGAAAGGTAGGCAGCCCAAGCTTCCTGCCCAATAAGAACAATCAATGCCGGACTTTTATCATTCTGGTATTTGGATAATAGCCCTGCCATTCTCTTTTCCCAAAAAGGAGCTTCGGAAAAACTTTTGCAATTCATGTTTTCCAATGCAACGGTATTCGTCCCTCCTAAACGTTGGAATTCCTCCATAAAGTCAGAGATATTGCTGGAAGTCCGACCGGCATCCGGATTATAGGAACTGATAATCAATACCGGATGCTCTCCCGTAATCGAGAAAGCAGGCAAAAGGCAGCAGAAAAGCGCTACCACGCATGGTAATATTGTACGATATATGTGTTTCAATTGATTGATTCGTTTAATTGCTCCATAGCTTTGACAAATATAGATAAAAGTTGGAACCTAAAGAAAAAACAACAATTGTTTTTTGTACTTTTGGCACCTATTATAAAATGAGATACAAAATGATACAAGATTTTCATCAAATGATATCTGCCGCTCTCGGCATATCAGAAAGACAAATAAGCCAGACCCTCGGCCTGCTGGAAGATGGAGCGACAATTCCTTTCATCAGCCGCTACCGAAAGGAAGTGACGGGAGGACTGGACGAAGTGCAGATTGAATCCATAAAGACCCACTACGAAAAGCTGAGCGAAACAGCCAAACGTAAAGAAACCATCCTCAACACCATACAGGAACAAGGCAAACTGACCGCCGAACTTCAGAAGCGTATCGAGGAGACCTGGGACAACACCCTACTGGAGGATATCTACCTTCCCTACAAACCCAAACGGAAAACACGTGCCGAAGCAGCCCGCCAAAAAGGACTGGAACCCCTCGCCACCTTGCTGATGCTGCAACGTGAACCTCATCCGGAGGAACGCGCCGCCAGTTACGTGAAAGGAGACGTGAAGAACGTGGAAGATGCACTGAAAGGTGCCCGTGACATCATAGCCGAGCATGTTAGCGAAGACGAACGTGCCCGAAACAGCGTGCGCAACGCATTTGCCCGCCAAGGCACACTGACCGCCAAGGTGGTGAAAGGCAAAGAAGAGGAAGCGACCAAATACCGCGACTACTTCGATTGCTCCGAATCGTTGAAGCGATGCAGCTCCCACCGCCTGCTCGCCATCCGGCGTGCCGAAGCGGAAGGCCTGCTGAAAGTCAGCATCAGCCCAGACGATGAGGAGTGCGTGGAACGGCTGGAACGCCAATTCGTGCGGAGCAACAACCCCTGCGGACAGCAAGTGGCGGAAGCCGTGCAGGATTCCTACAAACGCCTATTGAAGCCATCCATAGAGACGGAATTCGCCACGCAAAGTAAGGAACGTGCTGATGAGGAAGCCATCAAGGTATTTGCCGAAAACCTCCGTCAGTTGTTGCTGGCTTCACCACTGGGGCAAAAGCGTGTGATGGGTATAGACCCCGGATTTCGTACGGGTTGTAAAGTTGTGTGCCTCGATGCACAAGGAAATCTGCTCCACAATGAGAACATCTACCCCCACCCTCCGGTCAGCAAGCAGAAAGAGGCATTTGCCAAGCTGCAAATGATGATAGAGTCTTATAAGATAGATGCCGTAGCCATAGGTAACGGAACTGCCAGCCGCGAGACGGAGGAGTTCTTGAAACATCAGCGCTTCAACCGCGACATACAGATATTCATCGTCAGCGAGCAGGGAGCTTCCATCTATTCGGCCTCTAAAATTGCACGGGACGAGTTTCCCGACTACGACGTCACCGTACGCGGTGCTGTGTCCATAGGCAGACGACTGATGGACCCGCTGGCAGAGTTGGTAAAGATTGACCCGAAATCTATTGGTGTGGGGCAATACCAGCATGATGTGGACCAAACCAAGCTGAAAAAATCACTGGACCAGACCGTAGAAAACTGTGTAAACTTGGTAGGTGTCAACCTGAACACCGCAAGCAGCCATCTACTGACCTACATCTCGGGATTGGGTCCGCAACTGGCACAGAACATTGTGAACTATCGCGCCGAAAACGGTGCCTTCACCTCGCGCAAGGAACTGATGAAAGTACCTCGTATGGGTGCCAAGGCGTTTGAGCAATGTGCCGGCTTCCTACGCATTCCGCAGGCAAAGAATCCGCTGGACAATACTGCCGTACACCCGGAAAGCTATTGCATCGTAGAACAAATGGCAAAGGACTTGGGTTGCAGCGTAGCCGAGCTGATAGCCAACCGGGAGCTGCGTCTGAAGATTAATCCGGAACGCTACCTCTCCCCCACCGTGGGCATGCCGACACTGAAAGACATCCTGCAAGAGCTGGACAAGCCCGGACGTGACCCACGCGGACCGATAAAAATATTTGAATTTGATAAGAACGTGCGCACCATCAGCGACCTGCGCGAAGGCATGGAATTGCCCGGCATCGTAGGAAACATCACCAACTTCGGCGCATTTGTCGATATAGGCATCAAGGAAAACGGACTGGTACACCTCTCCCAACTCGCCGACAGATTCATATCAGACCCTAATGAAGTAGTGTCCATTCATCAACATATACGCGTAAAGGTACTCAGCATAGATATGGACCGGAAACGCATACAGCTGACAATGAAAGGAGTGGAACAGAATTAGTGATTAGGGATTAGGGATTAGTGATTAATGGTTAGTGGTTAATGGTTAGTGGTTAATGGTTTCCGTATTAATCATTAATCCCTAATCACTAATCCCTTATAATAGTGTCTTAAGATAATTACTGTACCAAGCACTAAAAGTAGTGAACACAGAATAGAGCCTTCGAACCCGAAAGTTCCTCCATTTATCAGATTTTCTTCCGGAAAGTGAAGAATCAGCAGATTCTTATTGCTAAATTCATTTCCACTGACTTTATATCCCAAAACAGAACCTTGAATCCAGTTCCAGAACCAATGCAAGGCAATGGGGAAACAGAGGTTACGCGTGTATATATAGGAAGCTCCCAAGAAACAACCCGCCAGCATGATATTCAAAAACGGGACGAAGGCAAAGCTGGGATTGAAAAGATGCATCAACGAAAATAACACCGCAGAGATAAGCAATGCCACAAACTTATTGACGCCTCCATCCAGCATACGCCCTAAAATGAAACCGCGTCCAATAACTTCTTCCGTAACTGCCACTAAAAAATAAAGCAAAAGACTCGACAACAACGAAATGGGAGAAAACAAGACCCCTGCCACTTCCACAGCCCCCAACAATAAAGACAAGCCAAAACCAACTACATACAAGAACACGACAAACAAAGCTCCGTTCAGCAGGCTTCTGCCCCATCCCTTCAAAGACAAGCCCAAGCTCGAAAAAGGAAGCTTCCTGAAGCCCAGCACCATACAAGCGGCAATAAGCCCACTGGCCAACATCAAGACTTCATTCAACATCATTAAATAGACGCTCATCCCACCAGCTTGTGTCTTCAACTCAGGGAAAGCAATCGCAAAAGGTATGGCAAACAAAAACAGAAAAATCATAAAAAGTACAGTAAACAGTACTATATCAACGAATGCCAGCCAAATACGTTTTGTTTTACTCATAGCAACACACTCTTCCTTCACCGTTTCTTCCGTCTCCATTTGTATCTCATTTTGATTAATATCCGACAAAAATAATAATAAAAAGAAAAAACTTCATGTATTCCTGCCGGTTTCTTCTTATATTTGAAAAATCAATCTGGAATCGACAAACATGAAACTAAGAAAAATACTTTTAGCCGTTGCCGGACTGGCGTTAATGCTGAATGCCTCGGCACAAAAATCCAAAAGATACTACGTGGCCAAACCTGGCACCCTGGTGGAACTGATGACAGAAGCGGAAGCCAATGAAATCACCCAACTGACCCTGCAGGGCAAGCTGAATGCCGTAGATTTCAGGCATCTACGGGATGAATTCAAAAACCTGCAACTGCTGGACATTTCCAATGCCTCCATCAGCATGTATGCAGGCAAGAACGGGACTTATCCAAACCGTTTTTATGTATATCCTGCCAATTGCATTCCGGCATATGCCTTCTGCAAGCAAATGGACGACAGTACCTTCATCGGCAAGGAGACACTGACCAGGATTATCCTTTCCGACAAGACCAAGAACATCGAAGATGCTGCCTTTAAGGGATGCAAAAATCTCAAGATATGCCAGATACGGAAGAAAACGGCTCCCAATCTGTTGTCCGAAGCATTGGCCGATAGCGTTACAGCCATATTTGTTCCATTGGGATGCAGTGACTCCTATCGTACCAAAAAGAAATGGGAGACCTTTGCATTCATTGAAGGAGAACCACTGACAGTAAATGTGCAGATTGGTAAAATGGGCAGCCTTGCCAGCGAACTGTTAAGAGCCGGATTTCAGCCCAAAGACGTTAACTTTCTGACCGTTGAAGGAAAAATGGACGAAGCCGACTTCACATTGATACGCGACTATATGCCCAATCTGGTTTCCATCGACATGACCAACAGTAATGCCACTGCAATTCCCGACTATACTTTCACCCAAAAGAAGTATCTGCTGAACGTACGGCTCCCGCAAGAGCTTAGAAGCATTGGACAGCGTGCATTCAGTGGCTGCGGCCGTTTGTGCGGCACGCTGGTGCTTCCTGCCAGTGTAACCGCCATTGAGTACGGAGCATTTATGGGATGCGACAACCTGCGCTATGTGCTTGCCACGGGGAATAAGATTACCACGTTAGGCGACAACCTTTTCGGCGAAAGCCAAGGCAAAATTATATATAAGGAGAAACAATAACTCAGACTATTCCCCGCCTTAATAAGAACAAAGAGACTCTTTTAATAGCAAAAGAAGGTGTGTCAGAATGATAGCTAAAAATCATTCTAACACACCTTCTTCTTTTTTTCAATATCGCACAAGCCTTTATTAAACAAAAAAGATATGAAAGAAGAATCGTTCCATCATGGCAGAAATATTGTTCCACCGTGGTGAAAAAATCGTTCCACCATGGTGGAACGATTTTTTCCTCATGATGGAACGATTTAAAATATGCTTATTTAGTCCTTAGCTTCCGTTATCACTTTGTTGCGTACATACGTGCACGCAACTCCTTGATGTGGTCTGAAGTGATGTATTCGTCATACTCCATCATCTTGTCGATAATACCGTTCGGAGTCAATTCGATGATACGGTTGGCAACCGTCTGAATGAACTCGTGGTCGTGGGATGAGAAAAGGATATTGCCTTTATAGGTCTTTAGATTATTGTTGAATGCCTGGATAGACTCCAAGTCGAGGTGATTGGTAGGTGTATCCAGAATCAAGCAATTGGCATTGCGCAGCTGCATACGTGCAATCATGCAACGCATCTTCTCACCTCCCGACAATACGCTTGCTTTCTTCAGCACCTCCTCGCCGGAGAACAGCATACGTCCCAGGAAGCTCTTCATATAGACTTCATTGCCTTCACCGAACTGGCTCAACCAGTCCACCAGATTCAGGTCTGTATTAAAGAATGCAGTATTGTCCAGCGGCAGGTAAGCGGTGGTAATAGTCACACCCCAGTTGAAAGTACCTGCATCCGGTTTCATATTCTCGTTGATAATCTCGAACAGGGCGGTCATGGCACGCGGGTCGTGCGAAAGGAATACAATCTTGTCTCCCTTCTCTACGTTGAAGTTGACGTCGCGGAACAGCACCGTACCATCTTCCAGCGTTTTCGTCAAACCGGAAACTTCCAGAATCTGATTACCCGGTTCGCGTTCGGGCGTAAAGATGATGCCCGGATACTTACGTGATGACGGCTTGATTTCTTCTACATTCAGTTTCTCCAACATCTTCTTGCGGCTGGTAGTCTGCTTGCTCTTTGCCACATTGGCACTGAATCGGCGGATAAACTCTTCCAGCTCTTTCTTCTTCTCCTCGGCCTTTGCCTTCTGGTTCTGCTGCTGACGGAGCGCCAGCTGGCTGGACTCATACCAGAAGCTATAGTTACCGGCAAAGAGGTTAATCTTTCCGTAGTCGATGTCCACCGTATGCGTACAAACGGAATCGAGGAAGTGACGGTCGTGGCTCACCACCAGCACCGTATGCTCAAAGTTTGACAAGTAATCTTCCAGCCAAGTCACGGTCTCCATATCCAAGTCATTGGTAGGCTCGTCCAGCAGCAAGTTATCAGGATTTCCATAGAGAGCCTGCGCCAGCATGACACGCACCTTTTCCTTGTTGTTCAACTCACCCATCAGCAGATAATGCTTGTCTTCCTTGATACCCAAGCCACTCAGCAAGGCGGCGGCATCGCTTTCGGCATTCCAGCCGTCCAGCTCGGCAAATTTCTCTTCCAATTCGGAAACCTTCAGTCCATCCTCGTCTGTGAAATCCTCTTTGGCATACAGCACTTCACGCTGCTTCATGATGTCCCACAGCACCGTGTGTCCCATCATCACCGTGTCCATCACCGTAAAAGCATCCCACTTAAAGTGGTCCTGGCTCAAAACGGAAAGACGCTCTCCCGGAGCCAGCATGATGGAGCCCGTCGTAGGGTCCAGCTCCCCGGAAATCGTTTTCAGGAAAGTAGATTTTCCGGCGCCGTTGGCACCGATGATACCATAACAGTTACCACTTGTAAACTTCAGGTTTACGTCATTGAACAACACTCTTTTACCAAACTGTACTGAGACATTAGAGACTGTAATCATCTTTATATTTACGATTTATTTATTTACAATTTACTATTTAATACCTATTAGTCTGCGAATTGCGAGTGCAAAGATAGTTATTTTTCCATGAATAGACACAGAGAAGCGCTGTCAATCTGACATAAAAGTATTACCTTTGCAGCGTTTTCGGCAAAAATATCCGTTTTGGCAAAGTTTTTGCTGGAGCACTAATATCGTATTAACTTAAACCCTTAACAGCAATGAAAGCTAAATCATTTTACAAGAATAATAAGCATAACAATATGAATCCGAAAGAAAAAGAAAACAACCAGGAAGAGGAGCTGAAAACTCAAGCTACTCCTAACGAATGTGACGAAGAAACTGTCGGACAAGAAACTTCACAAGAAAACGAAGCTCCCCTGACAGAAGAAGAAAAGCTCGCCCAGGAACTGGAAAAGGCCAATGAACAGATTGAAGAGCAGAAGGACAAATACCTGCGCTTGTCTGCCGAGTTTGACAATTACCGCAAACGCACCATGAAGGAGAAGGCAGAACTTATCCTGAACGGTGGTGAAAAGAGTATCAGCAGTATTCTCCCCATCGTGGATGACTTTGAACGCGCCCTCAAAAACATGGAAACAGCCACCGACGTAGCCGCCGTAAAAGAAGGCGTTGAACTTATCTACAACAAGTTCATGTCTGTATTGGGACAAAACGGCGTTAAGGTGATAGAAACAAAGGAACAACCGCTCGATACAGACTATCACGAAGCCATCGCCGTGATTCCGGCACCCAATGAAGCACTGAAAGGCAAAATTCTGGACTGTGTACAAACCGGTTACATCCTAAACGACAAAGTGATCCGTCATGCCAAAGTGGTAGTCGGAGAATAACATAAAACTGTATGGAAAAAAGAGATTACTACGAAGTATTGGAAGTCGAAAAGACAGCAACGGTAGAAGAAATAAAGAAAGCCTATCGCAAGAAAGCCATCCAATATCATCCGGACAAGAATCCGGGCGACAAAACAGCCGAAGAGAAATTCAAGGAAGCGGCAGAGGCATACGACGTACTAAGCAATCCGGACAAGCGTGCCCGCTACGATCAGTTTGGCCATGCCGGACTGGGTGGTGCCGCCGGTAATGGTGGTCCGTTCGGCGGCTTCAGTGGAGGCATGTCCATGGACGACATCTTCTCCATGTTCGGTGACATCTTTGGCGGACACAGTGGAGGTTTCGGCGGTTTTGGAGGTTTCGGCGGAGGCGGTGGAGCACAACAACAACGCCGTTACCGTGGTTCGGACCTGCGTGTCAAGGTGAAACTGAACCTCAAGGAAATCTCTACCGGCGTGGAAAAGAAATTCAAACTGAAGAAATACGTGCCTTGTACCCACTGTCATGGTACGGGAGCCGAAGGTGACGGTGGTTCAGAGACCTGCCCGACTTGTAACGGCAGCGGCACGGTAATCCGTAACCAGCAAACCATACTCGGCACCATGCAGACAAGAACCACCTGCCCGACGTGTGGCGGTGAGGGCAAAATCATCAAGAACAAGTGTAAGGAGTGTGCCGGTGAAGGCATTGTATACGGTGAAGAAGTAGTAACCGTAAAAATTCCGAAAGGCGTTGCAGAAGGTATGCAACTCTCTATGGGAGGAAAAGGAAACGCAGGCAAGCACAACGGCGTGCCGGGAGACCTGCTGATTCTTGTAGAGGAAGAACAAGACCCGAACCTGATACGCGATGAAAACGACTTGATTTACAATCTGCTCCTCAGCTTCCCGACAGCAGCCTTGGGTGGTGCGGTAGAAATTCCCACGATTGATGGAAAGGTGAAAGTAAAAATTGACTCAGGTACGCAACCGGGAAAAGTGCTCCGCCTGCGCGGCAAAGGTTTACCCAACGTGAACGGATACGGCACGGGAGATTTGCTGGTAAATGTCAGCGTATACGTACCCGAAACGCTGAACAAGGATGAGAAGAAGGCGCTGGAGGAGATGGAAGAATCGGATAACTTCAAGCCAAATACTTCGATTAAGGAGAAAATATTCAAGAAGTTCAAGAGTCTGTTCGACTGAAAATATGGTGCATAAAGAAGCCTCCCGGTATACAATAAAAAATATCGGGAGGCTTTCCTATGTTTTTTTATCGGGAAAATGTTAAAGTTCCAACATCCGCTTCATAAAAGCCTTTATTCCTTCCGTATCAGAAGTCTGAGGAGCCCACGAAGCCAAATCCTCTGAGGGTAGAGGCTGATATGGGCCTTTTTTAATTTCAAAAATAACGGTACCTGACTCCAAGGCAATAATACTATGCCATGTATTAGAAGGAATTTCCAGACCATATTTACCTTCCGAAGGATTGAGGCATACCTTATCTGTTACATTACCGGCATCATCATAAAAAAATGCCAGCAGACTTCCACGCAAAACCAGATAAGTTTCTTCCTTACCTGTATGACGGTGAGGAGGAAGATAAGTTCCCGGTTCCAAAGCATTCAGCAACCGATGAATAGGAGCATCCATAGACGCATGAAAATTATAATTCATACGTAAACGGGAGTTCTCCTTAGCTCGTGAAGTAACGGTATCCAGCAGCTCTTCTGTTATCAGCTTCATCATAACTTCAGCAATTGGGCAAACTTGGCAGGAAGTTCTGCTTTGCCCGCCTCAATAGACAAACTTTTTCCTTCATTATCTACTAATATAGCAGCCTTCTGCGAGGAAGCCAATGAGGTAACTTCCGACACATTACCGGCAACAAACAAACATCCGGAAAAAAGAGGAGTAATCACCTTTCGGGTATGCCCTTTCCATTTTACAAACACAGCCTGCATCGGGCAATATGTAGTATATCCCGCAGCATTCAAACGCTGCATCAACTTATGTTCAGACTTGGGTGCTGTGTACAATGCATGCCAGCACATCATATCATTATCCGTCATCATATTGTTTGCTTTTTCCATCCCTTTAATAAATCTTTTACAAATAATATCCATCCCACACTGCCGACACCTGCCAAGAACATGAAGCCGATCAAAATCATCAATTTATTGGGCTTTGCAGGCTTCAAAGGTACCGTAGCCGGCTGGACAACCGTATATACCGGTGTAATCTCCTGCACCTTAGCTCTTGCCATCTGCAATTGTTGAGACACTTGTGTATATACTTGATAGGCTAAATTCATTTCATTCTGTAAACGCTCTTGCTCTGCGCGATAACTCAGCAATATTATATTCTGGTTTGCATCTACAAAATTTGCGTATTTCTTCTGGGCAGACTCATAACTGGCCTTTGCTTCTCCATAAAGTTTTTCGGTAAATGCCAAATCATGACGAGCTTTATTAGTTCGATAATCTGTGATGTAGTTCTGCAGGCAATGCATCACGGTATCCGTCAGCGAAGCAGATATCAAAGGATCCTGCATAGTAACAGACAAGGTTGTCACACCTGTCTTTTTGTCTACGGAAACAGAGATACGTTTACTTAAAGCATCTGCAATGGCAGACTCATCTCTAGTAAGACGAAAAGGATCCAGCTTTGCATCCCCCTCTTCCGGTTCATCCTTAAACAAAGACAATGTCCATCCTAACACCTTAAAAGGAGCGGAGAAAATTGCACTCCACCAAGGAGAACGCTGTTCTTCTTTCAAATAAGCATATAAAGTCGTGTCTACTTTTGCTTTCTGATCCTTGACTTTAACATCGAACAGTTCAATCAGAAAAGGAGTAGAACTTACAATATCAGGATAAAGTTCGGGTGACAAAGCATCTTCACCAGAAGAAGTGCCCAAATTGATACCCGCCATGGCTGCAAGGGCTCCCATACTTCCGCCACCAGATTTACCACCACTCTCCGGAGCCAACGTCACACTTGTAGAATACTCCTTAGGAATACTAAATGCAACAACCAGTCCAACAAGGGCAGCGATACCACACGCCTTAAAAACCAATTTGCGACTAGCCCATACTTTCTGGGCCAGTTCTATCAAATCTATTTCTTGTTCCTCAGGTTGTGGAGAGGTTATGTTTTGTATTTTTTCTTCGCTCATAATTCAAATTACTTAAAGAGATTAACCATAGTCGCAATCATCGCTGCAATAGAAGCTGTCGTACTTCCCATTCCCAGAATTTCAGTGGTAGTCATCTTCCTTTTCTGTTCTTTACTTGGAACAATTATTTCACAACCTGGTTCAATGGCTTTCTTGTTTCCTGCTCTTAAACGAGAAACTGTACCATTCATGTATATTACATAGACCTTGCGTTTCTTGGCGTCATTACCAAAACCACCAGCCTGGTTGATGTAATATTTCAAGCTTTCACCCTTTTTATATAAAACTGTATTCGGATACATTACAGCACCGTTGATTTTCACTGTACTTACGTACTCCGGAACAAATAATACATCTCCCTCGCGAAGCACCATATCAGCATCTGAACCAGGATTTTTCAAGGCCTCTCCCAGATTTATACCTACAGAATAGGTATCGGACAAATCCAATCTTTTTACAGATATGGAATCTCCGCCTCCCGCTTGCGCCATACGCAGAGCATCTTCCTTACGGCGGAATTCTTCTTCGGTCATCCTACGTATAAGACGCGCTCCTTTTATATAAGCATCGGGAGTTACTCCACCAGCCTTAGCTATCAAGTCACTCAAACGTTCATTCTTTTTCGATAGTGCATAATTACCGCTAAAAAGGACTTCTCCACCCACCATAACATTCTGTTGTTTAAAATAGGACGGACTCTTACGAACATAAATTTCATCAAAAGGCTCAAGATGGAAATCCTGGCTTCCTTCTCCCACCAATAAGCCATCTTTCAAATCAAAAGAGAAATTCTGGCCTACTGTAGTACTGAAAGATGTACTCTTCGGATCTTTCATGCGCCGTGCAACTTCAACCTTTGTTGTAGCCGCCGCCTCCAACAAGCCACCAGCCTGCAACACCAAATCCTCTACTGTCATTTTATCAGAATAAAGATATGTACCCGGATTGGTAACTTCACCATGAATGGTAAGTGTAGCTTCTTCCTTCAAGTCATGAATACTTGGAATATATAAAATGTCATTCTTCTGCAAAGGAATATCTGCAGCCGTCCCGTTCAGCAAACCTTTCACATCTACTTGTATAACCTCATGCGACAAGTCTTCAAGTTCACGATCGATTATAGCACGGTTTAAGAATGCATCTCCGCGAAGTCCTTCCGCTTTCTTAATCAGCTGCTTCACTGTATTCATCGTACCGTCCAACTGATACAAACCTTCACGATATACAGCACCGCGGATTTCCACACGATTCTCAAAACGCTGTAAAACGGAATCAACCGTTATCTTATCACCGTCATCTACGCGGAATACGGAATAATCCATCTCATCCACATTATAAATTTGATGCTCACGTCCACTTTTACGGATTATACGTAATGCTTTCTTATAAGCATCACCCGTAAAACCACCTGAATACTTCAATAATGTACCTACGGTTTCAGTGGGTTTCATTTCATAAAACATCGGACGTTTTACCTTACCTAATATCTGTACCAGTGACTGGTAAGGATCCACAAGAATTACATCACCATCCTGCAGACGGATGTCATCCTTCATTTTTCCTTTCATAAGTAAATCATAAACATCCAAATCCGCTATTGTATTTCCATTGCGAATCACTTTAATACTGCGCAAACTACCAATCGGGTTCACACCACCTGCACGATATAAAGCATGAAATACGGAAGCAAATGATGAGAGGGTATAAGTTCCGGGCACCACAACTTCACCCATAACGTTTACTTGAATAGAACGTATTTCTCCTAATGTCAGTTTAACTTGGGTAGACGGAACATTTCCGGTTACTCCAGAATATATTCTGGCAAATTCTTGTTTCAAATAATTATTGGCTTCCTTTACAGTTTTGCCACTCAGATAAACCGGTCCTAAATTATTCACAAGAATACTTCCTTCCGGAGAGATTGTTTGTCGAATCGTTGTTTCAGAAGCTCCCCACACATCAATAATCACCTCGTCACCAGGCCCCAGACGATAATTCTCGGGAGTAGCAACATTCACATTGGGTTCGAAAGTCAAATTATCGTTAGTAAAAATATTATGACCATAAATTTGCGAAGTCGGATCCTCTGTTTCCTTCTCTTGAGACAAGGAACGATTATCCATCATTTGTAAAGAATCCCCTGCAACATCCGTTTGTCTGGCAGAATAAGTTTCCGAAGTTGTACGCAGCCCTTTGACTACGCCACTCATTTCACCACGTTGACGAGAACGCTTCTCATCTTGGGTATTGCTCTGCGGACTTCCAGATTTAGAGTTTTCATACTTTTTCTGAATTCTTTCAACTTGTTCCTTTGTCACTCCCCGCCGCATTAATTCAGTAGTAATCTGCTTTTGATTTTTGCCCATCTGCTGAGCGCTTTTTACATACTGAACAACCTGATCATCTGACATCTGCTGAGCAAAAGCTACCCCTGACAAAGTAAATACCAAAAAGAATAGTGTTATTAATCTACGCATAAGATATTCTGATTAATCTTTTGAGTTCTTGTAATAAATATAAATCGGGCACAAAGGTAATATATTATTTTTATAATATACATTTATTCCACCTCTAAGTTTCAGAAAAAGCATTAAAAAACTGTCACTTTCACGTCTTTTCATCGGGTAGAAGAAAGCGGAAAAATTGGCACTATTTTTTTCATTAGTCCAATCAAAATAGCCTTTTTTTCAGTATAACTATGTTGCACCAAGGCCAGCACTTCTTCCCGCACATGTTCATAATCATCAACAGATGCCTTTTCACGCTTTATTTTTTCACCGATTACAGAATCCAAAAGTCCATCCCCAGGCCCTCCCACAATGTACACTTCTCCCCCATCCCCCATGACTCCCACTTCCAGGGTGAGCATACAAGCTTCAGACAAGGTAATCAAACAATGAGTATTCGTCGGATACACCTCACCCAAACGTACTATGAACATATCAGTTTCCCTTGTGTCGCGTTTCAACCTGCAATCAGATGATTGCACATATATTTCCGCCACACGCTTACTATATTCCATAGCATTCTCCGGATGACGTGCATTAGCAGCAGATATCATAACCATACGGGACACTCTATACTTTGCCGCCAGGTCCGCAATATTCACTGTCCCCGATATATTCGTTTGAATTGCCTCCGATACAAAATCATCCATCAGTTGTACATGCTTATACGCAGCAGAATGAAAAACAAGTTGAGGACGTGTTTCTTCAAATATAGCCTCCATACGCGTACGGTTAGCAACATCTGCAACCAATACACGGACCTCCAGATTCTTCCAATGATCAGACAATTCCAACTGTACATCATACAATGGGGATTCTGCCTGATCTACCAGAATCAACTGATAAGGATTCAGTGTAGCCAACTGGCGAACGATTTCCCTTCCTACAGCTCCCGCCGCTCCCGTAACCATTACTCTACGCCCCTCGATATGGGCCGTAATTTTACGCATGTCAACTTGCACCGGTTCTCTACGGAGCCAATCTTCTATTTGAATGTCCTTTATCAGTCCATCGTCCATACAATCGCTTAAGGGAGGAACGGTCATTACATGAATATCATGAGAGAACAGTTTATCCAGCATTCCGGAATTTTCCAAATCCGACACCTTGCTTGGAGAGATAATGATTGTATCCACTTTCTTTTTCTTTAGACGGTCAAACAGCTGCTCATCATTGGGATATACCCTGCATCCCATCGTATGTTTACCTATCATATCAGGTTCGTCCGAAATAAAGCCACGCAGGCGATAATGATTATTACGACTAACTCTCAAGGATTTTGCAACATTGACTCCAGTCCCATGGAATCCATAAATAAAAACATTCACGCAATGACGTGCATCAAAAGCAATAGCTTCATAAAGCATCTTCACAGCAATGCGCATACAAGCCATCAGAGAGAAGGTGAACATATATGCCATAAACAGAATGCTGTTCGGCAAAGTTTCTCCAAGCCCCGAAACAGACCAACAGTAATTCCCTAAAAACAGTACAGCATAGCTTATCGTAAGACTCCAAAACACACGATAAATATCCACAAAAGAGGAAAAACGGATAACACCCACATAAGTACGGAGAATATGAAAGAAACAGACATTACACAAGACAGCCAAAATGGTCAGCCATACATACAAAGAAATTTCATAAGATACGGACGAAAGCCTATATTGCAAAAAACATGCAGAAAGCATGGAAATCACAACGATAATTACATCTACCAACAACACCGTCCATTTGGACGCTATGCGTGAAGAAAGATATTTATAATAGATTCTTAAATTCATAATCAGTATCAGACTTATTTGCTATAGGACCTACGACAAAGATGCTTCTTTTCGTTTTATTATCCAATTTTTATGGCAATAAAGTTCAGGACATTCAAATAGAAAATTATCCCACTAAAATATTTCTAAAAAAAACAGAGATTCTTTTTGCCTTTTCAAATAAAGATGTACCTTTGCACCCCGTAAACAAAAGCTTATTGCCGCTATAGCTCAGTTGGTAGAGCAACGCATTCGTAACGCGTAGGTCGCCAGTTCAAGTCTGGCTAGCGGCTCGATATTCAAGCACTGATTATCTGGAATAATCAGTGCTTTTTCTTTTCAAGAATCGTTAGAATAAAAAAACGCTCTTCTACCAATATATTTGCATAAAACACAATGCCCTTCCAAACAATTTAATCCATAGCCGCATAATTATCCCAAAGCAAGTAAAGCAAGTTTAAAACAGCACCATCTGATTACAATGATAACTTGAAACATATAGGCACATTATTAAAAACATAATACACCTTATATTATACATAGTAATTCCCAATATTTGCGGCAACTTTTCAATAACCCGATTTTTCAATCTTAAATAAAGGATTGAGGTGATTGAAGAACACAAGCCAAAATCAAAAGGCTACCATAGATTCCTATAACATACTATAAAAAAATGAAAAGAATCAAGTTATTTACAGCGGCTTTGCTGCTGGCGGCTATATCCGCAGGAAACGATGTGTGGGCGCTTTCCGATTCAAGAAAGAAAGACACGCGTCCGGTAAAATCACCCCAATTCTTCAGTGGAAACGCCAACCCGCTGTTGGATTTCATTTTTGTGGCCGACCCGACATCGGTGGAATACAACGGAAGGCTCTATGTGTATGGAACCAATGACACCCAGCAACTGGACAGTGTGGGAAAAGACGGCAAAAACACATACCAATACATCCATTCACTGGTCATGCTGTCCACCGATGACATGGTAAACTGGACTTATCACGGACTGATTGAGGTAAAGGTCCTTTCGCCATGGGGTATAGCCTCATGGGCACCATCCATCGTATCGCGAGTGGAATCGGACGGTAAGACGTATGCTGGTGAACCAGTTCACCCAAGGATTAGGCCACTGCAGGGCTCCTTTCGACCCGGGTGCCGTGATAGATGACGAAGGTACAGGATGGGTTGTCATTCGGCGGAGGCGGAAAGGGGGAAGTCGGCACCGACTACATGCCCGAAGATGCCCGCATTGTCCGCTTGGGCAAAGACCTGATTAGTCTGGACAGCGAGATAGTAGAGATAAAAGCTCCCTATCGTACATGACTTCGCACACGCCGCTCGACACCGACAACTGGCAGTATGTGGACAACTATTTCAAGAATCCCGGAGACTATTCATATGATAAGCACTACGCATTCGACCATCACTACAGATTCTCTCTGAAAAAAGCATGCTCCGACTATGTAGTTTCCAATAAAAAATGTATCTTGCGGAGATTTATTAAATACGATATGAACATGAAACCCTATCTAATCCCCTTCTTTGCAACTGTTGCACTGACCGCAACCGCTCAACAAAAAAACGAGATTACCAGCGTCCTCGAAATACTGGATGTAACTAACGGTAACCGGACCGTCGTAAAAGAATTTCCCTACCGGATTGAAGCTCCCAATTGGACGCCCGACGGGCAATGGCTGCTATACAACAACGACGGAAAGCTTTACCGCCTTTCCCCCACCTCGCCTGCCGAACCGGAACTGATAAACACCGGATTTGCCCAAAACTGCAACAACGACCACGTCCTCTCGGCCGACGGACAGCAGATAGCCATCAGCCACGGGACAAAAGAAGACTATAAATCGCGCATTTATACACTTCCCATCACGGGCGGCACTCCCCGTTTAATAACACCTATGGCTCCCAGCTACCTCCACGGCTGGAGCCCCGACGGCAAAGAGCTTGCCTATTGCGCCGAACGAAACGGCAACTATGACGTCTATACCATCCCGGCGGAAGGAGGTGAAGAAACCCGCCTGACCACTGCCGAAGGTCTGGATGACGGACCGGAATATTCCCCCTGCGGACAATACATCTGGTTCAATTCCGTACGCACCGGACTCATGCAAGTCTGGCACATGAAGGCAGACGGCTCCGAACAGACCCAGATGACCTTTGACGAAACCCGTAACTCCTGGTTCCCCCACATCTCCCCTGACGGAAAATCCGTTGTATTCATCACCTACTACAAAGGTGACCTGGAACCGGGAGAGCACCTGGCAAACAAGAACGTAGAGCTGCGCCTAATGCCCGCAAACGGTGGAGAACCCAAGACATTGTTAAAGCTTTTCGGTGGACAAGGCACCATCAATGTCAACTCATGGGCACCGGACAGCAAACGCATAGCCTTTGTCAGCTATCGAATTAACTGATATGACTTGAGGATTTTCACTCCATTTTTACTAACTTTGCCCGACTAAAGATGCAGTAAAACAAAATGGAAAAGAAAAAGAAGAGAATTATTATCGGAACATTCGTCGCACTGATTCTTATTGGAGCAGCTTGTGCAGGAACGGTATACTACTATCTGTTTGCCCCGCAATTCCATCCGCAAAGGACAGTCTATATCTATATAGACCGCGACGACACCGCCGACTCCATATATAATAAGGTGAAACAACAAGGCCATCCCCGAAGCTTCACCGGCTTCCGCTGGATGGCCCAATACAAGAAATATTCCGAAAACATACACACCGGACGCTACGCCATCCGGCCGGAGGAAAATGTATATCACGTATTCAGCCGTCTGTACCGCGGATATCAAGAACCTATGAACCTTACCGTCGGCAGCGTACGCACACTGGACCGGCTGGCACGCAGCGTAGGTAAACAGCTCATGATAGACTCCGCCGAAATAGCCGGATTGATGAACGACTCCGCATTCCAACAAAAACTGGGATACAACAAAGAGACCCTGCCCTGCCTCTTCATCCCCGAAACCTACCAAGTCTATTGGGACATGAGTGCAGAAGAGTTCTTCGAAAGAATGCAAAAAGAGCACCAGAAGTTCTGGAACCAGGAACGCTTAGACAAAGCCACCGCCATCGGAATGACCCTGACGGAAGTCTGCACCCTCGCCTCCATCGTTGAGGAAGAGACAAACAACAATCCCGAAAAACCAATGGTGGCAGGGCTCTACATCAACCGCCTGCACACCGGCATGCCCCTGCAAGCCGACCCTACCATCAAATTTGCCTTGCAGGACTTCGGCTTGCGGAGAATTACGAATGCCCATCTGGCAGTAGAATCCCCCTACAATACCTATCTCAACACCGGACTACCTCCCGGCCCCATACGCATCCCCTCACCCATCGGGCTGGATGCTGTGCTGAACCATACGAAACACAACTACCTCTACATGTGTGCCAAAGAGGACTTCTCGGGCACCCATAACTTTGCATCCAATTATGCCGAGCACATGAAAAATGCAAGAAAATATTGGAATGCATTAAACGAAAGAAAGATTTTCAAGTAATCTGCTGATAAAATAAAAGCAAAATCCTATATTTGCGTCAAATATTAATCCATGACTAACACTTAAATATTCAGATATGAGCAAGCAACTCTTACTTGGCGATGAAGCCATTGCACAAGCTGCATTAGATGCCGGACTTTCGGGTGTATATGCCTATCCCGGCACTCCTTCTACGGAAATCACCGAATATATTCAGATGGCACCGATTACTGCCGAAAAGAATATCCATAACCGCTGGTGCTCTAACGAGAAAACTGCGATGGAAGCTGCCCTGGGCATGTCCTTTGCAGGTAAGCGTTCATTGGTGTGCATGAAGCACGTGGGTATGAACGTAGCTGCCGACTGTTTCATCAACTCTGCCATTACCGGCATAAAAGGTGGTCTGATAGTCATTGCTGCCGACGACCCCAGCATGCACTCCTCACAAAACGAGCAAGACAGCCGCTTCTATGGCGACTTCTCCCTCATCCCGATGTACGAACCAAGCAACCAGCAGGAAGCATACGACATGGTGTACAACGGATTCAACTTCTCCGAACAGACCGGCGAACCCATCCTGATGCGCATGGTTACGCGCCTGGCACACTCCCGTTCCGGCGTAGAGCGCAAGGAGCAACAACCGCAGAATGAGATTTCCTTCAGCGAAGACCCGCGTCAGTTCATCCTCCTGCCGGGTAATGCACGCAAACGTTACAAAGCATTGCTGCAACGCCAGGACGAATTTATCAAAGCTTCTGAAAACTCCGCTTACAACAAATATACCGACGGCCCCAACAAAAAGCTGGGTATCGTGGCATGCGGCATCGGCTACAACTACCTGATGGAGAACTATCCCGAAGGTTGCGAATATCCGGTACTGAAAATCGGACAATACCCGTTGCCCAAGAAACAGCTGATGCAGCTGGTAGAAGCATGTGACGAGATTCTGGTACTGGAAGACGGACAACCGTTCGTAGAAAAACAGCTAAAAGGCTATCTGGGCATCGGCATCAAAGTAAAAGGCCGTTTGGACGGCACTCTTTCACAAGACGGAGAGCTGAACCCGGACAGCGTGGCACGTGCCGTAGGCAAGGAGAACAAGGCTGAATTCAGCGTTCCTTCTTTGGTAGAGATGCGCCCGCCCGCTTTGTGCGAGGGTTGCGGCCATCGCGACATGTACACGGTGCTGACCCAAGTATTGAAAGAAGAATATCCCACTTATAAGGTGTTCAGCGACATTGGTTGCTACACGCTGGGAGCCAATGCCCCATTCAACGCCATTAACTCTTGCGTGGATATGGGCGCCTCCATCACCATGGCGAAGGGTGCTTCGGATGCCGGCCTGCATCCTGCCGTAGCCGTCATCGGCGACTCCACCTTCACCCACTCGGGCATGACGGGACTGCTGGATTGCGTCAACGAAAACGCCGACGTCACCATCGTCATCTCCGACAACGAAACCACCGCCATGACCGGAGGACAAGACTCTGCCGGCACCGGACGTCTGGAAGCCATCTGCGCCGGCATCGGTGTAGCTCCCGAACACATCCGCGTCGTAGTGCCCTTGAAGAAGAACTACGAAGAGATGAAGCAAATCATCCGGGAAGAAATCGAGTACCACGGCGTATCCGTCATCATCCCCCGCAGAGAATGTATCCAAACATTAGCACGCAAAAAAAGAAACAAGTAAAGCCATGAAAAAAGACATCATACTTTCCGGCGTAGGAGGACAAGGTATCCTCTCCATCGCCACCGTAATAGGCAAAGCAGCCCTCAAGGACGGACTCTACATGAAGCAGGCAGAAGTACACGGCATGAGCCAGCGAGGCGGCGACGTGCAGTCCAACCTGCGCATCAGCGACCAACCTATCGCTTCGGACCTCATCCCCACAGGAAAATGCGACCTCATCATCTCCCTGGAACCGATGGAGGCGCTGCGCTACCTCCCCTACCTCAGCCCCGAAGGTTGGCTGGTGACCAATGAAGCCCCCTTCATCAACATTCCCAACTATCCGGCAGAGGAAGACATCAAGGCTGAAATCAACAAGCTGCCGCATAAAATCATGCTGAACGTAAACGAAGTGGCAAAAGAAGTCGGCTCTCCCCGTGTAGCGAACATCGTACTGCTGGGTGCCACCATCCCCTTCCTCGGCATCGACTATGCAAAGGTGCAAGACAGCATCCGCGAAATCTTCCAACGCAAGGGTGACGCCATTGTAGAGCTGAACCTCAAAGCGTTGGCTGCCGGCAAAGAGATTGCTGAAAAACTGATGTAAACTATAATTGACTCTAAATTTCAACATACCATGAATAACAAATACTGGGAAGAAGAGATTGAAACGATGCCCCGTGAGCAGTTGCGCGAACTGCAACTGCAACGGTTAAAAAAGACTGTCAGCATTGCCGCCAACTCTCCTTATTATAAAAAGGTATTCCAAGAGCATGGCATCACTGCCGACAGCATCCGGTCTATAGAAGACATACGTAAGATACCGTTTACTACCAAGGCCGATATGCGCGCCAATTATCCTTTTGGATTAGTAGCAGGCGATATGCGTGAGGACGGAGTACGTATCCATTCTTCCAGTGGCACTACGGGCACGCCGACGGTCATCGTACACTCCCAACACGATTTGGACTCTTGGGCTAACTTAGTGGCACGCTGCCTCTATATGGTAGGTATCCGTAAGACGGATGTTTTCCAAAACAGCTCCGGTTACGGCATGTTCACCGGAGGACTGGGCTTTCAGTATGGAGCCGAACGTCTGGGTGCGCTGACTGTTCCTGCCGCTGCCGGAAACAGCAAGCGTCAGATAAAGTTCATCACCGACTTCAAGACCACTGCCCTGCATGCCATTCCCAGCTATGCCATCCGCTTGGCAGAGGTATTCCAGGAAGAAGGGATGGACCCCGCCGGCACAAGTCTGAAAACGCTTGTTATCGGTGCCGAACCCCACACAGACGAGCAACGCAGAAAGATTGAACGCATGCTTGGCGTCAAAGCCTATAACAGCTTTGGTATGACTGAAATGAACGGTCCCGGCGTAGCCTTCGAGTGCACCGAACAAGACGGCATGCACTTCTGGGAAGATTGCTACCTGGTCGAAATCATTAACCCGGAAACCGGCGAACCCGTACCGGAAGGTGAAATCGGCGAACTGGTACTGACAACGCTGGACAGAGAGATGATGCCCCTCATCCGCTACCGTACACGCGACCTTACCCGCATCCTGCCCGGCAAGTGCCCTTGCGGACGTACCCACATCCGTATAGACCGCATCAAAGGCCGTAGCGACGATATGTTCATCATCAAGGGAGTCAATATCTTCCCCATGCAGGTGGAAAAGGTGCTGGTACAATTCCCCGAATTGGGCAGCAATTACCTCATCACGCTCGAAACGGTCAATAACCAGGATGAGATAATTGTGGAAGTTGAACTTAGCGACCTCTCTACTGACAATTACATCGAGCTACAAAAGATTAGCAAAGCCATTACCCGCCAGCTGAAAGACGAGATTCTGGTAACTCCGAAGTTACGGTTGGTAAAGAAAGGTTCCTTGCCGCAGAGCGAAGGAAAAGCCGTCAGGGTAAAAGACTTACGGGACAACAAATAAACTTAAAAAAACTCTTTTCAAAACAGACCATCTGTTCACCCGATACAGATGGTCTGTCTTGTATAAACACATCATCTATCTTCCCTTGACACATCATCTGTTTCAGCATCACGTATCATCGTTTCACAATCACCCACATCCGCATAAAACGAAAGAGGAACGGTTATCCAAACAGATTACCGTTCCTCTTTTATAGAAAGCCGCACCGATGATGTGATGAAACTCCGTATGACATGATTTGAGTGCTCCTCCTCTTTGTAATCCACCGACTCAAGAGTTACCCCGAAGGGCGTGGCCCGCCATTGAGAAGCGAAGCTTGTCTCGGTATTTCATAAAAATTGATGAGTTTCCCGATCCAATCAATGCGGCTATTTTTTCTATAACAAAGGTAATGAGTTTCTATGAAAGAAACAAGTAAAAGCAGTAAATTGTTTCAAGTCCTTTTCAAGTTTTAACCCCTCCCCGGAGTATCAGAAAACAAAAAGTGCTGACTACCAAAAGAGTAATCAGCACCTCGTAATTTATCTGCTAACTGTTTTTATGCAGCCTTCGCTTTAGCAACGATAGCCTTGAAAGCTTCCGGATGGTTCATCGCTAAATCAGCCAACACTTTGCGGTTGATTTCGATACCAGCTTTGTGCAAAGCGCCCATCAGCTTAGAGTAAGACATACCTTCCAGACGAGCGGCAGCGTTGATACGCTGAATCCACAAAGCACGGAAGTTTCTCTTCTTGTTCTTACGGTCACGGAACGCATAGGTCAAACCTTTTTCCCAAGTATTCTTGGCAACAGTCCAAACGTTCTTTCTTGCACCAAAGTAACCTCTGGTCAATTTCAAAATTTTCTTTCTTCTTGCTTTAGAAGCAACATGATTTACTGATCTTGGCATAGTTTTACTTGTTTTTGAATGTTAGCGCCGTTACTTCACGCAGCGGACTTAAAGCTAATGCATTCGGTTAATAACTTTAATACTTTTGTACGCTTTTCAATTACTTCATTGCTAAGAGCTCTTTCACCTGGCTTACATCTGTTGTACTAACAAGTGTAGAGTAGCACAAGTTTCTTTTCTGCTTCTTAGTTTTCTTAGTCAGGATGTGACTATGAAAAGCGTGCTTTCTTTTGATTTTACCTGTTCCGGTAAGAGTAAATCTCTTTTTAGAACCGGAGTTAGTCTTCATCTTTGGCATCTTTTTTAAACTTTTTAATTATTAAATTATATGGCAACGCACTATACCTATGGCGTTACTCACTTCTTTATTCTTCTTCGGTTTCAGCCGACGCAGCCTTTGGCGCATCTTCTGCAGGCTTGGGAGCCGCGCTCTTCTTAGGTGCCGCCACTTTCTTCGGAGAGAGCTGGATTGTCATTCTCTTTCCTTCCAAAACCGGCATTTGGTCTACCTTCGCATAGTCTTCCAAATCATTGGCAAAACGGAGCAGCAACACTTCACCTTGCTCTTTGAACAAGATAGAACGGCCTTTAAAGAATACGTAGGCTTTCACCTTATCGCCATCTTCCAAAAAGCCTTTGGCATGCTTCAACTTGAAGTTATAATCATGGTCATCAGTCTGAGGTCCAAAACGTATTTCCTTCACGTTCACCTTCACCTGCTTTGCCTTTTGTTCTTTCTGACGCTTCTTTAACTGATAAAGAAATTTAGAATAATCAATAATACGACAAACAGGGGGTTGTGCATTTGGAGAAATCTCCACGAGATCCGCTTCATGTTCTTCAGCAAGTCTTAAAGCCTGCGCTATCGGATACACTTTTGGTTCTACTTCATCGCCCACTATGCGGACTTCTTTGGCCCGGATTTGTTCGTTAATCCGATGTTGCCCTTTTAAGCTGTCATTCTTCATTAAATAACGTTTACTTCCAGTTTGTTTCTTATTTACTATTCCCAAATTAATGTTTTTGTTAAGTAAAAGCGAACTTTAGAACATCTAATATATGCTATGCTTCTACAATTGGGCGCAAAGTTACCATTTATTTATCATATTCTGAACTTCTTCGTTCATTTTTTTGGCAAATTCTTCAAATTTCATGGTTCCTTTATCACCTTCTCCCTGCTTGCGGACAGCAACTTCCTTGTTTTCAGCCTCCTTTTCACCTACAACCAGCATGTACGGAATACGCTTCATCTCATTGTCACGAATCTTACGACCAATCTTTTCATTGCGCTCATCCACAATGGCACGGATGTCATATCGCTTCAAGTATTGTTTCACTTCATGCGCATAGTCGTTGAACTTCTCGCTGATAGGCAGGATGGCAACCTGGTCGGGAGTCAGCCACAACGGGAACTTACCGGCCGTATGCTCAATAAGCACAGCCACGAAGCGTTCCATGGAGCCGAACGGAGCACGGTGAACCATTACGGGACGGTGCTTCTGATTGTCGGCACCGGTATATTCCAGCTGGAAACGTTCCGGCAGGTTGTAGTCCACCTGGATGGTACCCAGCTGCCAACGGCGACCGATGGCATCCTTCACCATGAAGTCCAATTTAGGACCATAGAAAGCGGCTTCTCCATATTCTATTTTTGCCTTCAGACCCTTTTCTTCACAAGCTTCGATGATGGCTCGTTCTGCTTTTTCCCAGTTCTCGTCGCTACCGATATATTTTTCGCGGTTCACCTTGTCGCGCAAGGAAATCTGTGCCTCGAAGTTCTCGAAGTCCATAGATTCGAACACGATGGAGATAATGTCCATTACACGGAGGAACTCATCCTTCACCTGGTCCGGACGGCAGAAGATATGCGCATCATCCTGCGTAAAGCTACGTACACGTGTCAAACCGTGCAACTCGCCACTCTGCTCGTAACGGCAAACCGTACCGAACTCTGCCAAACGTAAAGGCAGGTCTTTGTAAGAACGGGGTGAGTTCTTGTAAATCATACAGTGGTGAGGACAGTTCATCGGTTTCAAGAAGTATTCCTCTCCTTCTTCCGGTGTGTGGATGGGCTGGAAGGAGTCCTTACCATATTTTGCATAGTGTCCGGAAGTGATGTAAAGCAATTTGTTGCCGATGGGCGGACACATTACTTCCTGATAATCGTAACGGGCCTGAATGCGGCGCAAGAAGTCCTGCAAGCGGATACGCAGTGCAGTACCTTTGGGTAGCCACATCGGGAGCCCCTTACCTACGGTGTCAGAAAACATGAACAAGTCCATCTCCTTACCGATTTTGCGGTGGTCACGCTTCTTGGCTTCTTCCAGCAGAACAAGATACTCATCCAGCATCTTCTTCTTCGGGAAGGTGATACCATAGATACGGGTCATCATCTTACGGTCCTCCTGTCCACGCCAATAAGCACCGGCAACGGAAGTCAGCTTGATAGCTTTGATAGGCGCTGTGGTCATCAAGTGAGGGCCACGGCACAAGTCGGTAAATGCACCCTGCGTATAAGTTGTGATGTGGCCGTCTTCCAATTCGGAAATCAGCTCGCATTTATAAGTTTCTCCACGGTCACCGAACATCTTCAAAGCATCCGCCTTGGCAATGTCTTGTCTGACAACCGCTTCTTTCTTAGCCACCAGTTCAGCCATCTTTTTCTCAATGGCTGGCAGGTCAGCTTCCTTGATAGTCGTGTCACCCGGGTCCACATCATAGTAGAAACCGTTTTCGATAGCAGGACCTATACCGAACTGGATGCCCGGATAGAGTTCCTGCAAAGCTTCGGCCAGCAAGTGGGCACTGGTATGCCAAAAGGCATGCTTACCCTGCTCATCCTCCCATTTATAAAGAACCACTTCAGCGTCTTGCATGATAGGACGCCCCAAATCATAAATTTCTCCGTTCACGCCACAAGCCAGCACGTCTTGTGCCAATCGCGAACTGATGCTTTCTGCAATCTGCAGTCCCGTTACTCCTTCGTTATATTCACGAACAGAGCCGTCTGGAAATGTTATCTTTATCATAGTTTATATGTATATTTCATTTTTCAGAACGCAAAAATAGCTAATTCTTTTTGATATTCTATTTTTTAGCAAAAAAATGTTATTCCCGTGTATCTGTAAACCTCTTTATGATATTATAGGCCGAGACAATGCCCAACTCTCCGGCTTTACTCAAATCGGCAATACCTTGTTTGTTATTCCCCAGGAAGATGTGCGTCAACCCACGGTTAAAGTATGCTTCAGCAAAATCGGGACTCAGCTCAATCGCCTTGTCATAATCCGCCAAGGCGGCACGGTAATCCTTCAGTAACGAAGACACATTGCCACGGTTATAATAGCCATAGACAAAATCAGGAGCCAATAGAATAACGTGGTCCAGGTCATTCTTCACAACTTCATAATCGATGGCCGTCACTTCTGGCTTCTTCATTTCCGTTGTACCCGAAGTGGCGCCTTCACTCATTGTGGCTTCGGCCTTTTTATATTCCAGTTGCTTATAACGCACCAAAGCACGCATAAAGTATGCCGGAAAGAAAGTGTCGTCCAACAAGATACTCTTTGTAAAGTCATCTATGGAACTGGCAAAATCCTGAACCAGATAGAAGTCCAGACCTCTCATGAAACGTTTCTTGGCGTTCTTCTCGTCAGCCACCACATCAGACGTATGAGCGTCTATCAAAGCAAAGTGGAAGCGTACTTGTTCCTCCGTCAGCGGAGCTTCCATATTGGTGATGCGCAGTGGCTTCGGGAACAGTTTCGAATGGTTCAGTTCCTCAATATACTTATGATAATGTACGATACGTTTCACATCGCTCAGTTTCTCATAATAAGTCAAAGCATACATCGGCTCAAGCTTGATGGTCACATTTCGGTCTTGTACACGTCCGCGATAATCGCTCTTATAACGCTGGTCAACTTCCGAATCGTCCGCTATTACAATTTTCCGATAATTTTCCATGTTCTTGTCGGATTTCTTACGGGTCTTCCCGCCATCTCCATTGGAGTTTTCCGAGGAATTATCCGCAACATCCTTACTGTCGTCACCTTCCTTTTTGTCACCAGAAGAAACACCGTTACGCTTGTCTATCTGCATCTTCATGATTTTGAACTCATCCTGCTCGGCTCCCTTATGGTCGCCAATCTTTTTACGGGCTTCGGCACGCTGATAATAGCCGGCCATAAAGTTAGGATATTCTGCAATCACTTTGGAATAGTCACTGATAGCTCCCCGGTAATCCCCCGTCTGCGCACGTAACAAACCACGATTGAAGGTGGCCATCATGTTATCCGGTTCCATCTTCAACACAAAATCAAAATCCTCTATTGCCCGGTTGTCATCGCCCACCTGGGCACGCAGCAAACCGCGGTTGTAGTGCCCGAGAAAATTATTCGGATCAATATCCAAAGCCAAATCATAGTCACTCATGGCGCCTCTCAAATTATTCTGATGGAAACGCGCCAAGGCACGGTTGATATAGTTACCGGCATTCTTTGCACTCAGATGGATAGACTGGTCCAAATCAGCTTCAGCCTCTTTATACTTCCCCTGCTGGAGGCGTACAATGGCTCTTGCCCCCCATCCATCCGGGTCATAACGGTCCATATCGATGGCTTTGTCAAAATCACGCAAAGCTTGTATCGTATCGTTCTGTTTCAGGGAGACTTCCCCGCGCATCAGATAAGCACGTGTATATCTGGGGGCAATTGTCAGAAGCGTACCCAAATCTTCCTTAGCCGCCTTATAATCTTCTTTCTGAATATGGCAAAGGGAAAGATTATGCCAAAGCACCACATTCTCCGGGTCGTATTTGATGGCAGTTTTATAATCTTCAATCGCCTCGTCAAACTTGTTCTGACGGATACGTGCCAATCCTCTGATTTGGTAAGCACCTACCACAAAAGGGTTCCGCTGAATCGCAGCATCACAATCACTCTCCGCTCCCTGATAGTCATCCAAATTGATTTTTGCCAGTCCACGGAAGAAATAAGGCTCATATAAATAAGGTTTCGCGTTGATTACTTGATTAAAATATTGGATAGAAAGCACGTAATCCTCAAAATACAATGCATTCCGAGCAATGGTCATCACCCGTTCCGTATTGATTTGTGCATACAACAATGTGGGTAACAGCAAAATAGCCGTCAGTATTTTTTTTATCATCTTGTTTTATAAATGCTTGTAAACGAAACAAAAGTAACGTTTTTCGTTTACTTGTCGGGATTAGCGGAACACTTTTTATATTTTTTGAGCCTTTTATACCATATTATATGGTTAAACTTATTTCTTTACGGTTTTCACCTTATAAGTGCAGTGTGCCTTGCCTTTCAACATGGCATTCAGTTTTCCTTTAATCATCTGCTTGCGTAACGGAGACAAATGGTCGATGAACATCTTTCCTTCCAGATGGTCGAACTCGTGCTGCATCACGCGTGCCAGGTAACCTTCGATAATCTCATCGTGCGGTTCCAAGTTCTCGTCCAGGTATTGCACGCGTATTTTGTTGCCACGCTTCACTGATTCATGAATTCCTGGAAGGCTCAAGCAACCCTCGTCCATAGAAACTTCCTCACCGGACACTTCCAGAATATGGGCATTGATATACGCCTTGCGGAAATCTTTATATTCTGGCAAATCATCAGACAAGACATCCAGATTAATGGTTACTACGCGGATAGGCAAACCTATTTGCGGTGCAGCAAGTCCCACACCTTCAGCATTGTCCATCGTTTCAAACATATTCTCAATAAGTTCTTTCAAATTCGGATAGTCCGGGGCAATATCCTCTGCTACCTTTCTCAATACGGGCTGGCCGTACACATAAATGGGTAAAATCATTTCCTTTACTACAAATTACTAATTACAAATTACTTTCTATACATTATAAAAAAGAGAAACGTTTGTTCTCTAAATAAGTTTGCAGAATAATAGTTGCACTGATTTCATCCACCAGCGCTTTGTTTTGGCGGTCCTTCTTTTTCAATCCGGCCTCAAGCATCGTCCGATGAGCCAGAACAGAAGTAAAACGCTCGTCTACATATTCAACCGGCATGTCAGGCAGTTTCTTCTTCAGCGAACGGACAAAAGGTTCGATATTCTTCATATTTTCCGAAGCCTCATTGTTCATCTGCTTAGGAAAGCCTACCAAGATACGCTCTACCGGCTCCTTAGCCACATAATCAAGAAGAAACTGCAACAATTGGTGTGTAGGCACAGTTGTCAGTCCATTCGCAATCATCTGCAATGTATCACTCACGGCTATTCCCGTGCGTTTCCGACCGTAGTCTATGGCTATTATTCTACTCATAATGGGCTACAAAATTACGATTAAAATTTGAATTCCGCCGTTAATCTTACATATATAATACAGAAAAAGGGATGTCTGATAGTATCAAACATCCCCTCCTCTGATTTTTTCACTAATTATTTCAAATGAATTTTGTATGTCAA